>NZ_JBHXSO010000054.1:0-54343 GCF_042714775.1 Streptomyces sp. NPDC058691 | reverse complement strand
GGCGTCGCCGCCGGACGGCTTCCCGCCGTCCGGCGGCGCGCCCTCGGATGCCCGCCGGGGTGCGGGCCGGGAACGCCGACCGCGTCGACGTCAGGAGCAGCGATGAACGACTCCGCCCCTCAGCCTCCGGCGGCGCGGACCGAGCGCGTCCGTACGGCGGTCTACTCCCACTTCGCCGCAACGGGCGGCGCCCCCTCCGTGGCGGACCTCGTGGCCCGGACCGGGCTGCCGTCCGCCGGCGTGCGGAGCGCGCTGATCGCCCTGCACGAACACCGGGACGTGGTCCTCGACCCGCGGGAGCCCGAGCGGATCGCCATGGCGCACCCCTTCGCGTCCATTCCGCTCGGTTTCTCGGTCATGGGCCGCGGCACGCTGTGGTGGGGCGGCTGCGCCTGGGACTCGTTCGCCGTCCCGCACCTGCTCACCGGCGAGCCGGATGTCCTGGTCGCCACCCGCTGTCCGGCGTGCGGCACTCCCCACGCCTGGGTGGTCGGCCGGCAGGCGCCACCGCCGGGCGACCAGGTCGCCCACTTCCTGACGCCGGTGCGGCACATCTGGGACGACGTCGTGCACGCCTGCGCCAACCAGCGCCTGTTCTGCTCCGCCGAGTGCGTCCGCGACTGGCTCGACGGCAACGGGCTGACGCCCGGCTACGTCATGGACCTGCCCACCCTGTGGAGGCTCGCCCGCGGCTGGTACGCCGGCCGCATGGAGTCGGGGTACACCCGGCGCGACCCCGCCTCGGCCGCGTCGTACTTCGCGGGCGTGGGGCTGCGCGGGCCGTTCTGGGGACTGGACGACTGACCCCGCAGGCCCACCGCCGGGGCCGCCGGAACGGCCCCGGACGGCGGTCGATCCGCGGGGGGGGCGCCTACGCCGTGGCGGTGTCCGCCTGCGGAGCGGCCGTCCCGGAGCCCTCGGTGAGGGCGGGCCAGGCACGGCCCTCGCCGCCCTTGGCGACCGCCCGCCACCAGGGGTCCAGGGGCAGGCCGGTGGCAGGTTCGAAGGGCTCGCCGGGGCGGGGGACGGCGACGCGGGCGCCGGTGGCGCGGGCGGCGGCGACGGTGCCCTCCGCGGGCTCCTCCCACGGGTGCGGCGCGAGGTTGAAGGTGCCCCAGTGGATCGGCATCATCAGCTCGCCGCGCAGGTCGCCGTGGGCGCGGACGCCCTCCTCCGGCGTCATGTGGATGTCAGGCCAGAACTCGGAGTAAGCGCCGATCTGGATCATCGTGGCGTCGAAGGGGCCGTAGGAGGCACCGATCTCGGCGAATCCGGGGAAGTATCCGGTGTCGCCGCTGTGGTAGACCCGGTGCTCGGGACCCGCCACGACCCACGAGGCCCACAGGGTGTGCTGGGTGTTGCGGATGGCTCTGCCGCAGAAGTGCCGGGCGGGCGTCGCGGTCAGGGTGAGCCCGCCGACCTGCGTGGACTCATGCCAGTCCAGCTCGGTCATGCGGTCCGCGGGAACGCCCCAGCGCTCCAGGTGCGCCCCGACACCGAGCGGGACCACGAAGCGCGTGCCCGTGCCGGCCAGCGCCTTGATCGTGGGCATGTCGAGGTGGTCGTAGTGGTCGTGCGAGATGACGATCACATCGGCCTCGCCCAGTTCCCGCAGCGCCACCGGGGGCCGGTGCAGTCGCTTCGGCCCGATGAAGGAGAAGGGGGAGCAGCGTTCGCCCCAGACAGGGTCGAAGAGCACACGATGCCCGTCGATCTCGGTCCAGACCGTGGAGTGGCCCATCCAGGTGAGCCGCAATCCGGACGCGGGCGGTGCCGCGAGGTCCGCGAGGGTGGACCCGTACAGCGGGATGTCGCCGCCCGGGGCGCGGCGCACCCGGTCCTCCTTGCGGAAGTAGGAGCGGGCGAACCGCAGCATGGAACCCGAGGGCGCCGTCCGGGCGCTCACCGGGTTCGTGAAGACGCCGTCGGCGAAGTTGGGCGACCGCTGGATGCGCTCCATCCTTTCCCCGTAGGGATTGTCTCCGAAAGCGGGGATGAGATGGGCGAGCGGAGAACGCTTCGGACTGGAGCCGGTCACGGCACCTCCCGGTAGTCGGCGGTCACGATCGCGCCGTGACCGTTCGGGTCCCGGCAGGACCAGTATGTACAGCGACAACTCCTACATCGGTCATTCCAGTTCCGCGCCCCGTTGTGCATCCTGTGCACGTCCTGTCACAGGGCGCGGACCCGGCGTCGCTATCCCGCCGCGCGGGGCTGCCCGTAGGCGCGCTCCACATGCAGCTTCAGGACCAGGCGTTTGTCCTCGACCATGGCGCGCCGGTAGTCGTCCCAGTCGGGGTGCTCGCCCTGCACGGCCCGGAAGAGGTCGATGAGTTCCCCGACGGTCGCGTCGTTCCGGTCCGCGGCGACCGGGGTGAGTTCGGCCGTGCCCTCGGCGACCGTCCACGCCCAGCGATCGGGGGTGGTCACGTGGTAGCTCGCCCGGGGGTCGCGCCGCAGATTGCGGGTCTTGGCGCGGTCGTCGGTGAGGGAGACCCGCAGCACGCGGGTCTCCGGGTCGTAGTGGTGGGTGACGTTGGACAGCTGGGGGCGGCCGTCCCGCTTGATCGTCACCAGAACGCCCCCGTTGGTGTCGGCGAGCAGTCGCAGCAGTTCCGTATCGCTCATGTCCGCCTCAACGACCGTCCGGGAAAGAGGATTCCACGACCGCGCCATCCGGGGTGAGGCGCGCGTGGTGAGCCGCCCCGTCCGCCCAGTGAATGGTCACCTCGTGGCCCGCGGAGGTCGTGCGCACCTCGGCCTTCGCCACCGCGGACAGCGGTTCCGGGTCCGGTGCGCCGGTGAGTCGTGCGGCGCATACGAAGAGATCACCGCGGTCACCGCGGTCGTCGTGGTCCCGTCCGGCCTTGGTGACGGCGCCGGCGGCGGCCGGGACGACGGCGTGCGGGGCGCACGCGGTGGGAGCGGGCGGCAGCGCGGGGGCGTCGGTGAGACCGTGCAGCGGCAGCAGCTCCGAGCACAGCCCCTCCCCCGCCGGCCAGCCGGTCTGCCGTACGGCCGTGCCGGGCTCGGCGCCGGTGACCAGATGGACGCGGACCTCGGCGGCGCCGCGCGCCAGGACGACGGCGACGACGCGCACGCCCTCACCGGCCGTGGAGCGCGAGGCGGCCCAGCCCTCGCCCGCGCCGAGCGGGACGATCCCGGTCCGCGTGGTGACCGACCCGTCGGCGCGGACGAGCCCGAAGTGGTTGTCGGGCGGGTCCGCGGCGGACACCGGCGCGGTGACGGTGGAGTACGCGAGGCGGGTGTAGTGGGGGTCGTAGCGGGCGTCCTCGCTGCCGTGGTTGTGCAGGCGTACGACGCCGTCCGCCACGGTGGACTGCAGGAGCCAGTTGGGCGCGGGCAACGCGGTCAGGGCGTCGGCGCGCTCGACGGGCGCGGACTCCTCGGGGGCCGTCCACACCTCGTGGTCCGCCGGGAGCAGCAGCCCGAGGAAGCCCTTGCTCGCCCAGTAAGGGGACGCCGGGCCGGAGTACTGCTGGAGGACAGGCTCGTACGGGCCGTGCCAGCCCAGCGACAGCAGCCCGTCGGGTCCGGCCGCGCCGCGGTCGAGGAAGTGGCGCAGGGCGCCGGAGGCCAGCCGCCGGGTGGTGCCGGGGGCGAGCGGGGTGTGGCCGGTGAGCGCGCCGAGCCACAAGGGGCTGGCGGTGGCCATGCGGTAGGTGAGGGAGCGCCCCTGGTGCACGGGCGCGCCGTCGGCGCCGAAGAGCCGGGCGTAGTCGGCGAGATGGACGCGCAGCCGCCCGCCGTAGCGGTCGAGGCGGTCCGCGTCGCCGGAGAGCCACGCCTCCAGCACGGGGTACAGGTGCAGGGCCCAGCCGTTGTAGTAGTCAAAAGCCCGCCGGTCGCCGTCGGTGTACCAGCCGTCGCCGGTGTACCAGCGCTCGATCCCGTCCAGGCCGCGCGTGACGGCCTCCTCGTCGCCGAGGAAGCCGGCGACGGTGACGGGGAACAGCTCCCAGTTGCAGGCCCAGGGTTCGGCGGTGATCGCGCGGGACAGCCAGGCGCCTGCGCGCTCGCGCACCGTGTCGTCGAGCCGGTCCCACAGCCAGGTGCGGGTCAGGCGCAGGGCGAGGGCGATCGAGGCGGCCTCGACCAGGGGCTGGCTGCGGTCGGCGACGACCGGCCAGTCTTCGGGACCGTCCCCGCCGGGACGGGCGGTCCCGGCGGCCAGGCCGTCGGCGTAGCGGTCCAGGAGCCCGTCCGGGTCGTCGCCGCCGGCGCCCGCCACGCGGATCGCGGCGAGCAGGAAGGTCCGCGCGTAGCCCTCCAGTCCGTCCGAGCGCACGCCGGAGCTGCTGGGGCGGCCACCGGGCAGGTGGTAGAGCGCGCGGCCCGGGGTGGCGTGCGGGGCGACGGCCGCGAGCAGCCCGTCGGCCACGGCCTCCCAGTGGGCCCGGGTCCATCCGGTGTACGGGCTGAGCGCCCGGTCCTCGGGCGGCAGGATGAAGGGGTGCGGGGGCGCGGAACGGGTCACGGGGTGGCTCCTCTCCGGCCGCTGGTGGGCCGTCGTGGACCCTACCGGCGGGTGCAAGCGCTTTCTAGACCGCATACGGGACGCCCCGGCACCTCAGTGCACCGGTGTGTCCGTCTTCCGCCCCAGGTACGTGAGCGGCCCGGGGTCCACGACCGGGATCACGTGGAAACCGAGGCGGTCGTAGAAGGCACGGGCCGGGGTGTTCGCCGTGACCATGCCCAGGTGGACGGCGCCGGCCCCGCGCACCGCGAGCGCGGCCAGCAGACGTCCCATCAGTTCCCTTCCGTAGCCCGCCCGCTGGTAGTCCGGCAGCAGGTCGATGTGCAGATGCGCCGGATACCCGGCGAGTTCGGGCACGACCATCCGCTCGGGCCGGTGCAGCAGGCCCGCCATCTCCTCGTCCGCGGTCCGCGGCGCGCCCTTCGGCTCCGGGTGGCGGTCCGCGACCGTCGGCAGCCACTCCTCACGGAAGCGCCGCACGAAGGCCGCGGTGTCGGCGGCGCCGACGATGTAGCCCACCACGCGCGTCCCGTCGTCCACGACGAAGGCCAGGTCCGGCTCAAGGTGGGCGTACGGGCCGGCGAAGATGTCGGGCAGCAGGTCCTGGTCGGCGTACAGGCCGCGGGCGTCGCCGCCCTCGTGGCCGGTGCGCACGCAGACGTCGTAGAGGCCGGCCCGGTCCTCCGGGCGGTACGGGCGGATCGCCGCGCGTGAGGTCATACGGGCATCATGGCGCTATGGGAGCGCTCCCACAACCCCCTCGAGGCGGAGCGCTAGGCTGAACGAAGGGCGCACACAACGCGGCCGAGGGGAGATCGCCATGGCCCCGGACACCGAGACACCGGCCGTCAGCCGCGGCCCCCACCGGCTGTATGCCGAGGTCTCCCCCGGCACGGGCGACCCCGTCGTCCTGATGCACGGCTTCCCCGACAACTGCCGCCTCTACGACCGGCTGCTGCCGTACCTCCAGGGCCGCGCGCCGGTCGTGCGCTTCGACTTCCTCGGCTGGGGACGCTCCGACAAACCGCCCGGCCACCCCTACTGCGTCGCCGAGCAGGAGGCCGACCTCGCCGCCGTCGCCGACTCCCCGGCCACCGGGCTCCGCGGCCGCCGGCTGGTCCTCGTGGCGCACGACGCCTCGGGGCCGCCCGCGATCGACTGGGCACTCGCCCACCCCGGCCGCGTCGCCCGGCTCGTACTGCTCAACACGTACTACCACTGGACGCCCGCCCTGCGCCGGCCGCCGGCGATCACGCTCTACTCCACCCCGCTGCTGCGCGCCGCGGCCCGTGCCGTCGCCCGGCGCCGCCCCGACCTCGACCGGCGGCTGTTCGCCTGGCAGATCGGCTCGTTCATCCGCGACCCGCTGGTGCGCGAGGTGTACGTGGCGCTGCTGTACGAGGACTTCCCGGCCGCGCGTCCGGCCTTCTGGCGCCTGAACGAAGAACTGCCGCGGGCGGTGCTGAGCCGCCGCCGGCGCATCCCGGAACTCCAGGACTTCCAGCCGCGCGTCCGCGTCGTCTTCGGCACCCGGGACCGCTGGCTCAACGCACGCGTCGCCCGCCAGTTCGCCGTCCTCTTCCCGCACAGCGAACTGCGACTCCTCCTGCGGGCCGGCCACTACGTCCAGATCGACGAACCCGCCCTGGTGGCGGGCGCCATCACCGCAGCGTGACCTGGCGCCCGGCGGGTCGGGCCCCGGCCGGGAGTGCGCCGGGGCCCGGTCCGTCAGGCGGCGGGGCACTCCTTCCACGCGAGGTGGTAGGTGGTCTTGATGCTGCCGTCCGTCGAGTCCATGGTCATGAAGCTCGTCGTGCGCGACGGGTCGGACGTGCCGGCGGCGACCCGCAGTTCGGTGTTGATGTTGAAGTTGCGGAGCTCACCGCACGGCGCCCAGACCAGGGCCGCGACGTCGACGCTGTCGGTGGCCTGCCAGTTGTCGTCGAGAGAGCCGCGGAACGTGTGGGTGATGGCGCTGGTGTCGGGCGAGCCCTGGAAGTAGTAGTTGGCCTTCTCCACGCCGGTGGCACCCCGCTCCAGGTGTGCGAAGCCCCGGTAGTCGGCCGAGGCGATCGCGTAGGTGAAGCCCTGCGGCACGTGCACGTTCAGATTGAGCTGGCAGTTCTTGCGGAAATCGGTCGGCTTGGAGCCGACGCCCACCTGGGCCACGTACGCGCTGTACGTGACCGTGAACGCCTCGTTGTCCGGCGAGACGGCCACGGCGGCCGTGCCGGCGGGACATCCCGAGCCGTTCACGGTGGCGACGTCGATCACGATCCGGTCCGGCGGGGGCGGTGTCGCACCGTCCGGCTCCCACGTATGGGGACCGAGCAGCGATGCGGCGGCCACGCCGCTGAGGGCGATCGCGCGTAACGTCATGAGGTTTCCTTCCGGTCGTCGAAGGATGGTCGGCACCGGGTCCTGCTCCCCGTCCGGTGTCGCGTACACGACACCATGCGTCACGGGACGCGTACAGAATCCCCATGGAATTCCCACAGGAATGGCCGAGCCCCCGCACCCCTGGCCGGAAGGAACGCGTCCGTATCCGGCCAGGCCCCGGAGGCCGGAACCCGCCCCGTTCGAAGGCCGCCCCACCGGCCACCGGCGCCACGACCGCACCGGCCCAGGCGCGCCGTCGCCAACACCGGTGCCTGGCGATGCGCTTCACGCCACTGGCGCCGGCGTCATCCTGACCGGCGGACGCCACAACGACGACACGTCACGAACGGTCAGCGCCGCTGCCAGACCCCCGCGGCGGCGGCCTCGCCGGCGAAGTCGCGGAAGTCGCGGGGCGCACGGCCGAGGACGCGTTCGACGTCACCGGTGAGATGGGCGTTGCGCCCGTCGAGCAGGTCGCCGAAGAGCCGGGTGAGGAAGCCGACGACCTCGTCCGGCAGCCCGAGGGCGGCGAGTTGCGGGCCGTACTCGTGCGGCGGGACCGCGGTGTAGCGGACGGGACGGCCGGTGGCGGCACCGATCTCGGCGGCGGCGCCGGCGAAGGTGAGCAGGCGCGGGCCGGTCGGCTCGTAGGTGCGGCCGGCGTGCCCGTCGCCGGTGAGCGCGGCGGCGGCCATATCGGCGATGTCCCGTGCGTCGACGAAGGGTTCGCCGACCGTCCCGGCCGGGAAGACGATCTCACCGTCGAGGACACCCTCGAGGAACAGTCCTTCGCTGAAGTTCTGGCAGAACCAACTCGCCCTGATCACCGTGCAGTCGGCGCCGCCACCGCGTACCGCTTCCTCGGCGGGCAGGGCGAGGTCCTCGCCGCGGGCGGAGAGCAGGGCGATGCGGCGCACACCGCTCGCGGCGGCGAGCGCGGCGAAGTCGCCGAGCGTAACGGCGGCTTCCGGGGCGCCGATGTCGGGGTGGTACGCCAGGTAGGCGACGGTCGCGCCGTCGAGCACGGGCTCCCAGGTGGCGCGGTCCGCCCAGTCGAAGGGCGGTTCACCGGAGCGGGAGGCGGTGCGTACCGCGAGGCCGTGGGCGGCCAGCGCCCGGACGACATGGCGGCCGGTCTTTCCGGTGCCGCCGAGGACGAGTGCGGTGCCTGCGGGTGTCTGCGTCATGCCCCTCAGTGAAACGGTCACCGGATGAGACGGACCATGGCTGATCGACTCCTCTCCATACGCGAGCGTCTACGCTGAACCGTATGGACTCACTGACGGGCCTGCTCGACGGACCCCGCGCGCGGGGGGCATTCCTGCTGCGGATGGTGATGGAACCGCCGTGGTCGGTACGGATCGAGGACCGGGCACCGCTGTGCGTCATGACGGTCGCGCGCGGCGGGGCGTGGATCGTGCCCGAGGACGGGGAGGCGGTGCGGCTGGGCCCCGGCGACGTCGCCGTCGCGCGCGGTCCGGCCCCGTACGCCGTCGCCGACCTGCCCTCGACCGCGCCGCACGCGTGGATCCTGCCCGGCGAGGTGTGCCGTACCGCGGACGGGCACGACCTGGCCGACGCGATGGCGCTGGGGGTCAGGACCTGGGGCAATCGGGCCGAGGGGGCGGACGTCATGCTCGTCGGCACCTACCAGCTCCGCGGCGAGGTCGGCCGGCGCCTGCTGGACGCGCTGCCCCCGCTGCTGGTGCTTCCCGCCGAGGACTGGGAGAGCCCGCTGCCGGCGCTGCTGTCGGAGGAGATCGTCAAGGACGAGCCCGGGCAGGAAGCGGTGCTGGACCGGCTGCTGGACCTGCTGCTGATCTCGGTGCTGCGCACGTGGTTCACCCGGCGGGGGGAGTCGGCCCCCGCCTGGTACCGGGCCTTCGCCGACCCCGTGGTGGGCCGGGCACTGCGTCTGCTGCAGAACAACCCGGCGCACCCCTGGACGGTGGCCGGGCTCGCCGCCGAGGCCGGTGTGTCCCGCGCCGCACTGGCCCGCCGCTTCGGCGAACTCGTCGGCGAACCCCCGATGGCCTATCTGACCGGCTGGCGGCTCACCCTCGCCGCGGACCTGCTGCGCGAGCCGGACGCCACCCTCGGCGCGGTCGCCCGCCGGGTCGGCTACGGCAGCCCCTTCGCGCTCAGCGCGGCCTTCAAGCGGGTGCGCGGGATCAGCCCGCAGGAACACCGCGCCGCCGCGGCCGGAACGGAGTGACACTGGACGGGAGACATGAACGGCTCCATTCAGATGGGACGGGTGTACGGGGTACCGCTGCGGATGCACTGGAGCGTCCCCGTACTCGTCGTGCTGCTCGCCTACGGGCTCGGCCGCGACACCCTGCCCGCCTGGATCCCGGGGCTCTCCTCCACCGTCTACACCCTGGCGGCCGCCGTGGGCGCGGTCGCGCTGATGGCGAGCCTGCTCGTCCACGAGATCGCCCACGCGGCGACGGCGCTGCGCCAGAACATGTCCGTGCAGGACGTCACCTTGTGGGCGATGGGCGGCATGACGCGCATGGACCGTGCCCCTTCGGCGGGCGCGGCCTTCCTGGTGGCGGTCAGCGGGCCGCTGGCCAGCCTCGTCATCGGGGGCATCGCACTCGGTGCCGGCATCGGCGTGGGCGCGGCGGCCCACCGCTCCGTTCCCGCGGCGCTGCTGGTCTGGCTGGGCTGGGCCAACCTGCTCCTCGGCGTCTTCAACCTGCTGCCCGCGGCGCCGCTGGACGGCGGGCGGGTACTGCAGGCCCTGCTGTGGTGGCGGACCGGGGACCGCGACCGCGCCGACCGCGCGGCCGGGCGGGGCGGTCAGGTCGTGGGCGTGCTCCTGGTCCTCGGCGGCTGGGTGGCGTTCGCCCGCGGCGTCCCCGGCGGCCTGTGGCTGGCGCTCGTCGGGCTGTTCATGGCCCTCACCGCGGGCGCCGAGCGGCAGCGCGCCGTCATCGGCTCGGCCCTGCGCGGGGTACGGCTCGGGGACGCGATGTCCTCGCCGGTCGCGACGGGCTCCGACTGGCTCGCCGTGGACCGCTTCATCGACGAGGTCGCGCTGGGCGCCCGGCATTCCGTGCTGCCACTGCTCGACTTCGACGGGCGGCTGTCGGGCCTGGTGTCCCTGCGCCACCTGACCTCCGTGCCGGCCGAGCGCCGCGCCGAGGTCCGGGTACGCGACGTCGCGGTCCCGCTGTCCCAGGTCACGACCGGCTCCCCTGACGAACTCGTCAACGACGCCCTGGACCACCTGCGGTCCGGTGCCGGAGGAGGCGTGCGCGTCGTGGTCGTGGAAGGCGGCCGCCCGGTCGGCATCGTCACCGGCAGCGACATCACGCGGCTGGTCCAGCGCCGGCAGATGGCGGGCGGCGGCCGCGCCGTGTGACTGCGCCCGGGCCGCCTCTGGGCGACGATGGAGCCATGCTGCTCGCGGAGATCGCGCGTACGTCCCAGGAGATCGCGGCCACGTCCGCCCGGTCGGAGAAGGTCGCGGCGCTCGCCCGGCTGCTGAAGACCGCGGAGCCCGACGAGGCGCCCGTGGTGATCACGTACATCGCCGGACGGCTTCCGCAACGCCGTACGGGCGTGGGCTGGAGCACCCTGCGCGAGCGCCACGAACCGGCCGCCGAACCCCGGCTGACCGTGGCCGGGGTCCACGGCACGCTGGACCGGATCGCCGCGGTGACCGGCAAGGGCGCCGCCGCGGAGCGCAAACGGCTGGTCGCGGAACTCATGGGCGCGGCGACGCAGGAGGAGCAGACGTTCCTGCTCGGGCTGATCGGCGGCGAGCTGCGGCAGGGGGCGCTGGACGCGCTCGCCGTGGAAGGGCTCGCGGTCGCGGCGGGAGCGCCGCCGGAGGACGTACGGCGGGCGGTGATGCTCGGCGGCTCGCTCGGCGCGGTCGCGCGTGCGCTGCTGGCACAGGGACCGGGAGCCCTGGCCACGTTCCGGCTGGAGGTCGGACGTCCGGTGCAGCCGATGCTCGCGCAGACCGCCAAGGACGTGGACGAGGCACTGGACCGCCTCGGCCCCTGCGCCCTGGAGGAGAAACTCGACGGCATCCGCGTCCAGGTGCACCGCGCCGGCGCCGACGCCCGCGTCTACACCCGCACCCTGGACGAGATCACCGACCGGCTGCCCGAAGTCGTGGCCGCGGCCATGGAGTTGGCGGTGGAGGAGGCCGTGCTCGACGGCGAGGTCATCTCCTTCGGCGACGACGGCCGCCCGCGCCCCTTCCAGGAGACCTCCTCGCGCGTCGGCTCACGCCTCGACGTCGCGACCGCCCGGGTGGCCCTGCCCGTGGCGCCGGTCTTCTTCGACCTCCTGTCCGTCGACGGCCGCGACCTGCTGGACCTGACCACCGCCGAACGCCACGCCGAGCTGGCCCGGATCGCCCCCGCACCGCGCCGCGTCCGGCGCCTGGTCGCCGCCGACCCGGCCGACCCCGCCACGCGGGAGGCGGCACGGGACTTCGCCGCCCAGGTCCTGGAACGCGGCCACGAGGGCGTCGTCGTCAAGGCCCTGGACGCCCCCTACAGCGCCGGCCGGCGCGGCGCCGCCTGGCTCAAGGTGAAACCGGTGCACACCCTGGACCTCGTGGTCCTCGCCGCCGAATGGGGCCACGGCCGCCGCACCGGCAAGCTCTCCAACCTCCATCTCGGCGCCCGCCGCCCGGACGGCACGTTCGCGATGCTCGGCAAGACCTTCAAGGGCCTCACCGACGCGATGCTCGCCTGGCAGACCGAACGGCTCCAGGAACTCGCCGTGAGCGATGACGGCTGGGTCGTCCGCGTCCGCCCCGAACTCGTCGTCGAGATCGCCTTCGACGGCCTCCAGCGCTCCTCCCGCTACCCCGCCGGCGTCACCCTCCGCTTCGCCCGCGTCCTCCGCTACCGGGCGGACAAGTCCGCGACGGAAGCGGACACGGTGGACGCGGTGCTCGCCCTCCGTACGTAACGCTGCGCTTGCTGTCCGGGTAGGTTTTTTCCCCGCCCGCCCGCCCGTGTGCCCGGCGCGGTCTGGCACCCCGGCGCGCGTGGTTGTGGGCCGGGTTCGGGGCCTCCGGGGCTGGCCATTCTGGACTGGGATATTTACGTGCGTTTCCAGCACCTTGTTTTGATCACCCCGGGTACTGCACACAAATATCCCGCACCGTCCAGAACACCCACCCCTGCACCCCCGCCCCCTCCGTCTCGTCATGCGCCTGATCCCCAGTGGGGGTATGGAGGCCGTCCGAGGTGACCGCGGTTGCCTGGATACAGCCCCATCGGTGTTGGCGGTGACGCCTGGGCGGCTGATGTGCCGCCGCACCGACCCTCGGCCTGTGCCATGGCCGCCCTAACACCCCCACTGGGGATCACGCGCGAACACTACGGAGGGGGCGGGGTCGTAGGGGTGGGCGTTCTGGACTGTGGAGCATATTTGGGTGCACAACCCGGAGTGACCAACGCAGAGTGCCCGAGGCACCAAAATGTGCTGTCCAGAATGGCCAGCCCCGGAGGCCCCGAACCCGGCACCCAACGCAACGCGCGCCGGGGTCACTGACTTCACAGGGTTGGGGGCACCCCCGGCCGAAGGTTGGGGGAGGGAGGGCGGGCGGGGGAGAAACCCACCCCGGATCAACCCCCCGCAAGCGCCGCCTCGAACGCCCCATACGCACGGTCATCGAAAAGCACGAACCGCACCTCCTCCACGCCCCCCGCCACCGCGTCCCGCACGGTGCGCACCGCGATCCGCGCCCCATCGTCCAGCGGCCACCCGTACACCCCCGTGGAGACGGCCGGGAACGCGACCGTGCGGGCGCCGAGCTCGTCGGCGACCCGCAGGGACTCCCGGTAGCACGAAGCCAGCTGCGCCGAGCGGTCCTCCGTGGCGGACCACACCGGGCCGACGGTGTGGACCACCCAGCGGGCGGGCAGCCGCCCCGCGGTCGTGGCGACCGCCTGCCCGGTCGGCAGGCCGCGCCCGTAGTGGGAGGCGCGCAGCGCGCGGCACCCCTCCAGGATCTCCGGCCCGCCGCGGCGGTGGATGGCGCCGTCCACACCGCCGCCTCCCAGGAGCGAGGAGTTGGCGGCGTTGACGACGGCGTCAACGGTCTGCTCGGTGATGTCTCCCCGGACCAGGATGATGCGTGCCATGCGGGTGATCCTCCCACCACGCGCGGATCACCAGTCGCACGGCACCTTCAGGTCCAGCAGTGAGTCGCAGAACTCCGCGGGACGCTGTGGCCAGCCCGTGCTGTGCCAGTGGGCGATGCGCCAGCCCAGGCGCTTGGGCCACAGGGGCAGATGTCTCAGGTCCGGCACGGGCACCCAGACCGGGGCGGCACCCTTCTCCAGGTCGAGGGTGGAGCGCGGGCCGATCGTGCCGGCGGCCTCGACGAGGAAGTAGTGGCCGGGGTTCGATCCGCGGTGGACCCGGTTGACCCGGGCGATCTCGCGGCCGACGGTGCCGGTGAGCCCGGTCTCCTCGGCGAGCTCGCGGACCACCGCGGCCTCGGGGGTCTCTCCCGGCTCGACGCCGCCGCCGGGGATCTCGTAGTAGTCGCCGCGCCGGTGCCGGTAGCGGATCAGCAGCATGTGCCCCTCGCGGATGATCACCGCCCCGGCGCGGGTCCGCTTGGGCGGCCGGCCGAGGGGGTCCTCCAGGACGAGCCGGCCCCGCCACCAGGGCGGCCCGTCCCAGGAGCGCAAAATGGCCTCCCACGCGGTCCACGGGGCGAGCGGCAGGTGCAGGGCCTCGTCCCTGGTGAGCAGCCGGGGCGGGGCGGAGGCCGGCGGGAGCGGGGCCTCGGCCCGGTAGTACAGCTCGGTGCCCGAGGCCGCGCGGACTTCCAGGCAGGGCGAGGGGTCGATCCCGGCGTCGACGCCGAGGGCGGCGCGGGCCGCCTCGCGGGCCGTCGCCGCGGGGTCGCCGCGCGGTGGGACGGGAGCCCGGGGCAGGGTCAAGTCGTCGTGTACGGCGAGGTGTTGGTCGCGGAAAAGGATCACTCCTGCGTGCAGTGAGGACATCTGGCCGACGCTAGCAGCGCCCGCCGTCGCGGGCCGCGCGAATATTCCGGTTGGGGCGGCGGGCCCGTCCGCCCGTCCCGGCCGTCTGGTGGTCGGCCCCCCGGCGTCGCACCCTGGAGGGAAGGAGGCGACTGACATGACACGTCCGGTCGGTATTGACCTCGGCACCACCAATTCGGTGGTCTGCGCGCTGGAGGGCGGTGAGCCCACCGTCATCACCAACACCGAGGGAGCGCGGACGACGCCCTCGGTGGTGGCCTTCGGCAAGGGCGGCGAGGTTCTCGTGGGCGAGATCGCCAAGCGCCAGGCCGTGACCAACGTGGATCGCACCGCACGCTCGGCCAAGCGGCACATGGGGGACTCCGGCTGGCGGTTCCCCGACTCCGGTTCGATCGACGGCAAGCGGTTCACCGCCCAGGAGATCTCGGCCCGGGTGCTGCAGAAGCTGAAGCGGGACGCGGAGTCGTACCTCGGCGAGGACGTGACGGACGCGGTGATCACCGTCCCCGCGTACTTCGACGACGTGCAGCGCACCGCGACCAAGGAGGCCGGCGAGATCGCCGGGCTCAACGTCCTGCGCATCATCAACGAGCCCACCGCGGCGGCCCTGGCCTACGGCCTGGACAAGGAGAACGACCAGACGATCCTGGTCTTCGATCTGGGCGGTGGCACCTTCGACGTGTCCCTGCTCGACATCGGCGAGGGCGTGGTGGAGGTCAAGGCCACCAACGGCGACACGCAACTGGGCGGCGACGACTGGGACCAGCGCATCGTGGACCATCTCGTGGAGCGCTTCAAGAACGGCTACGGGCTGGACCTGTCGCAGGACAAGATGGCGCTGCAGCGGCTGCGCGAGGCCGCCGAGCGGGCCAAGATCGAGCTGTCGTCGTCGACCGAGACGACCGTCAATCTGCCCTACATCACCGCGTCCGCCGAGGGCCCGCTGCACCTGGACGAGAAACTCACCCGCGCTCAGTTCCAGCAGCTGACCGCCGATCTGCTGGAGCGCTGCAAGTCGCCCTTCCACCAGGCGGTCGAGGACGCCCGGATCGACGTCTCCGACGTGGACCACGTGATCCTCGTCGGCGGCTCGACCCGCATGCCGGCGGTGACGGACCTGGTCAAGTCCCTGACGGGCAAGGACCCGCACAAGGGCGTGAACCCGGACGAGGTCGTGGCCATCGGCGCCAGCCTCCAGGCCGGTGTGCTCAAGGGCGAGGTAAAGGATGTCCTGCTGCTCGACGTCACCCCGCTGTCCCTGGGTATCGAGACCAAGGGCGGCATCATGACCAAGCTGATCGAGCGCAACACGAGCATCCCGACCAAGCGCTCGGAGATCTTCACCACGGCCGAGGACAACCAGCCGTCGGTGCAGATCCAGGTGTTCCAGGGCGAGCGCGAGATCGCCGCGTACAACAAGAAGCTCGGCGTGTTCGAGCTGACCGGGCTGCCCCCGGCGCCGCGCGGCGTGCCGCAGGTCGAGGTCTCCTTCGACATCGACGCCAACGGCATCATGCATGTGGCGGCGAAGGACCTGGGCACCGGCACGACGCAGAAGATGACCGTCACCGGCGGCTCCGGGCTGCCGAAGACCGACATCGACCGCATGATGCGCGAGGCCGAGCAGTACGCCGAGGAGGACCACCGGCGCCGTGAGGCCGCCGAGACCCGCAATACCGCGGAGGGCCTGGTCTACTCGACCGAGAAGCTGCTGCGCGACAACCCCGACAAGGTCCCTGCCGATCTGCGGACCGAGACGGAGGCCGCGGTCGCGGACCTGAAGGAGAAGCTGGCGGCCGAGGGCGACGACACGGCGGCCATCCGCACCTCCACGGAACGGCTGAGCACGACGGCGCAGAAGATCGGCACGGCGATGTACGCCAGGGCCCAGGCGGAGTCGTCCGCCGCGGGGGCCGGCCAGGGGGCCGGGCCGCCGCCGTCCGACGCGGACGACGGCAACGACGACGTGGTGGACGCCGAGATCGTCGACGACGACAAGCGGGAGGGAGGCGGCACGGGATGAACGGCGCCGCCCCGCCCGAGGGGGCCGGTGAACTGCGGGCGCGCCTGGCCGAGCGCACGGCGGACCTGAAGCGGCTGAAGGCGGAGTACGACAACTACCGCAAGCGCGTGCACCGGGACCGGCTTGCGGTGCGGGAGATCGCCGTCGCCAAT
The DNA here is from genome assembly GCF_042714775.1 of Streptomyces sp. NPDC058691. Classification (NCBI taxonomy): domain Bacteria; kingdom Bacillati; phylum Actinomycetota; class Actinomycetes; order Kitasatosporales; family Streptomycetaceae; genus Streptomyces; species Streptomyces sp. NPDC058691. The sequence goes on along the minus strand of NZ_JBHXSO010000054.1, from coordinate 38,296 downwards.
GTGCTGCGCGGCCTGCTGCCGGTGCTGGACGCGGTGGACCGGGCCAGGGAGCTGGGCGAGGTCACGCAGGGCTTCGGCGCGGTCGTGGAGGTGCTGGAGACGCGGCTCGGCGAGCTGGGCCTGCGGTCCTTCGGCACGCCGGGCGACCCCTTCGACCCGGTCCGGCACGAGGCCGTGGGCACCGCCGGCGGGGCGGAGTCCGAGGGCCCGGTGTGCGCCGAGGTCGTGCGGCCCGGCTACCGGGTCGGCGGGCATCTGCTGCGCCCGGCCGAGGTCGTGGTGGCCAGACCTGCGCCTCGGCAGGCGCGGGTGCACCCTGGAGTCATGGAGACGACCCACAAGGTGGACGTTGCCCCGCTCGCGGAGGACCACCGCTACCGGCGGGTGCACCTGCGCGGCGCCGGCTGGCAGCAGCTCGAGCGCGAGGAGTTCGAGCTGCGGGTGCGCGAGGAGTTCCCCGACATCGACGTGTCCGATCCCCGGCAGGTGCACTGGGCCGACCACCCCGGCGAGTGGCCGGACTGGCGGCCGGGCGAGGCCTGAGGGGACGGCGGCACGGTCTGCGGCTCAGGCGGCTCAGGCCGCGGCGAGCAGCGCCGCGACCCGTTCCACCGCGAAGGCGTAGCCCTGGACGCCGCAGCCGGCGATGACCCCGTCGGCGCGCAGGGAGACGTAGCTGTGGTGCCGGAAGGACTCCCGCCGGTGGATGTTGGAGATGTGGATCTCCAGGACCGGCAGTCCGTCGCAGGCGTTCAGCGCGTCCAGGAGCGCCACCGAGGTGTGCGAGTAGGCGCCCGGGTTGATGACGATCCCGCAGTGCGCCTCGCGCGCCTCGTGGATCCAGTCCACGAGTTGTCCCTCGTGGTTGCTCTGGCGGCAGTCGACGGTCCCGCCGTGACGCTCCGCCGTCGCCGCGCAGAGCGCCTCGACGTCGGCGAGGGTCTCCGAGCCGTAGATCTCCGGCTGCCGCTGTCCGAGCAGGTTGAGGTTGGGACCGTTGAGGACCATGATCGGCGCGTTGGCGAGAGTGCGGGTCATGGCCCTCAGGTCTACCACGTGATCACCCGAAGGTGACGGCGCCGTCCATCTCCCACACCAGGACTTCCGCACCCTGCGCCCCGGCGGTCAGCCGCTGGCCCTCGGACCCGGTGACGCGCACGGCGTCGCCCTTCGACAGCAGTCCTGCGCCTTCCAGCGCGACCTCGCCCTTGGCGACGTACACGTGGGTGAAGGGCGCGGTCGGCAGCGCGAGGGTCTGGTCCGCGGTCATGCGGGAGGCCCGGAGGGCGGCGTGCTTCTGGGCGATGGAGATGGCGCGCTGGTCGCGGTCGCGGTCCATGCCGGAGGCCACGGTGACCCAGCCGCCGCGGGCGAGTTCGTCGTTGATGTCCAGCTGCTCGTAGCCGGGCTTGATGCCCTGCTCGTCGGGGAAGACCCACATCTGCACGAAGTGGACGGGGTCCTTGTGCTCGGGGCCGCCGGTCAGCTTCCACGAATCGTTCTTCTCGCTGTGCAGGATGCCGGTGCCGGCGCTCATCCGCTGGGCGAGGCCCGGGTAGATCACGCCGTTGTGGCCTTCGGAGTCCTGGTGGACCAGGCCGCCGTCGAGCACCCAGGTGACGATCTCCATGTCGCGGTGCGGGTGGGTGTCGAAGCCGGTGCCGGGCGCGACGACGTCGTCGTTGGAGACCAGCAGCAGGCCGAAGTGGGTGTTCTTCGGGTCGTAGTGGTGGCTGAAGGAGAAGCAGTGGTGCGAGTCGAGCCAGCCCGCACGGGTGTGGAACCGCTGTCCTGCGCGGCGGACATCCAGCTGGGTGGTCATGATCGGGTCTCCTCCTGCGGGGGTGGCGTGCCTACGGCCAAGCTAACATGTTGAATTCTAAACTATATTCCCTGGATGCCATAGCTCCGCAGCTTTCGGTAGACGGTCGCCCGCGCGATACCCAGGGCCTGCGCCGCCCGCGCCTTGTTCCCGCCGTGGGTGCGCAGCGCCTCCAGGATCGCGTCCCGCTCGGCCCGCTCCAGACTGCCCAGCCGGCGCCCGCCGGCCGCGCCGCGCACGGCGTCCGGCAGCTCGTCGGGGCGGACCGGGGAGGTCAGCCGGCGCCGGTCGGCCAGCTCGCGCACGACGAGTCCCAGCTCCTCGACGTTTCCCGGCCAGGTGTGCCGCTCCAGGACCCGCTTGGCCTCGACGGTCCAGGTCAGCGGCGGGTACCCGGGGGCGGGGCGCGGGCTGAGCGCCGCCAGCAGGCCCGGCACGTCCTCGGGGCGCTCGCGCAGCGGCGGCAGCGTCACGGAGCGGGCCGCCAGCCGTCCCAGCAGCCGGTCCACGCAGGGACCGCCCACCGGGTCCCCCGGGGTGGAGGTGGCGGTCAGGGGCATCCGGGGGAACCGGTCCAGCATCGACACCAGCAGCGCGGCGGCGCCCGCGTCCAGCGCCTCCAGGTGCCGGACGAACACCGGCACCGGGGCCTCCAGAGCGGCCAGCCGCTCCACCCACTCGTGCGCGACCGCCCCGGTGGCCTGCGCCGCGTCCAGCTCGACGGTGTTCGGCCGCACGGCACGGGCCACGGCGGTCTTGCCGGTGCCCGGCTCGCCCGCTATCAGCAGGGTGCCCTGGGAACGCCCCAGCGCCACGGCGCGGGCAGCCGCGGAGCGCCAGGACCGCGATGCGCCGACGAGCCCCGGCAGCCGCGGATCCGGCAGAACGGTGTGCGGCGCGTCCGCGTCGCCGGTGGGCGTGAGGATCGCCACGGCTCCGATGACCTCGCCCGCGTCCTGCACGGCACGCAGCCGCGCTGACCAGCCGCCGCCCGGCAGGGGCAGCTCACAGCCCTCGGCACGGCCGTCCCGCACCATGCCCCCGGCACGGCGTTCCAGCAGGTCGAGGGCCTCCTCCGAGAGCCGCCGGGCGGCCTCGGCGCTCACGATCCGCGACCTGCCGTCCGCGGCCACGACGGCACGCGACTGCGGCCGCTCGCGCAGGTAGGCCTCCAGGAGCAGCGCCTCATGCGGTGTATCGGATTGAGACACGCCGGAAACCTCCTGCTGGTTAACCATTCGATTCGTTGCCATTTCAATTATCCGTCAGGGAGCCGCTTCGATGGAGAGCGTCGAGACCGATGTGCTGATCGTGGGGAGCGGGCCGGCCGGGGCGACCGCCGCGCTCGCACTGAGCACGTACGGGATACCGAACGTCGTCGTGACCCGGTACAACCGCCTGTCGGCGACCCCCCGGGCGCACATCACCAACCAGCGCACCATGGAGGTCCTGCGCGACCTGGGTGTCGAGCAGGAGGTGATCGCCAAGGCCACACCGCAGCCCCTGATGGACAACACGGTCTTCTGCACCAGTCTCGCGGGCGAGGAACTGGGCCGCCTGCGCTCCTGGGGCAACGACCCGCTGGTCCAGGCCGCGCACGAGCTCGCCAGCCCGACCCGCATGTGCGACATGCCGCAGCACCTCATGGAACCGGTGCTCGTCGACGCCGCCGTCGCACGCGGGACGAAGCTGCGCTTCGGGACCGTATACAAGTCCTTCGTACAGGACGCCGACGGCGTGACCGTGACCGTCGAGGACACCCTGCGGGGCGACGAGTACACCATCCGCGCCAAGTACCTGATCGGCGCCGACGGCGGCCGCAGCCAGGTGGCCGAGGACGCGGGCCTGCCGATGGGCGGCAAGATGGGGGTGGCGGGCAGCATCAACATCCTCTTCGACGCCGACCTGTCCCGCTGGACCGCCCACCGGCCCGGCACCCTCTACTGGGTGCTGACCCCCGGCGCCACGGTCGGCGGCATCGGCGCCGGCCTGGTGCGCAACGTCAAGCCGTGGAACGAGTGGCTGATCGTCTGGGGCTACGACGTCGAGGCCGCCCCGCCGAACCTCACCGAGGAGTACGCCCTGTCGGTGGTCCGCCAGCTGATCGGCGACGACGACCTGCCGGTGACCATCCGCTCCAGCTCGTCCTGGACCGTCAACGAGATGTACGCCGAGACGTACTCCAGCGGCCGGGTCTTCTGCGCGGGCGACGCCACGCACCGGCACCCGCCGTCCAACGGACTGGGCTCCAACACCTCCATCCAGGACTCCTACAACCTGGCGTGGAAGCTGAAGCTGGTGCTCGACGGCAGCGCGTCGCCCTCGCTGCTCGACAGCTACACCGCCGAGCGCGCCCCGGTCGGCAAGCAGATCGTCACCCGCGCCAACAAGTCCATCGGCGAGACCGCCCCGGTCTTCGAGGCGCTGGACCTGCTGGCCCCGCAGAGCCCGGAGCAGCTGGTCGCCAACATCGCCTCCCGCAAGGACGCCACGCCCGCCGGCGAGAAGCGCCGGCAGCGGCTGCGCGAGGCGATCGACTTCAAGCGGTACGAGTTCAACGCCCACGGCGTCGAGCTCAACCAGCGGTACTCCTCGGCTGCGGTCGTCCCCGACGGCACCGCGGACCCCGGTTTCGACCGGGACCCCGAGCTCCACCACCAGCCGAGCAGCCGCCCCGGCGCCAAGCTGCCGCACGCCTGGCTGACGGCGGGCACCCGCACCCTGTCCACCCTGGACCTGGGCGGCGGCGGACGCTTCACGCTGCTCACGGGTATCGGCGGCGACGCGTGGGTGGCGGCCGCCCGCGCCGTCGGGGCGGACCTGGGGCTGGACATCGCGACCGCCGTGATCGGCCCCGGGCAGGACTACGAGGACCCGTACGGCGATTGGGCGCGACTGCGCGAGACCGGCGACACCGGCGTGCTGCTGGTCCGCCCCGACCTGTACGTCGCCTTCCGGCAGGCGGGCGGGGCGGCCGGCGAGGCCGAGGCACGCACCGTGCTCGGCGGAGCGCTGCGGCGCATCCTGGGACGGGACTGACAAGGAGCAACGATGGACTTCACCGAAGAGAGCGCCACCCCGGCGGTCGTGGAGAGCTTCGCCGGCACGCCCGATCCGCGGCTGCGCGAGATCCTGGGCAGCCTGACACGCCATCTGCACGACTTCATCCGCGAGGTCGAGCCCACGATGGAGGAGTGGGAGCGGGGCGTCGACTTCCTGACCCGCACGGGGCAGAAGTGCGACGACACACGGCAGGAGTTCATCCTGCTCTCCGACGTCCTCGGCGTGTCGATGCTCGTGGAGACGATCAACCAGCGCAAGGCCGCGCGGGCGGCCGGCGAGCCGGTGACCGACTCCACGGTCCTCGGCCCCTTCCACATGGTCGACTCCCCCGAGCGCGCCTTCGGCGACTCGATCGACATGGTGGGCACCGGGCAGCCGTGCGTGGTCACCGGACGCGTGCTGTCCGTGGACGGCACCCCGCTGGCGGGAGCGGCGGTGGATGTGTGGCAGGCCGACGACCAGGGCTTCTACGACGTCCAGCAGCCGGGCGCCCAGCCCCAGGGCAACGGGCGCGGGCTGTTCACCACGGACGAGGAGGGGCGCTTCCGCTTCCGCACGGTCGTGCCCGCGCACTACCCGATCCCCACGGACGGCCCGGTCGGCGAACTGCTGGGCGCCACGCGGCGGCATCCTTACCGCCCGGCGCACATCCACTTCATCGCCGGGCACGCCGGCTTCCAGCCCGTGACCACGCACATCTTCGTCGAGGACAGCCCCTATCTGGACTCGGACGCGGTGTTCGCGGTCAAGAAGAGCCTGGTGCAGACGTTCACCGAGGTCGACGACGCCGGGCTCGCGGCGGAGTACGGGGTGCGGGCCCCGTTCCGGCTGGCCGACTTCGACATCGTGCTGAGGGCGTCATGAACCCCGGCGGCCGGGACTTCGTCCACGATTCCCTGCCCATGCGGGTGGTCTTCCGCGCCGGGTCCGCCACCACCGCCGTCGCCGGCGAGGCGGACCGGCTCGGGCTGCGCCGCGTGATGGTGGTGTCCGGGCGGCACGGCCTGGACACCGCGCGGGCCGTCGCCGACTCGCTCGGCGCAACGTGCGCGGGCGTCCACCCGGGCGCGGTGATGCACGTACCGGTGAAGGTCGCCGACGAGGCCGTCGAGGTCGCACGGGAACTGGACGCGGACGGCCTGGTCGCGGTCGGCGGCGGCTCGGCGGTCGGCCTCGGCAAGGCGGTCGCGCTGCGTACCGGCCTGCCGCTGATCGCCGTGCCGACGACGTACTCCGGCTCGGAGATGACCTCCGTGTGGGGACTGACCGAGGACGGCGTCAAGCGCACCGGGCGCGACGCCCGCGTCCTGCCGCGCAGCGTCGTCTACGACCCGGAACTGACGGTGTCGATGCCGCCCGCGCTGTCCGCCACCAGCGGCGTCAACGCGATGGCCCACGCCGTCGAGGCGCTGTACGCGCCCGACGCCACGCCCATCGTCTCCCTCATGGCCGAGGAGGGCGTACGGGCTCTGGCCGACGCGCTCCCCCGCGTCGTCGCCGGCCCGGCCGACCCCGAAGCACGCGCCGACGCCCTGTACGGGGCATGGCTGTGCGGGGCGTGCCTCGGCGCCACCACCATGGGCCTGCACCACAAGCTGGCCCATGTGCTCGGCGGCACCTTCAATCTCCCGCACTCCGAGACCCACACCGTGCTGCTGCCGTACGTCCTGGCCTTCAACTCCGCGGCCGCTCCGGGCGCTTCGGCCGCCCTCCGGCGCGCCCTGTCCACCGACGACCCCGCCGCCGCCCTGTACACCCTCGGCGGCCGGCTCGGCGCCCCCCGCTCCCTGGCCGCGCTCGGCCTCGGCCGCACGGACATCGAACGCGCCGTGGAGATCGCCACAGCCGCGCCGTACGCCAACCCCCGCCCCGTCCTCGCGGAAGACGTCCGCACCCTGCTGACAGCCGCCTACGAGGGAGCCCCGCCCTCGGCCCTCTGACCCCGCCGCGTCGGCCGGCCTGTCGGACGCGCGCTTCCGGCGCGACGCCCCGACAGGCCGACCGGCAGAAGCGCCGACGGGAGCCCCCCGTCCCCCGCGGCCGACGCCGGGAACCCGGCAAGCCGTGAACCGGCACGACGGCGCGCGAAGCGGGGCCGTACGGGCCAGACCCGTGTGCCGCGGCCGCGGGCACGGCCGCACCGCGGCTGGCAACCGCGCGCCACGGCCCACGGCAACCCGTCCCGCCCGCTGATCTGTCACGCCTCCGGGCTGCGGCCCAACCCGCCCGCCAGGCCCGCAGCGCGACGACTGCGACAGCCCGACCGACAGGAGCACCCACGGTCCACACGCGGGCCTGACAGGCCTGCGGCGGCGGGGGTCCGGTCGCGCGGGCCCTCATGCCGTCGCCCCCGGCACCCGTTGGGCACACGGCGGGAGCGCGTGCCCAACGGGCGCCAGTCACCGCGGCGTTGCGAGGTGCCGGACAAGGTCCGCCCCTTCACTCCGGAGGGAATTCGGAATTGCTGGCGGGAACTCACCCATAAGAAGGGGGAATTGCCGACGCGTCGCAGCTCACAGGGGCGCACACCCGTACGGGAAACAGTTGTTTTCGACCCTGAAACGCCATGCCCCGCCACCCCTTCCGCCAGGTAGAAATATCTACCAAGGTAAGGCGCATGAGGAATACGGCATCAAAGCAGGCAACGGAGTGGCTGGCCGCCGCCGCGGCGGACCCGCGGGCGTGCAAACGGGAATGGGAGCACGGGGAGAGCGGCACCGCGCTGCTTCCCGCGGGACGCTTCTGGGACGTGCTCAGCGTGCCCGAGGATCTCGGACTGCTCGCGCTCGACGCGCTCTTGCGCATGCCGGGAGCGGATCCCGGCCCGACGCTCGCGGACGCGGCGTCCCATCGGGTGGGCTTCTTCCTCCCGCCGGATCCGGCGAGCAGATGGGTGGGCTCGGGCATCCGGTACGCCGGCGCGGGCGCGTGGATCGCGGTCCCGCCGCCGTACCGGGCGGCGGGGGCGGGGACGCTGCGATGGCTCGTGCCGCCGGACGGCAGCGGGACGCTGCACGCCCCTACCGTGGTGGAACTGGCCCTGTTCCAGGCCGCGGTCGCGGCCGACTGCCACCGCTGAACGACTCCGGCTCCGACTCCCATTCCGGCTGCGGCTTCGGCTCGTCCTGCTCCGTGCGGCGCGGGACCGTCCGTCCGCCGGCCCGCCAGTCGGCGACGAGTTCGGAGTAGATCGGCGGGTCCAACCAGTACGCACCGGTGAGTTCGGCATAGGTGCGGTGATGGTCGGTGTGGCCGAGGAGAAGGCACCCTTGGGCGATGGATGTGCTGTCCATGTCCCCATGCAACGCAGCGAGTACGCCGGTGGTACGTCCTGGCCCCGCCGCGCCACCGGATCGGGTGAGTACGCCCCTCTCTTTCGAGGGCGTGTCATTGTCGTACCAGCGGCTGGTCGGACCGCCGGCTCTGTGCCCGCGGCCCGCGGTGACCGACGGGTAACATCGGCTCCAGGACCGCCGCTCTGAGGGGAGCCACTCGCGTGACGTGGATGCTGTACGGGGCCACCGGGTACACCGGACGCCTGATCGCACGGGAGGCCGTGGCCCGTGGGGAACGCCCCGTGCTGGCCGGCCGCACCGCCGCCGCGCTGGAGCCGCTCGCGGGGGAACTCGGGCTGCCGTACCGGGTACTGACCCTCGACGACGCGGCGGGCCTGCGCGAGGCGCTTGCCGAAGTGGCGTCGGTCGCGCACTGCGCGGGCCCCTTCTCGGCGACGGCGCTGCCGATGGTCGAGGCGTGCCTGGACACCGGGACGCATTACCTCGACATCACCGGCGAGATCGACGTCCTGGAGCGGCTGCACGCGCTGGACGACCGCGCCCGCGCGGCCGGCGTGACGCTGCTGCCCGGCGCGGGCTTCGACGTGGTGCCCACCGACTGCCTGGCGGCGACCGTGGCGGCCGCGCTGCCCGGCGCGACCCACCTGGACCTGGCCTTCGTCGCCGGGGGCGGGGCGAGTCCCGGCACCGCCCGGTCCGCGCTGGAGGCGCTGGACCACGGGGCGGGCGGCCGGGCCCGGATCGACGGCGTGATCCGCGAAGTGCCCCTGGGGTGGCACCGGGTCACGGCGTCCTTCCGTACCGGCGACCGCTCGGTGGCGAGCGTCGCGTGGGGCGACGTGAGCACCGCGTACCACTCGACGGGCATCCCGAACGTCTCGGCCTATACGTGGCTGCCCGCCGCCCCGCTGGTGGAGCGGCTGCTGGCGGTGGCGCCGGTGCGGCGGGCCGCCCGCGCCGGGGTCGACCGCTTCCTGCGCGGCCCGGGCGAACGGACGCTGGCCCGTACCCGCTCACAGGTGTGGGCGCGCGCCCGCGATCCGCGCGGCGGCGAGGCCCAGGCGGCGCTGTCCACGCCCAACGGCTACGCCCTGACGGTGGATTCGGTGCTGCGGATCGTGCCACGGCTGCCGGACCTGCCGCGCGGCACGCACACGCCTTCCTCCGCCTTGGGCGCCGATTTCGTCCTGGAGCTGGAGGGCGTACGACGCAACGGACCGCACTTCGGCTGACACTCCGTCAATCCTTCTGCGGGGGCCGCCCCATCGACCGTTGCCCGGCGCAAGATTTGCCATGTACCGTTCAACCGTTCGTCATGCGCGACGCACGTCCCCCCTTGATCTACGCGCGCAGAATCAGCACCCGCACCGCCTCTCTGAACACCCCCCACACAGGAGGTTCTGCAGGATGCCCGGATCCGCCCCGACCCGCCGCAGACTCAGCGCGTACACCGCGCTCCTCGCCACGCTGCTCGCGGGCACCGCCGCACAGGCGGCCGCCACGACCACCGCCCACGCGGCCACCCCCCACCGCGTGCTCTTCGACAACGCCCACGCCGAGACGGCGGGCAACGCCGACTGGGTCATCAGCACCAGCCAGCCCGACCCGCTCGGCCAGGACGCCACCCCCTCCGCCGAGACCGACTGGACCGGCGCGCTGTCCTCGTGGGGCGTCGCCCTGCAACGGACCGGGAACTACTCGCTGAAGACGCTGCCGTCGGGCGGGTCCATCACCTACGGCACGTCCGCCGCCACCGACCTGAAGAACTTCGACACCTTCGTGCTGCCCGAGCCGAATGTGCTGCTGACGACGGCCGAGAAGACCGCCGTGATGAAGTTCGTGCAGGCCGGCGGCGGTCTCTTCCTCGTCTCCGACCACACCGGCGCCGACCGCAACAACGACGGCGAGGACGCGGTCGAGGTCATCAACGACCTCATGACCAACAACTCCGTCGACAGCACCGACCCGTTCGGCTTCTCCGTCGACACGCTGAGCATCGGCTCGGACTACCCGAAGGCCGTCAGCGACAGCGCCAACGCCGTGCTGCACGGCTCCTTCGGCACCGTCTCCAAGAGCCTGATCGCCAGCGGCACCACCGCGACGCTGAAGCCCGCCGACAACTCCTCCGTCAAGGGGCTGCTCTACCGCACCGGTTACTCCGGCAACACCGGTGCCTTCTTCGCCACCAGCACCTTCGGCAGCGGTCGCGTCGCGTTCTGGGGCGACAGCTCCCCCATCGACGACGGCACCGGCTCGTCCGGCAACACCCTCTACGACGGCTGGAACGACTCCGGCGCCACCAACGCCGCGCTCGCCCTGAACGCCACCGAGTGGCTCTCCGGCGCGACCGGCAGCGGGGGCGGCGGTGGCGGTGGCGGTGGCGGTGGCGGCACCTGTACCGCGGCCCAGTTGCTCGGCAACCCCGGCTTCGAGTCCGGCAGCACCACCTGGACGGCCTCCAGCGGCGTCATCACCAACTCCGCCGACCAGGCCGCCCGCACCGGCTCGTACAAGGCCTGGCTCGACGGCTACGGCTCCGCGCACACCGACACGCTCGCGCAGACCGTGACGATCCCCGCGGCCTGCACCACCGCCACATTCAGCTTTTACCTGCACGTGGACACCGACGAGACCACCACGACCACGGCCTACGACAAGCTCACCGTGGCCGCCGGCTCCACCACCCTGGCCACCTACTCCAACCTCAACGCCGGCACCGGCTACGCCCTGAAGAGCTTCAGCCTGGCCGGCTTCGCGGGCCAGACGGTGACGCTCAAGTTCACCGGCACCGAGGGCTCTCAGATCCAGACGTCCTTCGTCATCGACGACACGGCGCTCAGCGTGAGCTGACCGCCGCGGCACCGGGCCGGGTGGCGGCGGCAGCGGCCGCCGCCGCCCAGTCCTCCAGTCCCGCGACGAACTCACCGGCCCGATCCGGCCAGTTGAGCCCCGACAGCGCCGCCGCGTGTCCTCGCGCACCCATCAGATCGCGCAGTTCCGGCTCCGCGCGCAGCTTGCGCACCGCGGCCGCGGCGGCGGAGGGGTCCTCGTACGGCACGAGCAGCCCGCAGTCGTGCGCCTCCACCAGTTCGGCGGCGAGCGGGTTGGGGGTGCTGACGACGGGGATGCCGTAGGCCATGTACTCCACGACCTTCGTCGGCCGGGAATGGCGGTAGTTGGCCTCGTCGCGCAGCAGGGACATCCCGGCGAGCGCACCGCGCAGCCGGCCGAGCGCCTCGTCGTTGGGCAGGAAGCCGTGCCAGCGCAGCACGCCGTCGCGGTCGGCGGCGGAGAGTAACGCGCGTACGTCGCCGTCGGCGGCGCCGATCACCTCCACCCGGACCTCCGGGGCCAGCAGCCGCGCCATGGCGATGAGTTCCTCCGTGCCCCGGGCCCGGGACAGCTGCCCGAGGTAGACCACCCGGTCGTCCCCCGGGGGCACCGGGGTGCCCGGCGGCACGGTCACCAGGTTGGGCACGACGGGGTGGATGCGCCGGAACCTCCCCTGGTAGGCGTCCTCCGCGAGCAGCAGGTGCAGATGGCGTTCGGCGATCCGCTCCGCGGCGCGCACCGCGAGCCGCATCGGCGGGCGCAGTGCGCGCGGCACCCAGCCCTTCATCGCGACGGCCGCCGCCGTGTCCTCGTGCACGTCCCACACCACGGCCGGGCGCCGGGCGCCGATGCGCCGCCAGTGGCGCAGCGCGCCGGGCAGGGCGAGCAGCAGCTCCGGGTCGTGCAGCAGGACGACGTCCGCCGCGGGGCCGCGCGCGTCGAGCATCCGCCGCGCCGCGCGGACCGCCGCACGCCGGTCGCGCCCGGTGGCGCGCGGCAGGTCGACCGCCTCCACGTCGGGGCGCGGTGTCGCGCCCCGCGCGGTGAACGGCGCGGCGTAGGTGACGGTGTGTCCGCGGTCGAGGAGCGCCGCGATCTGCCGGTGCAGTATCCGGGCGTCCTCGGGGTGGTGCACGACGGTCACGACGAGCACGTGCATCACAGCACCTCGACATCTGGCCGGTTCAGGCGTCCACGCGTGTCGAACAGCAGGCGCGCGTGGTGCGCGACGTCCTGCAGGTCGTACCCGCTGTGGTCCTGGAGAAGGATGGTCAGGTCGTGCTCGCGCAGGGCGGAGTTCAGCTCCCCGGAGCGCGGCACCGGCACGCCGTCGACCTGCCAGGCGTCCACGAACGGGTCGTGGTAGGTGACGTCGGCGCCGAGCTTGCGCAGCAGCCGCGCGACGGGGACCGCCGGGGTCTCCCGCTGGTCGGCGATGTCGGGCTTGTAGGTGACGCCGAGCAGCAGCACCCGCGAGCCGTGCACGGGCTTGCCCGCGTCGTTGAGCAGATCCTGCGCGCGGCGCACCACGTACTCGGGCATCCGGTGGTTGATCTCCCGGGCGAGCTCCACGAACCGGAACTCGTAGCCGAGGGTGCGGATCTTGTACGACAGGTAGTTGGGGTCGATGGGGATGCAGTGGCCGCCGACCCCGGCGCCGGGCCGGAAGGCCTGGAAGCCGAAGGGCTTGGTCGCCGCGCAGTCGATGGCGTTCCAGATGTCGACGTCGAGTTCGCGGCAGAGTATGGCCAGCTCGTTGACGAGCGCGATGTTGACGTGCCGGTAGGTGTTCTCCAGCAGCTTGGCCATCTCGGCCTCGCGGGTGCCCTTGGCCTGGACGACGGTGTCGACCACCTTGCTGTAGAACGCCACCGCGCGCGCCGCGCACTCCGGGGTGTGACCGCCCACGATCTTGGGCGTGTCGCGCAGGCCGAAGTTCTTGTTGCCCGGATCGATCCGTTCGGGTGAGAAGGCGAGCGCGAAGTCCCGTCCCGCGCGCAGTCCCGAGCTCTCGAGGATCGGCCGCAAAACCTCGTCTGTGGTCCCCGGGTACGTCGTCGACTCCAGGACCACCAGCACCCCGGGCCGCAGGCGTGCCGCGATGGCCTCGCCCGCGCCGGTGACGGCGGTGAGGTCGGGCCCGCCGTCGGCCGACAGCGGGGTCGGGACGCAGATGATGACCGTCTGGGCGTCCGCCAGGCACTCCTGCCCGGTGCTGGCGGTGAAGCCGGCGGCCAGCATGCGCCGCAGGTCCTCGTCCGAGACGTCGTCCACATGGGAGTGACCGGCGTTCAGACCGGCCACCACACGCGGGTCGAGGTCATGCCCCACCACACTCAGTCCCACCGCCGCGGCTTCGCGGGCAAGGGGCAGCCCCACGTATCCGAGGCCTACGACTGCGAGATCCACCGTCATGCCGCACCATCCCGAGTGCTATACGGCCCCCAGACTCCGGTAGGCGTCGCGCGTCCGCACGGCGATATGTACCCACGTACGGTCGCGGGCCACTCGCGTGCGGGCGGCTTCGCCCATCATCCTTCGTCGTTTTGCACTATAGAGCAATACTTCGAGCGCTTCTGCCCATGCGTGAGGATCTTCTGACGGAATCAGTCGGCCACTCACCTCATCCTCGATCAGCTCTCCTAGGGCCTTGAGATCACTGGCAGCAACGGGCAGACCACTCGCCATCGCCTCCACCGGCTTGAGAGGAGTCACCAATTGGCACACGCGATCGGGAGTCCGCGGCACCGCGAACACGTCCAGCACGGCGTGGTACGACCGGACCTCGGAGTACGGCACCCGACCGGTGAACAGCGCGCCGTCCCCGAGGCCGAGTTCGGCCGCCTGCCGCTCCAGGGCCGGGCGCAGCGGGCCGTCACCGACGATCAGCAGCCGCAACGGCACCCCCCGGCGGCGCAACTCCGCACCTGCCCGCAACAGGGTGCCGATGCCCTCGTGCGGGGTGAGTGTCGAGACCGTGCCCACGACGAGTTCGTCCGGGGCGATGCCCAGCCGGGCGCGCAATGGGCCCGCGTCGGGCAGCGGCTCCAGGAAGACGTCGTCCACGGCGTTCGGCACGACACGCACGCGCTCCTCCGGCACGCCGCGCGCGACGATCTCGCCCTTCATGGCCTCGCCGAGGGTGAACACCAGGTCCGCCGAGCGCATGCAGTGCGTCTCCAGCGCCCGCCGCTCGCGGAAGGAAGCGGAGTCCGGGCTGCGGCCGGGCCCTTGGGTCAGCCAGGTCTCCTCCAGGAAGCCGCGCACCTCGTACACCACGGGCAGGCCGAACGACTCGCGCAGGGCGAGGGCAACTCGGCCGTTCGGGTGATCGGTGGCAGCGTGCAGCACCGCGGGGCGCAGCCGTTCGACCAGCCGGGCGGCCAGCTCCGCGTTGCGGGCCAGGACCGCGCCGGGCGTCGCGGGCATCCGCACGGGGAGCAGCCGGTGGTAGGGCACCCCGTCCACCACCTGCGTGGGCCGGCCGTCCCACACGCCCTGCGCCACCGGGAAGCCCAGCCGGGTGACCACCTGGGGATCGAGCCCGGCCTGTCGCTGGGCCCGTGCGATGGCATGTGTGCGTACGGTGTAACCGGCATTCCGGTACGGCAGCGAGTTGGTGACCAGGTGCAGTACACGCCCCGGTACGGGTCTTCCCGGCGCGCCGCGCGGCGCGGGCACCTCGCTCGGCCCGTAGGCACGGCCCGCGGCACCGCGGACCCGGTGCGGGTCGCGGGCGGGCAGCCGGGCGAGGGCCCACCCGGCGGGCCGCCGGGCCGGCCCCGGCGCGAGCCGCAGGGCAAGACCGGCCGCCCGCACGGGATCGGCCCGCAGATGACGGACCGCCACGGAGGCGGCGAGAATCAAGGCACGAAGAGTACGACGACGCACATTCCCACCCTAAACACCTCCAGCCAGCGGGAGGCACCGTGCTCGGCTCGGTAGTCCATGTTGTCGGCGCCAGGCCCAACTTCGTCAAGGCCGCCCCGGTGGTCGCCGCACTGCGGGCGGCGGGGCAGCCGCAGTCCGTGGTGCACACCGGGCAGCACTACGACGAGAGGATGTCGGACATCTTCTTCAGGGAACTCGGTCTGCCCGAGCCCGACGTGGACCTCGGCGTCGGCTCCGGCACCCACGCGCGGCAGACCGCCGCGCTGCTGGTCGCCCTGGAGGACGAACTGTCCGCCCGCTCCCCCGCACTCGTCACCGTCTACGGCGACGTCAACTCCACGCTCGCGGCGGCGCTGGTCGCCGCCAAGCTGGGACTGCCGGTCGCCCACGTCGAGTCGGGGCTGCGCAGCTTCGACATGACCATGCCCGAGGAAGTCAACCGCCGGCTGACCGACCAACTCGCCGACCTGCTCTTCGTCACCAGTCCCGAGGCGGTCGGCCACCTCGCCAACGAGGGCGTGGACCCGGCCCGGGTGCACTTCGTGGGCAACCCGATGATCGACACCCTCATGGCCCACCTGCCGCGCTTCGACCCCGCGGCGGCCCGCGCCACGCACGGACTGCCCGCGCGCTACGGCGTGGTGACCCTGCACCGCCCGGCCAACGTCGACGACCCGGCCGCCGCCACCGCGGCCGTCCGGGCACTGCGCGCCGCCGCCGAGCAGCTGGAACTGGTGATCCCGCTGCACCCGCGCGGGCGCGCCGCGCTGGAGGCGGCGGGCCTGGCCGGAGCACCCGGCGTGCGGATCGTGGAACCGCTCGGGTACCTGGAGTTCATGGGACTGCTGCGCGGCGCCGCCGCCGTGATCACCGATTCGGGCGGCGTCCAGGAGGAGTCCACCGTGCTCGGCGTGCCGTGCCT
The DNA here is from genome assembly GCF_042714775.1 of Streptomyces sp. NPDC058691. NCBI lineage: Bacteria > Bacillati > Actinomycetota > Actinomycetes > Kitasatosporales > Streptomycetaceae > Streptomyces > Streptomyces sp. NPDC058691. The sequence goes on along the minus strand of NZ_JBHXSO010000054.1, from coordinate 22,470 downwards.
GACACTGCGCCCCAACACCGAGCGCCCGGTGACGGTCACCCACGGCACCAACCGGCTGGTGGAGCCCGACAGCCTGGTGCCCGCCCTCCTCAAGGCCCTGGACGGCGGGTCGGCCGCCGCCGAGGGCCCGCCCCTGTGGGACGGCCGTTCGGGCGAGCGCATCGCCAGGATCATGACCGAATGGCTGGAGCACCATGTCTGATCCGTCGGGGCAGCAGACCCGGGACTACTGGGAGAACCGCCACCGGCGCCATGACGAGCTGGCCTCCAGCGGGCACATCGGCCTGGAACGCTCCGGCAACGAGGCCTTCTACGCCGTCCGTCTCGCCGAACTGCTGCGCCACACCGGCGACGCGGGCAGCGGCACCGACCCCCTGTTCGTGCTCGACGCCGGCTGCGGCAAGGGCTGGTTCGCCCGGGCCCTGGCCCGCTGCGGCCACCGCGTCGACGCCTTCGACGCCAGCCCCGAGGCCGTCGGGCAAGCCCGTGAACTCGGCGGCGGACCGCGCTACGCGGTCGCGGAGCTCGACGCGTGGCGCAGCCCGTGGCTGTACGACGTGGTGCTCGGCGTCGACGTGCTCTTCCATGTCCTGGACGACGCGCTCTGGGAGGCCTCCCTGGTCAATCTCGCTTCCCTGGTGCGGCTGACCGGCCGTCTGATCGTCTCCGACGAGGACGCGCCGCGCCGGACGCCCCGGGGCGACTACATCCTGCACCGGCCCGCGGCCGAATACCGCGCCGTCGTGGAACCGCTCGGCCTGCGCCACCTCGGTTTCACGCCGTACGGTTTCCGGGAGAACAGGGTCGGTTTCCACGTCTTCACGAGGACCTCCTGATGCGCCTGCTCGATCTGCTCCACCCGCACCTGGACGGCGTGACCGAGGTCGTCGACACGACCGGCGGCGGCATCCCCCTCGAACCGTATCTGCACCTGCCCGAGGGCATCCGGCTCACCCGCTCCGATCCGGAGGACCCAGGACCGGTCGGCGAGGGGCGGCTCGCCCTGCTGTCGTACGGCCCCGATCCGGCGCGGCACGGGGACGAGGCGGCGTTCACGGCCGCGCTGGGGCGGATGCGCCCCGGCGGGCGGGGCCTGGTCGTCTTCGGCCACGCCACGACCGAACTCCCCTACCACCGGCTGCTGGACGGGCTGGTCACCCACCGCTGCCAGGTGCTGCGCGCGGCCGGGCTGGGCTACGTCCATCTGCACGGCGGCGCCGTCTTCACCTGCACCGAGCACCTGCTGCCGCTCCACGACGGCGCGGGCCGCCCGGTGCCCGACGGCGGCGGTGACGGCGGTGACGGCGGTCGCACCGCGCTGCGGATCGCCGACGAGTACGTCCTCACCGACTTCGTCTCCCGTGCCCAGCGGGACCGGCTGCTGGACCTGGAACGGCGCCACGAACAGGACACCCGGACCCTGGAGACACTGCGCGACGAGACCGGCGCGGAGCGGGCGGCCGCCGCGATCCGTGAACGCGACCAGATCGCCGCCGCGCTGCGCCAGGCCCGGGAGCGGGTCGGCGTGCTGGAGGCCCGGGTCGCCATGCTCCAGGGCTCCACCTCCCTGCGGGTCGGCCAGGTGCTCGTCTCGGCGGCCCGCTCCCCGCTGCGCGGCTCGGCTCGGCTGCCGCGCGAGCTGTACGGGATGTGGCGCGGGCGCAGCAAGGGCGGCCGGCCGGTGGCGGCCCGTCCGGCCGGCTCGGCCGCTTCGGGCTTTCCCGCGCTCCCCGAGGCGGCCTCGGCCGACGGGGACCGGCTGCACCTCGCGCACCGCGCCTTCTCCGCGGGACCCCGGGACCGCCTGGTCGTGGCCGGTGTGCTGAACGCGGCCACGGCCGCCGACTTCGCCCACGACGCGGTCGTCAACCGCGCGCTGCCGCACGACGCCACACTCGTCGCCGAGCGCACCGACCCGGACGTCCTCCTCGTACAGCTCAGCGCCTGCACCGGCCCCGGCCCGTGGACCCACACCGGCACCGGGCTCGCCCCCGACCTCGACCGGCGGCTGGCCGATCTGCTGGCGACCGCGCGCGCCGCGGGCCGCCCGACGGTCCTGTGGCGGGACGGCCCCGCGTCGGCCGCCCCCGGTCTGTCCCGCTTCCCCTGGGACGCCGTCCTCGACGGCGACACCGGGGTGCAGCCGGCCCGGCTGGACCCGGCGACGACGGCGCGGGCCGACCTGCGGGAGATCTTCACCTCGCGGGCCACCCGGGTGCGGCTGTCGCAGCTCGCCCGGATCGCCGGCGCGGCCGACCCGCTGGACGCCCGGCGTGTCGCCGTGCTCGCCGACCCGCGCGACGGCGCGGAGGTCTCCCGGCTCATCGGGCAGGTGCTGACGCAGCTCCACCGGCCCGCCGAAGTGCTGGTCCCCAGCCCCGGCGGCGCGCTGGCGGAGCTCACCGCCGGCGGCGTCACCGTACGGGCCTCCGGCGACGGGCCGAGCACGCCCTGGGTCGCCGACTGGACCGACCTCGCCGAAGAGCGCGAGGCCGCCCACCTCCTGGACCTGATGTGCGCTCAGGAGTGCTCAGGCGCCGACGCGGTGGGCTACAGCGCCGAAGGCGCGGGCTTTGTGCCGCACGTCAACGGGTTCAGGCCCGCTCTCGTCCGCAAGTCGCTGTGGCGCGCCCCGGAGGGCGCGGGACGGCTGTTCACGATCCGCCGGGAGGACGCACGATGACGGCGACGCGCACGATCCGCGCCATGGTCTACGGGGACGTGGACCTCAATCTCATCGACGGCTCCGCGGTCTGGGCGCAGTCGATGGTGCAGGCGCTGTCGCTCGCCGGGTGCGAGACCCGGCTGGTGCTGAAGGCGCCGGTGCGCACCGGCCGACTGGTCGACCCGCTGGCCGAACTGCCGGGTGTCACGGTCGTGTCGACCGACCGGGTGCTCTCCCCCGTGCAGGCTTCGCGAAAGCTGCGCGCCCTGGACGAGGAGGAGCCCTGCGACCTGCTGGTGCTGCGCGGCCGGAGGGCGGTCACGCAGATCGTCGCGGACGGCGACTTCGACAACAGGATCTGGGCGTATCTCACCGACATCCCGCAGTCGGCCGCGGAGATGACCGGCGAGGCCGCCGATGACCTGGCCCGGATCGCGGAGGCCTCGCGGCAGTTGCTGTGCCAGACCGAGGAACTGCGCTGCTTCATCGAGGCGTGGGTGCCGGAGGCGTGCGGCAAGTGCGTGCTCTACCCGCCGAGCGTGCCGGTGCCCGACTTCGACGTGCCGGAGCACGAGGCGGCGGGTGACCCCGTGCGCATGGTCTACACGGGCAAGTTCGCCCCGCGGTGGAACACCCTGGAGATGACGGAACTGCCGCGCGCGCTCGCCGGGCGAGGTGTGCGGGCCGAACTCCACACGGTGGGCGACAAGATCCACGACGACCCGCTGCACCCGGAGTTCCACGACCGCATGGAGCGCGCGCTCGCCACCACCACGGGCGTGGTCCACCACGGCGGCACGCCCCGCCAGGAGGCGATGCGCATCGCGGCGGGCTGCGACGTGGGACTGGGCTGGCGCCATCCGGACCTGGACGCGAGCCTGGAGTTGTCCACGAAGGTCCTGGAGTTCGGCACCCTGGGGCTGCCGGTCGTGCTCAACCGCACGCCCGCGCACGAGGCCCTGCTCGGCGCCGACTACCCGCTCTTCGTCCCCGGCCGCGGGACCCTGGACGACGCGGCCGAGGCCGTGGCCACCGCCGCCGGCTCCAAGGCGGCCTACCGGACGGCGGCACGGCGCTGCCGGGAGGCCGCGGCACACTTCTCGCTGGAACGGGCCGCCGAGCGGCTGCGCGGTCACCTCGGCCGCGCGTTCCCCACGGCGCCGGACGGACTCGGCAAGCGCACGCGGCCGCTGCGCGTGGTCGTCGCCAGCCACGACCTGAAGTTCTTCACCCGGCTGCTCGACCACTTCCAGGCGCTGCCGGGCGTCGAGGTGCGCATCGACGCCTGGTCCGCGCTGGCCAAGCACGATGTCGCGGCCAGCCGTGAACTCGCCGCCTGGGCCGACGTGGTGGTCGTGGAGTGGTGCGGCCCGGCGGCCGTCTGGTACAGCCGCCACAAGCGGCGCGGCTCCCGGCTGCTGGTACGGCTGCACCGCTTCGAGCTGTACGCGGGCTACACCGCCCAGGTCGACATCGACGCCGTCGACCGGGTCGTCTGCGTCAGCCCGCACTACACCGCGCTGACCCGCGAGCGCACCGGCTGGCCGGACGCCAAGATCGTGACGATCCCCAACTGGGTCGACGACCGCCAACTGGACCGCCCCAAGGCCGCCGACGCCCGCTTCCGCCTGGGCATGATCGGCATCGCGCCCGCCCGCAAGCGGCTCGACCTCGGGCTGGACGTGCTGGAGGCGCTGCGCGCCCGGGACCCGCGCTGGCAGCTGTCGGTGAAGTCCAAGATGCCGTGGGACTACTGGTGGATCTGGAACAAGCCCGAGGAGCGCACGCACTACGACGCGGTCCTGCGCCGGGTGCAGTCGGGCCCGCTGCTGGAGGACGCGGTCGTCTTCGACAGCTTCGGCCCCGACGTGGCCAGTTGGCTGCGGCGCATCGGCTTCGTGCTGTCCACGAGTGACGACGAGAGCTTCCATCTGGCCCCCGCCGAGGGCATGGCGTCCGGCGCCGTCCCCGCGCTGCTGCCCTGGCCGGGGGCGGACGAGATCTACGACCGCCGGTGGATCCACGACTCCCCCGAGGCGATGGCGGACGCGATCCACACCCTGGCCGAGGACGGCTGGGAGTCAGAGGCCGCGCACGCGCGCGGCTGGCTGCAGGACTCCTTCGGCCTGGACAAGGTGCGCGCCGCCTGGACCGACCTGCTCACCGACGCCGCGGCGCACTGACCGGCCCGGCCGCCGGTTCGCCCCAGGAACGGGGACTCCGCTTCACCCGAACGCACGACCGAACGGCCGCCGCGGCCGTACCATGGCGCCGGGGTGGCCGACTGGAGGTGCACATGACCGCGGATGAGTCGCCGTACGACATGCTCGTCGTGGGCGGTTCGGGAGTCGACACGATGGTGCGGGTCGACAGCCTGCCCGTGCCGCAGGCGGACTCCCTCGGCGTGCCGCCGATCCTGGAGTGGCCGGGGCAGACCGGCGGCAATGTGGCACTCGGCTGCCGCGCGCTCGGCATGTCGGTGAAATTCCTCGACTTCGTCGGCGACGACTGGCTCGGCGGCCTGGTCCGCGAGCGCCTCACCAAGGGCGACGTGGACTTCGAGCCGCTGATCTCACCGGCGGGCACCCGCCGGGCCGTGAACCTGGTGGACACCACCGGCCGCCGCATGTCCTTCTACGACGGGCGCGACCCGGCGGATCTGCGGATGCCCCGCGACTTCTACCTCCCTCACCTGCGACGCGCCCGGCACGTGCATCTGTCGATCTCCCATTTCACCCGCTTCCTGTACGACGACATCGAGGCGCTGGGCCTGCCCGTCTCCACCGACCTGCACGACTGGGACGGACTCGCCAAGCACCAGCGGGAGTTCGCCCGCCGATCCGACCTGGTGTTCCTCAGCGCCGCGGGCGCGGGCGAGCGCATCGCGGACGTCATGCGCGGCATTCTGCGCGACGGCCGCGCGACGGCGGTCGTCGCCACCGCCGGCGCCGGGGGCGCCTACCTTCTCGTGCGCGACGGCGGACGGACCCCGCGGCACATCCCCGCGGTGACCCCGCCCGGTCCCGTGAAGGACTCCAATGGCGCCGGCGACGCCTTCGTCTGCGGCTTCCTGTACGGACGGGCGCGCGGTCTGGACTTCGCCGAGTCCGCCCGGCTCGGCGCGGTCGCCGGCGCGCACACCTGCGTGGCGGAGGGCAATCTCGCCCTCGTCGACGCGGAGACGCTGGACGCTCAGGTCTCCCGTTCCGGCACGTAGTCCGCTTCGTCCAGGCCGAAGGTCCAGGCGACGCCCGCCCGCGCGGTCCGGGTCCGCGGCGGCACCCGCAGCCAGTACGTGCGATGGGTGCCGTCCGGCTCCGGCGTGGAGTTGACGACCTCCACCATTACGAGCGGCTCGTCGCCCTCCAACTCGATCCGCCACAGCACGCCGGCCGCGTCGCGCTGCACCGGCTGCGCCCCGGACTCCTCCAAGTAGCGGTCGTAGCCGTAGTACTCCAGCATCACCCGGCGCAGCTCCGCGTTCTCCTCCTCGCGTATCCGCCCGGGGGTCAGCTCCGACAGCCCGTCGAGGAACGCGGCGGGCACCGGCATGCCGCGCCACGCGTGCAGGGCGAAGCCGTCCGGGAAGGCGAGCGCGGGTCCGTCGCCCCGGTCGAGGCGGCCGGCCTCGTCCCGGTGCAGTTCCAGGGGGCGTTCGGCGACGATCGCGACCCGCTCGTAGGGCCACCACCACCCGGCGGAACGGGCCACCGCGGCCATGCCCGCCAGGTCCTCCGTACCCTCCTGGCCGTCGAACGCCGCCAGCCAGGCCGCGTCGTGCTGGCCGAGCACCGCGTCGAGCAGGGCCGGGCGGACCGCCTGCTCGCCGCCGGGCACGTCGGCGGCCGTCTCGGCCACGCCGGTCCGTATCCGCTCGGCGAGGAGCACCGTGCCGTCCCACAACTGGGCGCCCGTCAGGGCCCAGTGCGCCGCCCACCCGGCCGGCCCCATCCGTTCGGAGACCCGCTCCCGGGCCGCCGCCCACGGCAGGGTGCGCACCCGCTCGCGGACACTCGGGCCCGCCGCGCCCTCCCGTATGAGGCGCGCGGCCAGGACAGCGCCCTCGCGGGGCGAACCCGCCCACACGATGCGCTCCGGCACGGGCAGCCCCGCCAGCCGGTAGGCCAGCCGCACCCCGTCCTCGGCCGCCACGCGGTCGGCCGGCCCCGTCGCCGCGGCGACCTCGCGCCACACCGCGGTCGTCTCCATCGGGGTCGCCGTATCCGTCGTCACCATCACCGTCACCGTCATCGCTCCCGCTCCCCCGGTCCTTCTCAGTCCGCCACGACGCGCACCGCGCCGGGCACGTACTCACGCTGCCGCACCACCCGGTACCAGCCCTTAGGCAGCGGTATCGCGGCGTGTTCCTCGTGCACCACCCGCCCCCCGTCGGGGAGATGGAGGTAGGCCACGCCGAACGGCCCCGGCTCGCGGACCAGCGTGCCCGGCCCGACGACCGCGTGGGCATGGCCGGTCACCTCGCCGAGCGCCAGCACGAGCCTGCCCCGCCCGTCCCGCGGCTGCCGCGGCAGCCGGTCCGTGCCCGGTGGCACGGCGGCCTCCGCGACGGGCACGATCAGGACGTCCCCCTGCCGGTACATGCGTGTCTCCCTTCGCCGTCGGCGCGCCTCGCCGACCCGATGTCCAGGACGCTACGCCGGGGGTCCGACAACGCCCCGCCGGAGCGGCACCGTCCACAGCCCGCGCGCACCGCTGTCGGCGGGGCTTGGTAGAACTCTTCGCGAGCAGAGCACCCGGCCCGTCCACGTCAGGAGACCAGCGACATGTCCCACGTCGAACACCTGCAGGAACTGCACGGCCTGCCGGCCTTCGAATTCCCCGGGCCCGACGCGCGGCGGGAGCTGCCGGAGGCCGGGGCCGTGGCCTGGCGGCTGGCCGTCGATCCCTACGGCGACAACGCCTCGGAGCCGTTCGAGGCGTTGTGGGACCGCTTCCTGGACACGGTGGACACCGCGTCGGTGCGGGCCGTCGTGATCGGGCCGTGGGGCGAGCCCTACGACAACGACTCCGGCGTCGTCGTGCAGCGGATCGTCGACGCCCGGGACCGGCTGACCGGGCTTCAGGCGCTGTTCATCGGCGACCTGGAGATGGAGGAGGCCGAGATCTCCTGGATCGAGCAGTCCGACGTCACCCCGGTCCTCGACGCCTACCCGCTGCTGGAGGAGTTCGGCGTCCGCGGCGGCTCCGGGCTGCGCTTCCCGGCGGTCCGGCACAAGCACCTGCGCACGCTCTGCTTCGAGGCCGGCGGCCTGCCCGGCGAGGTCGTCCGCGGCGTGGCGGCCAGCGAACTGCCCGCACTGGAGTACCTGGAGCTCTGGCTCGGCGTCGACGAGTACGGCGGCGACACCACGGTCGCCGACCTCGCCCCGCTCCTCGCCGGCGGCCGCCTGCCGGCGCTGCGCCACCTCGGGCTGCGCAACAGCGAGATACAGGACGAGATCGCCGCCGCCGTCGCCTCCGCCCCGGTCGTGGCACAGCTGAAGTCGCTGGACCTGTCGCTGGGCGTGCTCACCGACGAGGGCGTCGGCGCCCTGCTGGCCGGCCAGCCGCTCACCCACCTGAGCTGGCTGGACCTGCACCACAACTTCGTGAGCGACCCGGTCGCCAAGCGGGTGCGCGCGGCACTGGAGCCCTCCGGCGTCGAGGTCGACCTGTCCGAGCCCGGTGACGAGGACGAGGACGAGGACGGCACCGTCTTCCGCTACACCGCCGTCGCGGAGTGAGGCACCGATGACCTTCGCCGAACACCTGGAAACCCTGCACGGGCTGCCCGTGCACACCCTGCCCGGGACCGACGCCGCCGGTCTGCCCGCGGCCGGCGACGTGGCCTGGCGGCTGGACTGCTACGCGGCCGACCAGACGCCCTTCGCCGAGCTGTGGCAAGACTTCACCGGGGCCGTCGACACCGAGCGGGTGCGTGCCCTCGTCATCGGCCCGTGGTGGGACGACGAGTACACCGAGTTGCGCCCGGCACTGGAACTGCTCCTGGCGGACGCGGCACGCTTCCCCGCCCTGCGCGCCCTCTTCCTCGCCGACGTGACCGGCGAGGAGTGCGAGATCTCCTGGCTGCAGATGACCGACGTCACGCCCGTCCTGGAACGCTTCCCGCTGCTGGAGGAGTTCGGCGTGCGCGGCGGCGACTCCCAGGGCCTGGGCGAGGAGACCCTGACGCTGCGCCCGGTGCGGCACGAGGCGCTCCGTGTCCTGCGCTTCGAGTCCGGCGGCCTGCCGGGGCAGGTCGTGCGGGCCGTCGGCGCCTGCGAACTGCCCGCCCTGGAGCGGCTGGAAATGTGGCTCGGGGTGTCCCAGTACGGCGGCGACGCGACCGTCGCCGACCTGGCGCCGCTGCTCGCGGGCGGGCGGTATCCCGCGCTGCGCCATCTCGGCCTGCAGGACAGCGAGTTGCAGGACGAGATCGCCGCCGCCGTCGCCTCCGCCCCGGTGGTGGCGCAACTGGAGTCGCTGAGCCTGTCCATGGGCACGCTCACCGACTCCGGCGCCGAGGCGCTGCTGAACGGCCAGCCCCTCACCCACCTCAAGCGGCTCGACCTGCACCACCACTTCCTGAGCGAGGCCGTCGCCGAGCGCGTGCGCGGCGCCATCGGCGCCACCGGGACCGAGGTCGACCTCTCCGAGCCCCAGACTCCGGACCGCTGGCAGGACGAGGAGTGGCGCTATGTCGCCGTCTCCGAGTGACCCCCCGCCGGGCGGACCGGCCGGGGACGCGGTCCGCTTCGCCGTCGTCGGCAATCCCGGGAACCGCCGCACGACGCTCTTCGCCGACGCGGTGCGCGCCGCCGGGCATCCGGCGCCGCGTGTGCTGCCCTGGTATGAGGTGCTGCGCGGTGGTTACGCCTTCGAGTCCGGCGAGTTCGTGCGGATCGACTCCCCCGGCGAGGACGCCGACGTGGACCGTCTGCTGCGGGGCGACGGCGATCCGGCCCGGGTCGAGGGCTCGGCGCTGTGGTACCGCCGCTTCACCACGGCAGTACGAGAGGTCGCGGACGCGGCGCGCCGGGCCGGCGCGGTGCCGTCCGCGGACCCGGAGGACGTCGCCGTGATGTTCGACAAGCGGCGCTGCCACGCCCGGCTCGGCGCCGCCGGGGTCCCGGTGCCGCCCGCCCTGCCCCGCCCGGTCGCCGGCTGGGAGGACCTGCGGGACGGACTGCGGGACGCCGGTGTCGCCCGGGCCTTCGTCAAGGCCGCGCACGGGTCGTCGGCCTCCGGAGTCGTGGCGCTCGCCGTCGCGGGCCCCGGCCGGGTCCGGGCCACCACCTCGGTGGAGACCACGGACGACGGGCGGTTGTTCAACTCCCTGCGGGTGCGGCACTACACGACCGAGCCCCAGGTCGCCGCCCTGGTCGACGCCCTGGCCCCGGACGGCCTCCACGTCGAGCGGTGGCTGCCCAAGGCCTCCCTCGGCGGCCGCGCGGCCGATCTGCGCGTGGTGGTCGTCGCGGGCCACGCCACGCACGCCGTGGTCCGCACGAGCCGGTACCCGATGACCAACCTCCACCTCGGCGGCGCCCGAGGCGACCTCTGCGCGGCCCGCGCGGCCATCAGGGCCGCCGGCGGCACCCTGGACGACGCGCTGCGCCTCGCGGAGCGCGCGGCGGCCTGTTTCCCCGGCACGCTCTGCGTCGGCGTCGACGTCCTGCCCGCCACGGGCTGGCGCCGCTTCGCCGTCGGCGAGGTCAACGCCTTCGGGGACCTGCTGCCGCGGCTGACCGGCCTGCCCGGCAGCGGGGCCGAGGGCCTGGACACCTACGCCGCGCAGGTCGCCGCCGTACCGGCCGCGCCGGCGCGCGCGACGCAAGGAGCAGGAAAGTGACAACACCACCAACGCCGCCGACACAGCCAACATCAAGAACACCACCAGCACCTGACATGAGCGAGGTCGTGGGCAGCCACGACATCCTCATGGTCACCCTCGACACCCTCCGCTACGACGTGGCGCAGGAGTCGGCGGCGGCCGGACGCATCCCGAACCTGGCCCGCCATCTGCCTGATGGCGAGTGGGAGCGCCGGCACGCGCCCGGCAGCTTCACCTACGCCTCCCACCAGGCGATGTTCGCGGGCTTCCTGCCCACGCCCACCGTGCCCGGCCCGCACCCCCGGCTCTTCGCCGCCCGGTTCGCCGGCAGCGAGAGCACCGCGGACGGCACCTTCGTGTACGACACGCCCGACCTGGTGTCGGGGCTGGCCGCGGCCGGATACCGCACGGTGTGCGTCGGCGGCGTCGGCTTCTTCAACAAGCAGGCTCCGCTCGGCTCCGTGCTGCCCGGAATGTTCCAGGAGAGCCACTGGGAGCCCGAGTTCGGGGTGCCCTCCCACACCTCCTTCGAAGCGCAGGTGGCCTGCGCCGAGAAGGTGGTGGCCGGACTCCCGCGCGAGCAGCGGCTCTTCCTCTTCGTGAACGTCTCCGCGCTGCACCAGCCCAACTGGTTCCATCTGCCAGGCGCCACCCGGGCGTCAGGCGACACCCGCGCCTCGCACGCGGCGGCACTGGAGTACGTGGACCGGCACATCGGCCGGCTGTTCACCGCCGCCGCGAGCCGCCGCCGCTGTTTCGCGGTCGTCTGCTCCGACCACGGCACCGCGTACGGGGAGGACGGGCACACCGGCCACCGCATCGGCCACGAGGTCGTCTGGACCGTGCCCTATGCCCACTTCTTCCTCGACGAGGCCCGATGACCCGCACCGACGTGACCATCTCCCAGGCACCCGCGGCGCGGACGCCGGAGAGCCCGTACCAGCACTACGTCTACGCGTACCCGCACAAGACGGCCTATCGCCCGCTGCCCCGCGGGGCCGCCCGGCTGCGCGACCTGTGGGCGGACGAGCCCAAGGACGCGCTCTCGCTCTACTTCCACGTCCCCTTCTGCGAAGTGCGCTGCGGCTTCTGCAACCTCTTCACCCGGATCGGCGCCCCCGACGGACTGACCACGGCCTACCTGGACGCCATGGAGCGCCAGGCACGGGCCGTCCGCGAGGCGCTCGGCGGGCAGGCGCGGTTCGCCAACGCGGCCTTCGGCGGCGGCACTCCGACGTTCCTGGAGGCCGCCGAACTGGAGCGGCTGTGCGACCTGGCGGAGCACGGCCTCGGCGCCGACCTGACGGCGGTGCCGCTGTCCGTCGAGGCCTCGCCCGCCACGGCGACCGCCGACCGCCTCTCCGTGCTGGCCGCCCGCGGCACGACGCGGCTGAGCCTGGGCGTGCAGAGCTTCGACGACGCCGAGGCGCGCGCCGCCGTACGCCCGCAGCGCCGCGCCGACGTCGAGGCGGCCCTGGGCCGCGTCCGGGACGCCGGCATCCCGGTCCTCAACATCGACCTGATCTACGGCATCGACGGCCAGACCGAGGCCTCCTGGCAGCGATCGCTCGACGCGGCGCTCGCCTGGCGGCCCGAGGAGCTGTACCTCTACCCGCTCTACGTGCGCCCACTGACCGGTCTCGGGCGGCAGGCGGACACGGCGCCCGGCGACCCCGCGTGGGACGAGACGCGCCTGCGCCTGTACCGCCACGGCCGCGACCACCTCCTCGCGCACGGCTACGAGCAGGTGTCGATGCGCATGTTCCGCCGCTCCGGCGCGCCCGCGGACGGCGGCGGCGACTACGCCTGCCAGACCGACGGCATGGTGGGCCTGGGCTGCGGCGCCCGTTCGTACACCTCGGCGCTGCACTACTCCTTCGACTACGCCGTCGGCATGCAGGAGATACGCAGGATCGTCGACGACTACACCGCCCGCCCCGAGAAGTCCTTCGAGGACGCCGACTTCGGCTGGGCGATGGACGCCGAGGAGAGCCGGCGCCGCCACCTCCTGCAGTCGCTGCTGCAGGCCGAGGGCCTGCGCGTGGCGGACTACCGCGCCCGCTTCGGCACCGTGCCGGGCGAGGACTTCGCCGCCGAACTGGAGGGCTTCGCCGGCCGCGGCTGGCTGGCCCCCGCCGCCGGACCCGGGCTGCTGCGCCTGTCCCCGGAAGGCCTGGCGCACTCCGACGCGGTCGGCCCGGCGCTGTTCTCCGCGGCCGTGCGTGCCCGCATGGCCGCCTACGAGCTGAAGTGAGGCCGCCCGCCATGGATCTGACGGTTCTGTACCGGGGCCCGCTCGCCTCGTGCGACTACGACTGCCCGTACTGCCCCTTCGCCAAGCGCCGGGACAGCCGCGCCGAGCTGGCCGCCGACCGGGCCGCGCTGGAACGCTTCGCGGGCTGGGCGGCCGCGCAGCGAGACGACCGGCTGTCGTTGCTGTTCACGCCATGGGGCGAAGGCCTGGTGCGCTCCTGGTACCGGCGCACCCTGGCGGAGCTGAGCCGGCTGCCGCACATCGCCCGGGTGGCGATCCAGACCAACCTGAGCTGCCGCACCGACTGGCTGGACACCGCCGACCTGTCCACGCTCGCCCTGTGGTGCACCTTCCACCCCGGGCAGACGCCCTATGACCGCTTCCTCGGCAAAACCCGCGAACTGGCGGACCGGGGCGCCCGTTTCAGTGTGGGCGTGGTCGGCCTGCCGGAGCACCTGGAGGCCGCCCGCCGACTGCGCGCGGACCTCCCGGGCCATGTCTACCTCTGGGTCAACGCCGCCGAGGGCCACACCTACACCGACGCCGAGGCGGACGAGTGGGCCGCCCTCGACCCGCTCTTCCCCTACAGCCGCCACCCGCACCGCAGCGCGGGCCTGCCCTGCCGCACGGGCGAGTCGGTGATCTCCGTGGACGGCGAGGGCACCGTCCGCCGCTGCCATTTCGTCAAGGCCGAGCTCGGCAACCTCTACGACGGCTCCTACCGGGCCGCACTGCGGCCGCGCGCCTGCCCGCTGGCGGTGTGCGACTGCCACATCGGCTACGTCCACCTGGAGACGCTGCCGCTGTACGACGTGTTCGCCGGCGGAGTCCTGGAGCGGATACCCGCCACGCCCCCGTACGCGGGCCCGGCGCCGGCTCTGCGCCTGTCCGGCGCCTGAACGCGGGCCCGCGGGGCGCGGGCGGTCAGGGCTTGTGGCCGACGCCGCCCCAGAAGGCGATCCGGGTGTGCTCCCCGGCCTCGGGGAGCGGGGCGTCCGGCCGCCAGCTCGGTACCTGCACGAGGCCCGGCTCGACCAGCGGGAACCCCTCGAAGAAGGGCTCGATCTGCGCCTTGCCGCGCAACGTGAGCGTGGAGGTGGCGTTCTTGTACGCCTCGCGGGCGTCGGCGTCCACGTCCTGGTGGAAGTCGGTGGTCCCGTGGGACAGGATCAGCCGGCTGCCGCTCGGGAGGTTCTTGCCCAGGGTGCGCACGATGCCCGCGGGGTCCTCCTCGTCCCGCACGAAGTGCAGGAGGGCGACGAGCATCAGCGCCACCGGCTCGTCGAAGTCGATGAGTTCGCGCAGCGTCGTGTGCTCGAGGATCGAGTCGGGGTCGCGCACGTCGCCGAGGAAGAAGCCCGCGTTCCCGGTGTTGGTGAGCCGGGCGCCGGCGTGGGCGGCCACGATCGGGTCGTTGTCGACGTACGCGACGCGCGCGTCGGGGACGACCTCGCGGGCGACCTCGTGGGTGTTGGGTGAGGTGGGGATGCCGGTGCCGATGTCGATGAACTGCCGGATGCCCTGCCCGGCGGCGTGGCGCACGGCGCGCCGCATGAAGTCCCGGTTGGCGCGGGCGCTGGGGCGCGCGTCCGGGGTCATGCGGATGACCATCTCGGCGGCTTCGCGGTCGGCCTCGTAGTTGTCCTTGCCGCCGAGGTAGTAGTCGTACATCCGGGCAGGGTGCGGCCTGCTGGTGTCGATCTCGTCCGCGGAGAAGCCCTTGTCGGTCAACGCCGTACTCCGTTCGGAATCCTCTGGTCCTGGTGGGTCCAGATCGGTGCGGTGGGGTGCAGTGGGGTGCGTCGCGACTCGTGCGGCCGAGCCGGATGGTGCGGGTGCGGGACCGCCCGGCTCACCCCGGCGCTCCGTGTGCATGACATCATCCCCCGGCCGGTGCCCGTGGGGCAGGTGGTTTCCGGACGCCGGCTCCCGGGCCGGCGGTCGTGGTTCCGCCGCACGTCAGGTCTCCTCGAGGATGGCACGCAGGACCTCCTCGGTCCTCTGGGCGGGCACCGCCTGCGCGCACATCCGGTCGAGGGCCTCCAGGAAGGCCGAGACGTCGTCGCGGTCGTCGAAGTAGACGGAGCCGACCAGGTTCTCGGAGTAGACGACGTCAGGCAGTTCGTCGGTCTGGAACCGGAAGATGTGGAACGGCCCGTACATGGCGGGGTGGGGGCCGTCGGAGAACCGCATGATCTGCAGCCGCACGTTGGGCAGTGAGCAGCTCTCGATGAGCCGCGTGATCTGGGCCCGCATCAGTTCCGGGCCGCCGATGGGTCTTCGCAGCACCGTCTCGTCGATGACGATCCACACCAGCGGCGCGTCGACGCGGGCGAGCAGCGTCTGCCGCTGCAGGCGCACCGCGACCACTCGCTCGACCTCCTCCGCCGAGGCGCGCGGGCGGCCCGCCCGCAGCACCTCGCGCGCGTAGTCCTCGGTCTGCAGCAGCCCGGGTATGTAGTGCGGCTCGTAGGCGCGGATGACGCTGGCCTCGCCCTCGATGCTGACGAAGGCGCTGAACCAGTCGGGCAGCACGTCGCGGTAGCGGTGCCACCAGCCGGGGCGGTTGGCCTCGCGGGCGAGGGAGACGAAGGCCTCGATCTCCGCCGGGTCGGTGACCCCGTAGGTGTGCAGCAGTTTCTCGACGTAGGGGATCTTCAGGCCGACCTCGGCCTTCTCCATGCGCCGGATGGTGGCATGGGTGACGTCCAGCGCCCGGCCGGCGTCCTCGAAGGTGAGCCCGGCCTTCTCGCGGAGGTCCTGCAACCGCTTCCCGAGCACCACCCGCAGGACGGTGGGAGCACCGGCCGCCCGTGCGTCCATCACGACCACTTCCCCAACTCCCCTCAGACGCGAGCAGTGTGTCATGCCGTCATCGGAAACGAACAGTGCGCGAGGGCCGTTCTGCAAATTACAGATCGCACCTTGCCAACAGTTCGAACGAAACCGCATAGTAGCGACGTGGCCTCCTCACCAGACGCTCTGCGGTTAGAGCGCCGTGGCGACCTCGACGCCCGTCGCTGTCACGACCTGTTCCGTTTGCCCGCCCACGGGTCCTCGGTCGCCGCGGCACGCCATCGCGTGCGGGCGCGGCTGCGGGAGTGGGAGGCGGACGAAGGTCTGCGCGACGACGCCGAGATGATCGTCTCCGAGCTCTTCACCAACGCCGTCCGGCACACCGGCAGCGAGCACATCACCTGTGCGCTGTGGTTCGACGGCGAGCGGTTGCGTCTCGAAGTCACCGACCAGGGGCGCGCGCCGACCGCGCCCCGGCCGCGTGCGGCGGGCGTGGACGAGGAGGGCGGCCGCGGACTGCTGCTGGTGGGCGCGCTGTCGCAGGTGTGGGGAGTCCGGCCCTCGGACGACGGCCGGGGCCGTGTCGTATGGGCCGAACTCGTCGCCGGGGCGAACGCCGTGTGAGCCCACCCGCCTGGCGGGTCCGCCAGGCCGCGGCGGCGGAGGCTACAGCGGCAGCAGGTCGGGGCGCTTGGGCTCCACGTGGTCGCCCGAGGACTCGCCGCGCAGCCGCCGCCCGATCCACGGCACGAGGTACTCGCGCGCCCACTGGATGTTGTCCCGGCGGATGTCCGCGGGTGCGCGGAAGGGCTCCGGCGGCCAGGGCTGGTCCGGGTCGGCCGGCACGTCGAGTCCCAGCACCTGCCCGGCGCGCAGCGCGACACGGGTGTGGCCCTCCGGCGACAGGTGCAGCCGGTCGGCGTCCCAGGCCCGGCGGTCCTGCACCGAGCGCAGCGACCACAGGTCCAGCACGGGGCAGTCGTGGCGGTCGGCGATGGCCCGCACATGCGCCGTGTACGTGGCGATCTTGCCCCGCAGATGGCGCAGGACGGGGATGCCGCGGGTGTCGAAGCCGGTGCAGAGCACGACGGTGCCGACGGAGGCCGTGAGGCGGGAGACCGCTGCCTCGTAGCGCTCGGCGACGTCATCGGGGTCGGTGCCCGGGCGGAGGATGTCGTTGCCGCCTGCGCAGAAGGTCACCAGGTCCGGATGGAGTTCGATGGCCCGGGGCACCTGCTCGTCGACGATCTGGTCGAGGAGCCGGCCGCGCACCGCCAGGTTCGCGTACCGGAAGTCGTGCTCGGGGCGGCGATCGGAGAGGAGGACGGCGAGCCGGTCGGCCCAGCCGATGAAGTTTCCGTCCGGTCCGGGGTCGCCCACACCTTCCGTGAAGCTGTCCCCGACGGCTGTGTACGACCCGATCGCGCCACTGTTGTTTCTTGTCGAATCGTCTGCCACGTCGGCACATGATTCACCTCTTCAAATGGCCTACGCCACCGTAACCAGGGCCTGACGCGGGGTGATTCATCCCACCCGGTCAATTCCGCCGCAGGCGGAATACGGCGGGGCCCCAGGGCGTCGTGCCGGACGGCTCGCACGCCGTCCGTCAGCCCGCGCAGGCCCCGCCCACGCGGCCCGTGGCGATGCCCCGGACATCACATACCGCGCGGTACGGCAGGGGATCGCCTGTGTCGTAGGGTCAGCAGTGGTCCGGTCGCCGGTGACGAGCACCGCCCGGCCTGTGAGCAAAGGAGCGCCGGTGACCCAGCAGACGCCGCAGACCGCCTCGTCGGAGCCCGAGCTGACCGGGGTGCGCAACTTCCGTGACGTCGGCGGGCTCCCGACGACCGACGGCCGCCGGGTGCGGCACGGACGCCTCTTCCGCAGCGGGCACCTGGCGCACACCACCGAGCAGGACGCCGCCTTCCTCGCCTCCCTCGGACTGCACACGATCTTCGACTTCCGCAATTCCTCCGACATCAAGCTGGAGGGCCCGGACGTCGACCTGCCGGGCGTGCGCAACGTGAACATGCCGCTGAGCGACCCCGCCCACGGCGCCGAGTTCTGGACCACCGTCCGCGAGGGCGATCTCGAAGCGCTGCGCGGCACTCTCGGCGACGGCCGGGCCGCCGAGCGCATGGTGGAGGCGTACCACCGGATCGTGCTGGACCGCACCGCCGAGCACGGCCGCATGCTGGAGCTGCTGGCCGGGGACGAGTCCGTGCCGGCGCTGCTGCACTGCGCGGCGGGCAAGGACCGCGCGGGCACCTCGATCGCCGTGATCCTGCTGGCCCTGGGCGTCGAGCGGGACGCCATCGTGGCGGACTACCTCAAGAGCAACGAGGCGCACCGCCGCTACCGCGTCCAGCGCGGCGAGCACGCCGAGCCCGCAGGCACCCCCGAGGTCATGGAACTGCTGAGCCCGCTCTTCGACGCCCGCCAGGAGTACCTGGAGGCCGCCTTCGACACCATCGAGGAGCACTGGGGATCGGTCGACCGGTACCTGGAGGACGGCCTCGGCCTCACTCCGGAGCGCCGCGAGCGGCTGCGCGCGCTGCTGCTGGAGGACGCCGGCCCCGCGTGAGCCGGCCGGCCGGGGCCTACTTGGCCCCGGCCAGGTGGAAGATCAGGAAGAAGAACGCGGCGATGAAGTGCACTCCCACCAGGTAGATGAAGGCACGCACCTTGAAGCCCATCGGGGCCTTGTCGGAGCCGGAGATCTTGGCGGACACAGGGAGTCCTCTCATAGGGTCGTCAGGCGCCATGGGGTCGCGGTGCCCGGCCATTGCCCAGGCACAGCTCCGCGACGGGGCTGCGCAGCAGCGTGTGGACGAACAGCAGGTCGACGCCGCCGGGTGAGGCGGCCGCGATGCGGTGCGGGGTCGTCGAGTCGAAGTGGGCGCTGTCACCGGGTGCGAGCCTCTCCACGGCCTCGCCGAGGGTGAGCCGCAGCTCTCCCTTCAGCACGTACAGCCACTCCTCGCCGGGGTGCACCCGCACCAGCCCGTCCTGGGGTCCCGGCGGGACGTGCAGGCGCAGGGCCTGCATGGCCCGTCCCGGGTTGCCGGCCTGCCAGTACGTCCAGCCGCCGGCGTCCGCGGGCTCCACGGTCCCGGCGCGCACGACGGGGTCGCGCTCCGGGGCGGTCTCGCCGAGCAGCTCGGACACCGTGGTGCCGTAGGTCCGGGCGAGGGCGAGGAGCATGGGGAGCGACGGCTGCCGCTGCCCGGTCTCCAGCCGTGACAGGTGGGCGGGCGACAGCCCCGCACGGGCGGCGGCCGCCTCCAGTGTCAGGCCGCCGCGGCGGCGCAGATCCCGCAGCTGGGGGGCGACATCCGGCAGGGGCTCGTCCTGCCCCGGTGTCGAGGTCATGCTCCAGGTATAGACACACTTCGCCCCGGAGGCAAAAAACTTGCCTCCGGGGCAAAAGAAGCCGGGCGGGCGGTCAGCGGTTGGCGACCGCCTGCTTCACCAGTGTCCTGCCGAACTCCCACATCAGGCCACCGCCGCCGTGTGCGTCGTCCATCACGGCGGTGAAGGCGGTCACGAAGCGGTCCACTTCCGGCTCCCCGATGACCAGCGGCGGGATCAGCTTGATCACCTCCAGGTGGTCCCCCGAGACCTGGGTGAGGATGCGGTGCCGCTGCAGCAGCGGCACCACGACCATCTGCGCGAACAACCCCTTGCGGGCCGCCTGGAGCATCGTCCAGCGGCTGCGCAGGCCGAGCGACTTCGGGCGCCCGAACTCGATGCCGATCATCAGTCCGCGACCGCGGACCTCGTGCAGCAGCTCGTAGCGGTCCACCAGGGCGGCCAGCCGCGTGCGCAGCAGGTCGCCGCTGGCCCGCGCGTTGGCCACGATCCGCTCGTCCTCCATCACGGACAGCGTCGCCAGGCCCGCCGCCATCGCCTGCGCGTTGGCGCCGAAGCTCGCGGAGTGCACCAGCACCCGGTCCATGGAGGAGTAGACCTTCTTGAAGATCCAGTCCTTGCCGAGCGTGGCGCCGACCGGCACGTAGCCGCCGGAGAGCGCCTTGCTCACGCACACCAGGTCCGGCTCCACGCCCTCGTCGTGCTGGTAGGCGAAGAAGTCGCCGGTGCGGCCGAGGCCGGTCTGCACCTCGTCCGCGATCAGCAGGGCCTTGTGGCGGTGCAGCAGGTCCTGGGCGGCCCGCAGGTAGCCCGGGGGCGCCGCGTGGACGCCCTTGCCCTGGATGGGCTCGACGATCAGCCCCGCGACGTCACCGCGGGCCAGTTCCCGCTCCAGGGCCGCGAGGTCGCCCAGCGGGACCGCCGTGTCCGGCAGCAGTGGCGCGAAACCGTCGCGGAAGCCGCCCTCGCCGTTGACGGACAGCGAACCCGTCGTCAGCCCGTGGAAGGCGTGATCGCAGTAGAGCACCCGCGGCCGGCCGGTGGCGAAGCGGGCGAACTTCAGGGCGGTCTCCACCGCTTCGGTGCCGCTGTTGCCGAAGAACACCCGGTCCAGGTGCGGGGTGTACGACAGCAGCTTCTCGGCGAGCAGTCCGGGCAGCGGCTGGCAGTCGAAGCGCGTGAGGTCGGCGAGACCGGCGTCCAGGACGTCGTGCAGCGCCTTGCGGACCACGGGGTGGTGGCGGCCGACGCCCATCACCCCGAACCCGGCGAGCATGTCCAGGTAGTCCTGGCCCTCGTCGTCCCAGAAGTACGCGCCCTCCGCCCGCTCGTAGACCTTGTCGAAGCCGATGGTGTGCAGCATCCGCGGCAGTTGGTGGTTGAGGTACCGGGCGTGCAGGTCGTAGCGCTCCGCACCCCGCTCGGCCAGCAGCGTCGCCAGGTCGAAGCCCTTCGGCTCAGGATCGGGCGGTGTCATCGCTCGTGTACTCCTCGGTCCGTTGCTCCGTGTGCGCCCCGATACGGGCGAGGGTCGCGCCGATCCGGCCCGCGATCTCGGCCGGGGTGAGCCCGATGTCGGCCAGCAGCTCGCCGCGCTTGGCGTGGGCGAGGAACTGCTGCGGGATGCCGAAGTCACGTACCGGGACATCCGTGTCGGCGTCCCGCAGGGCCTGGGCCACGGCCGAACCGACGCCGCCCGCACGGCCGTTGTCCTCGACGACGGCCACCATGCGGTGCTCGGCCGCCAGCCCCGGCAGGGCCGCGTCCAACGGCTTGACCCAGCGGGGGTCGACGACGGTGACGCCGACGCCGCGCTCGCGCAGCAGAGCGGCGGCGGCAAGGCAGACGTGCCCCAGCGCGCCGACGGAGACCATGAGGACGTCGGGCCGCTCGCCGCGGTGCAGCACGTCCATGCCGCCGACCCGGTCGATGGCCGGAAGTGCCTCGCCGACCGTCTCCTTCGGGAAGCGGACGACGGTCGGCGCGTCGTCCACGTCGACCGCCTCGCGCAACTGGGCGCGCAACTGGTCGGCGTCGCGCGGGGCGGCGATCCGCAGGCCGGGCACGACCTGGAGGATCGACATGTCCCACATGCCGTTGTGCGAGGCCCCGTCGTCGCCCGTCACCCCGGCCCGGTCCAGGACGAAGGTGACCCCGCACTTGTGCAGCGCCACGTCCATCAGCACCTGGTCGAAGGCCCGGTTGAGGAACGTCGCGTAGACCGCGACGACCGGGTGCAGCCCACCGGTGGCCAGACCCGCCGCCGACACGGCGGCGTGCTGCTCGGCGATCCCCACGTCGTACACGCGGCGCGGGAAGGCCTTGGCGAACTTGTCCAGGCCCACCGGCTGCAGCATCGCCGCGGTGATCGCCACGACGTCCTGCCGCTCGGCACCGATCTTCAGCATCTCGTCACCGAAGACCGAGGTCCACTTCGGCCCGCTCGACGGGGCCAGCGGCTCGCAGGTCAACGGGTCCATGGCGCCCACCGCATGGAAGCGGTCGGCCTCGTCGCGCTCGGCGAAGGCGTACCCGCGGCCCTTCTCGGTGAGGCAGTGCACGAGGACCGGCCCGCTGAAGCGGCGTGCCCGGCGCAGCGCGGACTCCACCGCCGCGACGTCGTGTCCGTCGATGGGGCCGACGTACTTCAGCCCCAGGTCCTCGAACATGCCCTGGGGCGCGAAGGCGTCCTTGAAGCCCTTCTTCGCGCCGTGCAGGGACTCGTACAGCGGCTTGCCGACGACCGGGGTCTGGTTGAGCACCTGCTTGCCCCAGGCGAGGAAGCGCTCGTAGCCGTCGGTGGTGCGCAGCGTGGCCAGGTGGTTGGCGAGGCCGCCGATGGTCGGCGCGTAGGAGCGCTCGTTGTCGTTGACGACGACGATGAGCGGACGGTCCTTGGCGGCGGCGATGTTGTTCAGCGCCTCCCAGGCCATGCCGCCGGTCAGCGCGCCGTCACCGATGACGGCCACCACGTGGTCCTGCCGGCCGAGCACCTGGTTGGCCTTGGCGAGCCCGTCCGCCCAGCCCAGCACGGTGGAGGCGTGGCTGTTCTCGATGACGTCGTGCTCGGACTCGGCGCGCGACGGATAACCGGACAGTCCCCCCTTGCCGCGCAGCTTGGAGAAATCCTGACGTCCCGTCAGGATTTTGTGCACATACGACTGATGACCCGTGTCCCACAGGATGCGGTCGGCCGGCGAGTCGAAGACCCGGTGCAGCGCGATCGTCAGCTCGACCACGCCGAGATTGGGCCCCAGGTGGCCACCGGTTCTGGCGACCGCCTGCACCAGGAAGTCACGGATCTCCACGGCGAGTTCGTCCAGCCGCTCCTGCGGGAGGACCTTCAGATCGCGCGGACCACGGATGTTTTCGAGCAGCGACACTTTCCCACCTCGCTCCCCTCCGGGGATGGTTCGCTCAACTCACACTGATCTGCGGCTCCCCTGACGGGACCCCGTCGGCCTCCATCTGCTCGGCGAGCTTCATGGCCTCCTCGATGAGGGTCTCCACGATCTTCGACTCCGGCACGGTCTTGATGACCTCGCCCTT
>NZ_JBHXSO010000053.1:0-57591 GCF_042714775.1 Streptomyces sp. NPDC058691 | reverse complement strand
GGCCGCACCCCCTGCCAGGGGGTGCGGCCCTCGCGCGTTCCCGGCGCCGGCGGCTACAGCGCGGCGGAGGGGCGCCCCTCGGCCGGCAGCACGACCCACAGCGCCAGGTAGAGCAGGAACTGCGGGCCGGGCAGGAGGCAGGAGAGCAGGAAGATCACGCGCATGGTGGTGTGCGAGGTGCCGAACCGGTCGGCGAGCCCGGCGCAGACGCCGGCGATCATCCGGCCGTGACGCGGGCGGACCAGAGCGGACATGGCGGGTGCTCCTTCGGGAGTTCCAGGCCGGTCGCTCCGGCCGATGTCACCACCGTACGAGCGCATACCGCCGTGAATCCTCGCTCTACGGGGCGATCCCGACCCTGTGAATCCTCGGGGTCCGGCCCTGAGAGCCGGCCGGGGCCGCGACACGCTCACCGCGCCGCCGCAGCCAGGCACGCGCGGCCGGCACGACCGCGAGGTGGGCCAGGGCGACGCCGGCGGTGTTGAGCAGCAGGGCGTCGACGTCGAAGATCTGGCCCGGCACGCCGGTCTGCATGAACTCCAGGGCCAGCGAGATCATCAGGCCGGCGAACACCGTCCGCGCGAACGAGCCCGGGCCGGAGGCCCGTGCGCGCCCCCCGGCCATGGGCAGCAGCACTCCCAGCGGGGCCAGCAGCACCAGTCCCGCGCCCAGCTCACGGGCCGCGTCCAGGGGCGGCAGGGCCAGGTCGGCGTGGATCGTCGCCAGGGGGCGCAGGTTGGGCGCGTCGACCCAGGCGACGTACTGCGGACGCAGCAACAGCCACCCCACCAGGGTCAGATGAACCGCGGCGAGTATCAGGCCCACCGCGCGCACTTTGGGGAGAGAGCCGTCGCGCCGCACGAAGGGAAGGACGTCCGTCACTTCACGGCGGTTCCAGCGGTTTCCGCCGCCTCGGGGTCCGTGCGCAGGGCGCTGGTGCAGGTGAAACGACGCACCTTTGTGTCGTCCGAGCCACCCAGCACCACCGAGCCGTCCGAGGACAGCGCCCGATCGCCCGCGAACGTGCACACCAACTGCGCGAGCGCGAACGGCGGCAGGTCCGACAGCGGCGCGCTCAGCCGCAGTGCGTCCCGGGGATCACCGGGGTGCGGTCCCTCCACGGCGAGGTCGCCCTGCACGGCGGTGCCGAAACCGGCCGCCGCCTCGGCCGTCCCGAGGCGTTGCTGCAGTTCGCGCAGGAGCACCACGGCCGTGCCGAGCCGGGTCAGCTCGGTGAGGGCGACCTTGCGGTGCACATCGGCGACCTGCTGGCTGCACACCAGGTACACGGTGGCGGTGGACTCCGCGGCGCGCGTCGCAGCCGGCGCCGAGGCGGAAGGCGACGCGGAGCCGGAGGCGGAAGGGGAGGCGGAAGCGGAAGGGGAGGCGGACGCCGTCGACCGGCTGTCGTCCGGCACCGCGCACGACACCCGCGACGGAGCCGGTCCCGCGTCCACCGGCACGGAGGTGGTGCGGATGCCGCAGCCGGCCGCCAGCGCCGCGCACAGCACGGCGAGGAGCGGGGCACGCCACCGTCCGGCGGCACGCGGCACCGCGGGGTGCGGGGCGGTGCCCCGGGGCGGCTGCGTCACGTGCTCACGTTTCCTTCCTCGGGCTCCGGGGCGAGGTCGTCGTCCCCACCGCCCATCGGCAGCCGCAGTGTGAAGACCGCGCCCCCGCCGGGGGCGTTGGCCGCGGTGATGCCGCCGCCGTGGATGTGCGCGTTCTCCAGCGCGATCGACAGGCCCAGGCCGCTGCCCTCGGAACGGGCGCGGGAGGCGTCGGCCTTGAAGAACCGGTCGAAGACGTGCGGCAGGACGTCCTCGGGGATGCCGGGGCCGTTGTCGGCGACCTCAACGACCAGTTCGTCACCGTCCTGCCGCACCTTGACCCGGACCGGCGAGCCGCCGTGCTTGAGGGCGTTGCCGATCAGGTTGGCCAGGATGACGTCGAGGCGGCGCGGGTCGAGCCGCGCGATGATGCCGCGCGGGGCGTCGAGATCGACCGCGTCCAGCCAGGCACGGGTGTCCATGCAGGCGGTGACCATGTCGGAGACGTCCACCGCGTCCTCGACGAGCCGGGCGGTGCCCGCGTCGAACCGGGTGACCTCCATCAGGTTCTCCACCAGCTCGCCCAGCCGCTTGGTCTCGCTCACCACCAGCCGCACCGCCGGTGCGATCATCGGGTCGAGCGAGTCGGCCTCGTCCTCCAGCACCTCGGTGACGGCGGTGATCGCGGTCAGCGGGGTGCGCAGTTCGTGCGACATGTCGGCGACGAAGCGGCGGCTGGCCGCCTCGCGCTGGCTGAGCTCGTCCACGCGCCGCTCCAGGCGCTCGGCGGTGCGGTTGAACGTCCTTGACAGCTCGGCGAGTTCGTCGGTGCCGGTCACGCGCAGCCGGGTGTCGAGCTTGCCCTCGCCGAGCCGTCGCGCGGCGTCGCCGAGCCGGGCCACGGGCCGCAGCACGGTGGAGGCGGCGGCCTGCGCCAGCAGCGCGGCGCCGATCAGGGCGAGGGCGGTCGCGATGCCGAGCGACCAGGCAAGCGAGTTGAGGTCCTTGCGCTCGGCCTCGAGCGACTTGAACATGTAGCCGGTCGGGCCGCCCCCGATCACCTTGGCGCCGCCCACCAGGTAGGGCTGGCCGCCACGGGTGATCCGCTGCCAGTACAGGTGGTACTCGGCGGGGTCGCCCTGCTTCGGGTTGCGCTTCTCGACGGCCTTGCGCAGCGACGGCGGCACCGCGTCCAGGGAGAGGCCGTCGCTGCTCGACTTGGTCGCGCAGCGCTCGCCGTCCGGCCCGGTGCCGATCAGGATCACCTGGTAGTTCTGCGTGCTCGCGCCGATGCTGCGCGTGGCCTCGGCCAGCTTGTCGCAGGACGGATGGCGCGGCAGCGACCCCGCGTTGCGCGTCATCGAGGCGCGGAAGTCGTTCAGCGCCGCGTTCTGGGCACGGGTCAGCACGGCGTCGCGGTTGAGCCAGTACGCGATGCCGGAGGCGGACACGGCGGCGGCCAGCGCCACGGCGGCGAAGACCGCCACCAGGCGCAGCCGCAGGCTCGTGAGCCTCAGCAACCTTGATCGCCAGCCGTTCAGCCGCTGCTCCGCGGGGTCGTCCTCGGTGGTGTGCTCGTGCTGCCCTGGATTCACGCCGGGGCGTCCAGGCGGTATCCGACGCCCCTGACGGTACGGATCAGGGTGGGTGACGACGGCACGTCCTCGATCTTCGCGCGCAACCGCTGCACACACGCGTCGACCAGGCGGGAGTCACCGAGGTAGTCGTGCTCCCACACCAGGCGCAGCAGTTGCTGCCGGGACAGCGCCTGCCCGGGCCGGCGGCTGAGCTCCAGCAGCAGGCGCAGCTCGGTGGGGGTCAGTTGCAGGTCCTCGCCGTTCTTCGTGACGGTCATCGCGGACCGGTCGATCACGATGCTGCCGAAGGCCGCCGAGTCGGAGCTGTCCCGCTCGCCGCGGCGCAGCACCGCGCGGATGCGGGCGTCCAGCACCCGCGGCTGGATCGGCTTGAGGACGTAGTCGTCCGCGCCGGACTCCAGGCCCACGACGACGTCGATGTCGTCGCTTCGGGCGGTCAGAAGGATGATCGGCAGTTGGTCGGTGCGCCGGATACGCCGGCAGACCTCGAAACCGTCGATCCCGGGCAGCATGACGTCCAGCACGATCAGGTCCGGCCGCTGCTCGCGCAGCAGCTTCAGCCCGTCCTCGCCCGTCGCCGCGGCCACCACTCGGTGGCCTTGGCGTGACAGGGCGAGTTCGAGGCTCGCTCGGATGGCGTCGTCGTCCTCGATCAGCAACAGGAAAGGCACGCCCGCATTCTCCACCAAGGATGGCCGCGGAAGGTACCTGTGGCGTCTGTGACGGGCCTGTGACACTCGGCGGACAGCGTCATGAAACTGGCCCGGCAGTCTATTGCTCACGGCGAGGGCCTCCCTGGACGAAGCTCCCGCCGGACCAAGACAGACACCAGGCAGGCTCCACCCACGGGGGCGCGAAATGAACGCACTGCACAGCATGACGACGGCAGTACTTCAGCCGCTCCCGCTCGTCTCCCACCAGCATGTCTGCAACGAGGAGCTTCGCCCGGCCGCAGCGGTGCACACCGCGGGGCGGGGCGTGGAGAAGTCCGGTGCCACGGGCGGGCGGGGGTGCGCTCGTGGCACCGGACGTGGGGTGATCCGCAACCGGCCGCTGTACTTCACGGCGATCGAGGGCGGTCACGGGGGACACGGGGGTGTCGCGTACGGAGAGGCCACGGGGGCCTCGGGGGATCTCGCCGGCCCGGCCACGGGCGGCGAGGAGGAGCGGCGGCTCTCGGCGGAGGCGGACTTCACCGCCTACGTCCAGGAGCGCCGGGCCTCTCTGTACGCGACCGCGTACCACCTGACCGGTGACCGGTTCGAGGCGGAGGACCTGCTGCAGAGCGCGCTGTTCTCCACCTACCGGGCCTGGGACCGGATCAGCGACAAGGCGGCGGTCGGGGGCTACCTCCGCCGCACCATGACCAATCTGCACATCAGCGCCTGGCGGCGCCGCAAGCTCAACGAGTACCCGACCGAGGAGCTGCCGGAGACGGTGGGCGACTCCGACGAGATGCGCGGCACCGAACTGCGGGCCGTGCTCTGGCAGGCGCTCGCCAAGCTGCCGGAGACCCAGCGCACGATGCTGGTGCTCCGCTACTACGAGGGCCGGACCGACCCGGAGATCGCCGACATCCTCGGCATCAGCGTCGGCACGGTGAAGAGCAGCATCTGGCGCTCCCTGCGCCGGCTGCGCGAGGACCAGACGCTCAGCGCGGGCGTCGACGAGGAAGGGGCGTTCGGCGAGCTGGTGGCCTGACGCCGCGGAGCCCCCGGGGGGATCGGGGGAGCGGGGGCTCCACAGCGGGGGGAGGGGGAAGAGGGAGCGGTCGCGTACAGCGGGGGGTCTGTGCGCACCGCTCCCTCGTCCATGTCATACGGACGTGGGCGCCGTTTCGTTCAGACCCGGACGGGAACCGATTCGACCCGGGCACCGATGATCCGTTCCAGCGCCTCGTCCCGGTCGCACACATGGGCCCCGAGCGCCGAGTGCCGGGCCACGATGTGCCGTTCGGCCCGCATCAGGTTCCAGCCGCGGCGCAGCAGGAAGGGCACCGACTTGCGGCCCTCGCGCAGATCCCGGGCGAAGCGGCGGCGGGCGGTGGTGACCGCCCCCCGGCTCAGGCACAGGGCGTCGGCGAGCAGCCCGAGGCCGTCGCACCGCGCGGCGATGTCGGCGGCGAAGATGCCCTCGGCGATGAACAGCGGTGCCCCGCCGAGCTCCACGGCCGTGCGGCCGATGATGGAGCTGGAGGCGAGGTCGTAGTCCGGCACCTCGGTGCGGCCGCTCGCGCACAGTTCGGCGACGGCGTCGAGGGCGGCGTCGGCGTTCCAGGACTGCGGCGAGTCCCAGTCGGCGCCGATGCCGCTCGGCAGCATCGGGAGGGTCGGGTCGTCGCCCTCCTTGTAGAAGTCGTCCAGGCGGAGGATCGGCAGCCCGGTACGGGCGGCGAGCGAGGACTTGCCGGACCCGGAGGGGCCGGTCAGCAGGATCACGCGGGCGGCGGGGTGGGAGCTCACGGAACACCAGTGTGAGGCATTCGGCCTTTGGAGTGACCCTCGGGGACATGCTTTGGACGGGTGATGTTCAACCAACTACCGTACGTGACGACATTGTCGCGTACGGAGACGGCCGCCGGCCCGCGACCGGCTCCGGTCTCCGGCCCGGCACCGGTTCAGTGACCAGGCAGGTGGACTTTCATGGCGCAGCTCTCCCGTACCCTCCTTCGCACCGCAGCCCTCGCGGTGTCGTCCGTCGCCGCCCTCGCGGTGGCCGGGGCGGCGCAGGCGGGCGCGGCGCAGCCCGACGGGCAGGGCAGCGCCGACAAGTCCGCCAAGTCCGCCAAGGAGACCGCGTCGGCCGTCGTCGGCACCATCAACTACCTGCCGGTCAACCCCCTGGCGCGCACCACCGTCAACCCCCTCGACAACGCGGTGGGTTCGCAGGTCAGCGACTTCAAGCCGGTGTCCACCGCCATGCTCACCAAGCCGGTCGCCGACAGCCGCTCGGTCGCCGATCTGCCGCTCGTCGGCGGCCTGGTGCGCACGCTCCAGGGCCACTGACCGTCGTTTCCGCTTCGCCCCGCTCTGACCAGCGACTTTCGGTCAGGCGGGGCGCGTCGTCCCGCGTGAATGAGGGACAACTTCGGTGTGAAGCCCTTTCGGTATTCGGACCGATGGGACGTCAGGCGCGCCACCGCCCACTACATTCCGCGAACCGAGATCAGCCGCAGCGGCGGCTCGGGCCGGATGAGCGGAAGGGCTGGAGGGGCAAGTGATGGCCGCACGCAAGGACCGCGGACCTGCGCCGGGTGCACGGTGGGGCGTCGAGCGGTCCGCCGACGGGGACCACCACTGGCGCATGAAGGCGAACAACGGCCGGGTGGTGGCGGTGTCGGCCGAGGGACGGCCCGATCCCGACACCTGTCGCGCCGACTTCAAGCTCCTCAAGAGCGAGATCGGCGAGCTCGGTTGTGTGATGCTGCACGCCCCCGGCGACGGCAGCGGGTGGTGCTGGGCCGCGCGCGACGGGCAGGGCCGCACCCTGGCCGTCTCCCCCCGCGCCTACGAGCGTTACTCGACCTGCCAGACGGCGTACGAACGCTTCGTCTCCTTATTGGCGGACACGACGGCGGACGACGCCGGGGGCACGGGGGCCGCCGATTCGGCCGAGTGAGACTGCCCGATGCTCCCCGGCGGCGGGAGGCGCCGCCGGGGAGTCGGAGTCAGTAGGCGGAGCCGGAGCCCGCGCCCGCACCCGCCGGGTGCCACACGGTCTTCGTCTCCAGGAACGCGGTCATGCGCTCCGTGCCGGGTTCGGCCGCCCAGTCCACAGCCTGTGGACGCAGCACCCGCTTGAGGTTGTCCGCGGCGGCCACCTCCAGCTCCCGGGCCAGATCGGCGTCGTGCGCCGCGCCCGCGAGGTCGATGGCGTTGACGTCCTGGTGCGCGGCGAGCGTCGGCGCGACCTCGGACGTCCGGCCGGACAGCAGGTTGACCACGCCGCCGGGTACGTCCGAGGTGGCCAGCACCTCGCCCAGCGACAGCGCGGGCAGCGGGGCCTTCTCGCTGGTGACGACGACCGCGGTGTTGCCGGTGGCGATCACCGGGGCGATCACCGAGACCAGGCCGAGGAAGGACGACTCCTGCGGTGCGAGGACCGCCACGACGCCGGTGGGCTCGGGGCTGGAGAGGTTGAAGTACGGCCCCGCCACCGGGTTGGCGCCGCCGACGACCTGCGCGATCTTGTCGGTCCACCCCGCGTACCAGACCCAGCGGTCGATCGCGGCGTCCACGACGGCGGCCGCCTTGGACTTCGACAGCCCCTCGGCCTCGCCGACCTCGCGCACGAACTGGTCCCGGCGGCCCTCCAGCATCTCCGCGACGCGGTAGAGGACCTGGCCCCGGTTGTACGCGGTCGCGCCGGACCAGCCGGCGACGGCCTTGCGGGCGGCGGAGACCGCGTCACGGGCGTCCTTGCGGGACGACTGCGGGGCGTTGGCGAGCCAGTCGCCCTTGGAGTCGGTCACCTCGTACACCCGCCCGCTCTCGCTGCGGGGGAACTTGCCCCCGACGAACAGCTTGTAGGTCTTGAAGACGGACAGCCGCGCCGCCTCAGACTTCTCAGCCTTCTCAGACATCGAGGTACCCCTCCAGACCGTGCCGGCCGCCCTCGCGGCCGAAGCCCGACTCCTTGTAACCGCCGAAGGGCGAGGTCGGGTCGAACTTGTTGAACGTGTTGGCCCACACCACGCCCGCGCGGAGCTGGTTCGCGACCGACAGGATGCGCGAGCCCTTCTCCGTCCAGATGCCGGCCGACAGGCCGTACGGGGTGTTGTTGGCCTTCTCCACGGCCTCGGCCGGGGTGCGGAAGGTCAGCACCGACAGCACCGGGCCGAAGATCTCCTCGCGGGCGATGCGGTGCGCCTGGGTGACGCCGGTGAAGAGCGTCGGCGCGAACCAGTAGCCGGACGAGGGCAGTTCGCACTCGGGCGACCAGCGCTCGGCGCCCTCGGCCTCGCCGGCCTCGGCGAGCGCGGTGATCCGCGCCAGCTGCTCGGCGGAGTTGATGGCGCCGACGTCGGTGTTCTTGTCCAGCGGGTCGCCCACGCGCAGCGTCGACAGGCGGCGCTTGAGCGCGTCCAGCACCTCGTCGGCCACCGACTCCTGGAGCAGCAGGCGGGAGCCGGCGCAGCAGACCTGGCCCTGGTTGAAGAAGATGCCGTTGACGATCCCCTCGACGGCCTGGTCGATCGGGGCGTCGTCGAAGACGATGTTGGCGCCCTTGCCGCCCAGCTCCAGCGTGACCTTCTTCTTCGTGCCGGCGACGCTGCGGGCGATCTGCTTGCCGACCGCGGTGGAGCCGGTGAAGGCGACCTTGTCCACGTCCTCGTGCGAGACGAGGGCCGCGCCCGCGTCACCGTAGCCGGGGAGGATGTTGACGACGCCCCTCGGCAGGCCCGCCTGGCGGCAGATGTCGGCGAAGAACAGCGCGGACAGCGGCGTGGTCTCGGCGGGCTTGAGGACCACGGTGTTGCCGGCGGCCAGCGCCGGGGCGATCTTCCACGCCAGCATCAGCAGCGGGAAGTTCCAGGGGATGACCTGGCCGGCCACGCCCAGCGGGCGCGGGTTCGGGCCGTAGCCGGCGTGCGAGAGCTTGTCCGCCCAGCCCGCGTAGTAGAAGAAGTGCGCGGCGACCAGGGGGAGGTCGGCGTCGCGGGTCTCCTTGATCGGCTTGCCGTTGTCCAGCGACTCCAGCACGGCCAGTTCGCGCGAGCGCTCCTGGACGATCCGGGCGATGCGGAACAGGTACTTGGCCCGCTCGGAGCCGGGCAGCGCCGACCACGAGGTGAAGGCGCGGCGGGCGGCCCGCACGGCGCGGTCCACGTCCGCCTCACCGGCCCGGGCGACCTCGGAGAGCACCTCCTCGGACGAGGGGCTGACGGTCTTGAAGACCCTGCCGTCGGCGGCCTCGGCGAACTCACCGTCGATGAACAGGCCGTAGGAGGGCGCGATGTCGACGACGGAACGGGACTCCGGCGCGGGCGCGTACGCGAAGGCGGAGCCCGGCCTCGGCTGCTCGGGCTGCTGCGTGGGTGTCTTCTGCGTGTTCTTGGTCATGGGGTTTCTCAGTCCACCGTCACGTAGTCGGGACCGGAGTAGCGGCCGGTGCTCAGCTTCTGGCGCTGCATGAGCAGGTCGTTCAGCAGGCTGGAGGCGCCGAAACGGAACCACTCGTTGCTCAGCCACTCGTCGCCCACGGTCTCGTTCACCAGCACCAGGAACTTGATGGCGTCCTTGGAGGTGCGGATGCCGCCGGCGGGCTTCACGCCGATCTGGACGCCGGTGGCGGCGCGGAAGTCGCGCACCGCCTCCAGCATCAGCAGGGTGTTGGCGGGGGTGGCGTTGACCGCGACCTTGCCGGTCGAGGTCTTGATGAAGTCGGCGCCGGCGAGCATGCCGAGCCAGGAGGCGCGGCGGATGTTGTCGTACGTCGCCAGCTCACCGGTCTCGAAGATCACCTTGAGGCGGGCGGCGGTGCCCCCGGGGCGGCCGCAGGCCTCCTTGACCGCCTTGATCTCCTCGAAGACCTTCAGGTAGCGGCCGGAGAGGAAGGCGCCGCGGTCGATGACCATGTCGACCTCGTCGGCTCCGGCGGCCACCGCGTCGGCGACGTCGGCGAGCTTGACGGGCAGCGCGGCGCGGCCTGCCGGGAAGGCGGTGGCGACGGACGCGACCCGGACGCCGGAGGCGCCGAGGGACTCCTTGGCGATGGCGGCCATGTCCGGGTAGACGCAGATCGCGGCGACCTTGGGGGCCGTGCGGTCGGTCGGGTCCGGAGTGACGCCCTTGGCGCACAGCGCCCGGACCTTGCCCGGGGTGTCCGCGCCCTCGAGCGTGGTCAGGTCGATCATGGAGATCGCCAGGTCGATGGCGTAGGCCTTCGCCGTGGTCTTGATCGAACGGGTGCCGAGGCTTGCGGCGCGGGCCTCGAGGCCGACCGCGTCGACGCCGGGCAGCCCGTGCAGGAAGCGGCGCAGCGCGGCGTCGGAGGCCGTGACGTCGGACATCGACGCCAGCCTCGCCGCGGCGTCCGGGCCGTGAGCGGGAACAGTGGTGGGCATGGTCACCAGGGGAGCATATCTACGCGCGTAGCGCATGTCACTACCCGGGAGGGGGATTCGTGAGGACCGACGGCCCGGTCCGGCAACCGATTCCGCCGAACCGGTGGTCTGGAAGGTGAAGGGGGTCATCGATGAATCCGGACGACGAAGCGCAGTTCCAAGGCTACGTCCGCGCCAGGTGGGCCCATCTGGTGCGGACCGCCTATCTGCTCACAGGTGACAGGCATCACGCCGAGGACCTGGCCCAGACGGCGCTCGCCAAGGCCTACCGGTCCTGGCGCAGGCTCCAGCGCAAGGACAATCCCGACGCCTATGTGCGCCGGATCCTGATCACGTGCAACAAGGACCGGTTCCGCAAGAAACGGGTGCCCGAGCGGCTGGTCGACGCTCCGCCGGACGGCGCGGGGGCCGATCCGACGGCGCGGGTCGCCCAGCGCGAGGTGCTGCTGGAGGCGCTCGGCGAACTGCCCGCCCGGCAGCGGGCCGTGGTGGTCCTGCGGTACTGGGACGACCTGTCGGAGACCGAGGTCGCGCACGTGCTCGGCTGCTCGGTGGGGACGGTCAAGAGCCAGGCGGCCAGAGGCCTGGCCAAACTCCGCGGCCATCTGGAAGCGGCGGGAGCGACGGGCGCCGCCCCGGAAGAGGGGCCGGCGCGGTGGACCACGGCGAGGCACACAGAGACAGGAGGAGGGGCCGATGAACGGCATGGGCCGGAGCAGGGCACGCAAGGACGGCGGGCGCGGACCGCAGACGGGGGGCCCGCAGGACACCGCGTTCGAGGCGAGGCTGCGCGATCTGCTGGAGCGGGAGTCGGACGGGTTCCATCCAGGTGAGGCGCCGTACGCCTCGATCGTGCGGCAGGGCAGGACCGACCGCAGGCGCCGTATGGCGGCCGCGGGGGCCGGTCTGGCGGCACTCGTGGCGGTGCCGGGCACGGCGGTGGCCGTGCACTTCCAGCCGGACGGGCGCGGGGCGACCGCGCAGCCGGCCGGGGGCACCTTGCCGGCGACGACCGCGGGCACGGCCCGTCCTCAGTCCTCCGTCCCGGTGGTGGGCACTTCCCCCACGCCCTCCGGCCCCGAGGGCCCGGCCACCCCGGGGCAACTCGTGGACGGCATCACGATGCGGCAGGCGAGCGAGGCGGTCGGCGAGTGCCTGGCTTTCGACGGGCGGCACCAGCCCCAGGTGACGACCTCCGGGCCCGGTTCCGGCGCAGCCGGGGACTACCGCGTGATCCTCGCCCTGAAGGCAACCGGTGACGACAACGCGCCGGGGGACGGCTTCAGGGTCGTCGCGGTCGGCAGGCCGGAGGCCGGGGCCCTGCGCCTGATCTGCACCATGAAGGGCGGGAGGATCTCAGGCCTGAACTCCGCGGGTGGCGAGGACCCGGGGCGCGGTCCCGTCGCACCCGACATCAACGCCACCAAGCTCTACGAGCAGACGATGATCACCAGCAGCGCCTGGCGGTTCCCCTATCGCTGGGGCAGCATCGGCACGGTCGAACCCCAGGTCGCCAAGGTCACCGTCTCCTATGGAGGCGTCACCAGCGAGGCGGCCCTCGACCACGGCTATTACGCGGCCACCGGCATACTCACCCGGCCGGTGACCTCCGCGCCGCGCGTCAAGGGCTATGACGCGACGGGGAAGCTGATCTACGACTCCAGGCAGGACACCGTCTACGAGCAGACCGTGGGCGGCTGACGCCGATGCACTAACGCAACCTCGGCCCCATGAGGCGGCGGCGGGCCTTCGGGCACAATCTGATCTCATGACGAGCTCGCAGACCCCCGCCCCCGACCCGCAGCCCGATCCGGGGGAGCCGAAGTACGCCGACCGGTCCTACCGCTCGACGGCCGGTATCGCCGGCGGCGTGCTCATGCTCGCCATCGCCCTCTGGCTCTGCGGCGACGCGATCTTCCGGGGCGAGGGCCGCACCCCCTGGGCCGCGCTGGCGCTGCTGGTGCTGATCGTCTCGCTGATCGCCGCCTTCAGCCTGCGCCCGGTGGTGTACGCGGGGCAGGAGCGGCTGCGGGTGCGCAACCCCTTCCGGACGATCACCGCGCCCTGGGCGGCGGTGGAGGGGCTGCGTGCCGGGTACTCCACGGAACTGTTCGCCGGGGGCAAGAAGTACCAGCTGTGGGCGGTCCCGGTGTCGTTGCGCGCCCGCAAGCGCGCGGCGCGGACCAGGGCCCGGGCGGTGGCCGCGGCCGATCCGGGCGCGACCTTGAGCAAGCGCCCCGGCGCGACGGACTCCACCAGGGCCTGGTCCGACCAGGTCGTCGACGAGTTGCGCGAGCTCGCCGAGAAGAACGCGCGACGTGACACCGCCCAGGGCGAGGTCACGGTGCGCTGGGCCTACGAGGTGATCGCCCCCGCGGTGGCCGCGTTGATCGCCCTGGTGGTCCTGCTCGCCATGGGGTGAGCCGGAGTGGCGGCCGTGCTGCCGTCGCAGTCCATCGGTGCCCTGCGGCGGCTCGGGAGCCGGCCACACGCGGTGAGATTTCGGGGGAGTGCCGCGCCCGGCTGTCCGCGTTCCGGTTCGGGCCGGCAGAACGAATGACCCAACCCGGCGGATGCTCGCTTCGTCGCTCCGTCAATAGGCCGATCCAGCGTGCTCCGCTCGCGGAAAAGACACCCCTGAAAACAAGAACGGCACGCCAGGGCCGAATTCCGTACGGCGGGCGCGCGTTTTGCTTCCGGGCGCGGGATAACGCCGGTCCGGCGGATTCATCTCGAATTTGCCCCGCAGGACCCCCTTGCTCGTCGAATTCACCGGCCGCGGAGACGGTGCGGCGCCGGGCCCCGTGAGGGGTCCGGCGCCGGCAGTGGCCCGGGGCTCAGCGGACGTCGACGAAGTCGGCAGCGGAGACCGCGGCCGCGGTGTCTGCCGTGCCGGCCCAGGACCAGCGGTAGGAGCCGTCGATGAGCGCCGGGACGGTGGTGGAGACGGTGCCGTCGGCAGCGGTCTTGACGGTCTTGACGGTGATCCAGGAGTCGCAGTCGGCCACGCGGAACTGCAGCGCGACGGGGCGGCCGGCCGCGGCGGGGGCGTACGCGCCCGCCGCCCAGTCGGCGTGCTGGACACTGCCCTTGACGGTGAGGTTCTTGCCGAACTTCACCGGTTCGGGGGTGGCGTCGGCGGTCACCTGGGTGTCGCGCCGCACGTCGAAGGTGGCAGCGGCGTCCAGGAAGACGGCGTCGCTGTCCGGAGCGATCGCCCAGGCGGAGACGCTCCAGGCGCCTGCCTGCGAGCCGTCGGCCGGGACGGTGCCGGGCGTGAGGGTGAAGGTCAGAGTGCAGGTGCTGGTGGTCTCGGTGGTCGGTTCGCAGGCCGCCGCCGAGGGCACGGTGACGTCCTGGTCGGCGAACGTGCCGTGGTACAGGGTGGCGTTGATCTGATCGAGGCCGGACGGGTCGGTGGCGGTGACCTTGACGGTGACGTCTCTCTCCGCCGTGCCGACGACGACGGGCTGACCGCCGTTGACGACCACGCCGGTGATGTCGGTGTCGCCGTACCTCTGGTCCGCGTGAGCGGCCGGAAGGGCGAGGGCGGACAGGACAAGGACGCCGGAAGCGGCGACGACTGCTGAGCCAATGCGCATGTGAATTCCCCAAGGTGAGTGCCACGGCCTGCCAATCTCCCCCTGGCAGACTCGAATTGACGTGTGCAGCGTACTCATGCTGTGGAGATTTTGGAACGCTCTCTTCGAAAGAGCGAAGTGGGCGGCCGTTGATTTCATCCCGGGGGAAACAATGCGGAATATCGGTTGCGCCGATTTCCCGGGAAACCGAAGGAGAAACACAATCCGAATTTCAGTCGACCCGGCGGCCACGGGCCGCACCGTCGTGTCGCCGGCCCGCCGGAGCGGCCCGCCCGGTGAACGGCCGGCGGTGCGGTGATGGCCTGCCGGTGAGGACCTCTTGTCTGTGGAGTTCCTGTGAGTCCACCGGGTGAACGAGGGGCAACTTCCCCGCGAAGCATGGCGCGTGCAGCCAACCGGCACGACCACAGTGCACTCTTGCCTGATTACCCTGCGTGTGCTGCATGAGCGCTCAACCATGAACAGCGCATGCAACGTTTCCTGACATCAGGCAACAGGGGTGGGGATGGCGGCACTTAGAGGGGGCGCGGCCCTACCGGGCATGCGCTGCCAGATAGACATCGAAGCGGACGGCTCCTACTCGTGGCGGCTCACCGCGTCGAACGGCCGGGTCATCGCCGTGGCGGCGACCGTGTACGAAGACTACGGCGCGTGCCGTGCGGCGTTCGAGCAACTGTGTGCGGAAGCCGAGCGCTTACCCGGCGAGCTGCATCATTCCGCCGAAGGCAACGGCTGGGTCTGGCGGATGCGTGATACCAGTGGCCGGTCCGTGGCCGTGGCCTCCCGCGCCTACGAGCGGCACTCGACGTGCCGGACGGCATACGACCGTTTCCGCGCGGTCCTGACCGAACTCGGCTCGGGGCGGACGGCTTTGTGGGACGACGCGGACTGAGGTGAAATCCACACACGGCTGTTGCCGGAAGTTGCCCCTAGGGGCTGTCTCGTTCACATTCGTGTGCGCGGGTGTCCACCGCACCCCAGAAGTGTCGTAGCACGTGACGACGCGAATATCCGAACGGCCAGTGGCTCCGGCGCCTCGACCGCCGAGACGCCTGTACCCGGACCCAGGCATGTCCGACCGCGTGTTCAGGGGCATCCTGCGCGGTGGCGGCGCCTTCGTCCTCGCGATCATGCTGCTCGTCGGCGGCTTCCTGACCTACCGGGCCTGGCAGGCGTTGTCGGTCGCGAAGTGGTCCTTCATCACCACTCAGGCGTGGGAGCCGGAGGCTCACAACTTCGGCATCGCGGCGGTGCTCGTCGGTACGGTGCTCATCGCCACCGTCGCCATCGTGTTCGCGGTGCCGCTCGCACTCGGTACCGCGCTCTACATCTCCGAGTTCGCCCCGCCGCGGATCCGCCAGACCCTCATCAGTGTCGTCGACCTGATGGCCGCCGTGCCGTCGGTGGTCTACGGCCTGTGGGGTCTGTTCTTCTACCAGGGGCACGTGGTCACCGTCTCGCGCTGGATCTCCACCTACTTCGGCTGGATCCCGGCCTTCGCGGTGGACGGCGCCGATCCGAACGACCCGCTGGCCACCGCGACCGTCTACACCTCCTCCACCTTCATCGCGGGCATGGTCGTCGCCCTGATGGTCGCGCCGATCACCTGCTCGGTGATGCGGGAGGTCTTCTCGCAGGCGCCGGTCGGCGAGC
Source organism: Streptomyces sp. NPDC058691 (assembly GCF_042714775.1). Lineage (NCBI taxonomy): Bacteria > Bacillati > Actinomycetota > Actinomycetes > Kitasatosporales > Streptomycetaceae > Streptomyces > Streptomyces sp. NPDC058691. The sequence goes on along the minus strand of NZ_JBHXSO010000053.1, from coordinate 42,122 downwards.
GGGAGGGGGCATACGCGCTCGGCGCGAACCGCTGGGGCATGATCCGCAGCGTCGTGCTGCCCTTCGGCAAGGGCGGCATGATCGGCGGCACCATGCTGGGCCTGGGCCGGGCACTCGGCGAGACCATCGCCGTGTACATGATCATCTCGCCGGTCTTCGCGATCCAGCCGCACATCCTGCAGAACGGCGCCAACTCGGTCTCCTCCCTGATCGCCCTGCGCTACGGCGAGGCGACCCCGTTCGGCATGTCGGCGCTGATGGCCGCCGGCCTCGCGCTCTTCCTGATGACCCTCGTCGTCAACTTCGCCGCGTCGTCGATCGTCGCCCGCAGCCGTTCCGGCGCGGCGAGCGACTCCTGAGGAGACCGAGCCCGATGACCGTCACCGCTGCACAGAGCCAGAAGGCCGGGCAGGGCCCACACCCCGCGCCGGACCCCGCGGGTCCGCCGAAGGGTTCCGGCCCGGGCACCAACCTGCCCGGACGCCGGACCGGCGACCGCGCGACGCGCGGCGAGTCGCGCCGGAACCTGTCGACCCTGCGTGCCACCGACGCGTACGCGATGGTGGGCGCCGGCGCCGCGTCCATCGCCGTCACGTGGCTGCTGTACGACCGGCTGCTGCCCTTCAACGGCGCGCTGGGCTTCATCGTCATCGCCTACGCGCTCTTCATCGGCATCTACGCGCTGACGGTCTCCTTCGACGAGGACGGTCCCGCGGTCCGCGACCGGGTGGCCGCCGCGGTCGTCCAGAGTCTCGGTCTGGTGATGCTGACCGCCTTGGCCTTCGTCGTCGTCTTCACCCTGTTCGAGGGCCGCAAGGCGCTGCCGCACCTGAACTTCTACACCCAGTCGATGGCCGACGCAGGTCCGCTGGAACCGCTCGACGTCGGCGGCATCCTGCACGCGATCGTCGGCACGCTCTGGCAGATCGGCATCGCCCTGGTGATCTGCATCCCGGCCGGGCTGGTGTGCGCGGTCTTCCTCAACGAGATCCCGGGCGCCTTCAGCAGGTTCGTCCGCACCATCGTCGAGGCGATGACCGCGCTGCCGTCCATCGTCGCCGGCCTGTTCATCTACGCCATGTTCATCCTGGGGCTGGGCTTCGACCAGTCCGGTCTCGCCGCCGCGCTCGCCATCTCCGTGATGATGCTGCCGATCATCATCCGCGCTTCGGACGTGGTCATCCGGCTGACCCCCGGCACGCTGCGTGAGGCGTCCTACGCGCTCGGCACCTCGCGGTGGCGCACCGTCTGGCACGTGGTGCTGCCCACCTCCCGGTCCGGGCTGACCACGGCGGTCATCCTGGGTACGGCGCGCGGCGTGGGCGAGACCTCGCCGGTCCTGCTGACCGCCGGTTTCACCGCGGAGCTCAACACCAATCCGCTCCACGACCCGATGGTGTCGCTGCCGCTCGCCGCCTTCGAACTCGTCAAGTCCCCCGAGCCCACCTACATCGCCCGCGGCTTCGGCACCGCCGCGGTGCTTCTGGTGCTGGTGCTCGTCCTGTTCGTCATGGCCCGCATCTTCGGCGGCCGCGGTCCGGGGAAGCTGACGCGTCGTCAGGAGCATCGCGCGGTCAGGGCCTCGCACCGTGACGCCCGGCGCTTCGCGCCGTCCGCAGCAGCAGAACAGTCGCCAGTCCGTCCCGCACCGACGAGGAGCACTCCGTGATGCCCGCACCCGTCCGTCGTACGCGCGCCCTGCGCGCGTACCAGGCACTCGCGCTGTTCGTCGCCGTGGTCTGCTCGCTGCTGGCGGTCCGGCCGCCGGGGGCCGTCGCGGCTTCCTACACGAAGATCAGCGGATCCGGCTCGACATGGAGCGCCAACGCCATCGAGCAATGGCGCCGCAACGTCCGCCAGCAGGGCATGACCGTGAACTACGCGTCGGTCGGCTCCACGGTCGGCCGGAGCCAGTTCGCGTCCGGGACATCCGACTTCGGCGTGTCCGAGATTCCCTACGGCCTCACCGACCTGGGCCAGCAGGACCCCCCGCCGGCGCGCAAGTACGCCTACATGCCGATCGTGGCCGGTGGTACGTCGTTCATGTACAACCTGAAGATCGGCGGCAGGCAGGTCACCAACCTCCGGCTGTCCGGGGATGTCATCAGCAAGATCTTCACCGGCAAGCTCACCATGTGGAACTCGCCGGAGATCCGGGCCGACAACCCCGAACTGAACCTTCCGGCCCGGCGTATCGTCCCGGTCGTCCGCTCCGACGGCTCCGGCACCACGGCGCAGTTCACCCTCTGGATGTCCAAGGAGCACTCCGGTCCGTGGAACGACTACTGCCGCCGGGCCGGCAAGACACCGCCCTGCGGCCTGACGTCGTACTTCCCGAACATCCCCGGTTCCGGGTTCGTCTCCCAGTCGGGGTCCCTCGGCGTCGCGGGCTACACCAGGCAACCCCAGGCCGAAGGCGCCATCACCTACGTCGAGTACTCGTACGCCAGGAACGCGGGCTTCCCGGTGGTCAAGGTGCTCAACAAGGCCGGCTACTACGTCGAGCCGACCGCGTCCAGCGTGGCCGTCGCCCTCACCAAGGCCGAGATCAACAACGACCCGCGCTCCGCGAACTACCTGACGCAGCAGCTGGACAACGTGTACCGGTACGGCGACGACCGCACCTACCCGCTGTCCAGCTACAGCTACATGATCATCCCGACCAAGGAGGAGATGGGCTTCACCCAGGCCAAGGGCAGGACGCTGAGCGCCTTCAACAACTACTTCCTGTGTGAGGGCCAGCAGCTCGCGGACCGGCTCGGCTACTCACCGCTGCCGCGGAACCTGGTGGAGGCCGCCATGGCCCAGACGAAGAAGATCCCCGGCGCCGTGGCGAACACCATCGACATCAACAAATGCAACAACCCGACGTTCTCGGGTGGCAGGAACACCCTGATCCTCAACGCCCCGCACCCGAAGGCGTGCGACAGGAAGGGCCCCGAACAGTGTGCCGACGGCACCGCCGGCGCCCAGCAGCCCACCGTGCCGAGCGGCGGCTCCGCCGGCAGCTCCGGCACGGGGGGCTCCGGATCGACGGGAACGTCCGGCGGTACGGGATCGACCGGCGGCACCGGTTCCACGGGATCGACGGGCGGCACCGGATCGACGGGTTCGACGGGCGGTACCGGTGCCTCAGGATCGACGGGGGGCACCGCGGGCACCGGTGGCGCGACCGGTGACCCCGGCGCCGCCGCGGGCGGCACGAGCGGTGGGGCCGTGCTCGATCCCGACACCGGCCAGCTCGTCAGCACCAGCCAGAGCGGCGACACCTCCGTCGTCGCCAGCCCGGTCTCGCTCGGCTCGGACGACGCCCTCGGATGGCGCACCGCCCTGATGGCACTGTCGGCCACGCTGCTCCTCGGTGTCGTCGTCGGACCACCGCTCGTCGCCCGGGTGATGGCCAACCGGGCCCGGCGCAACGGCGGTGCGGCATGAGGACCGCACTGAACCGGCCCCGGCCGCGTGTTCTCCTGGCCGTCGGATCGCTGCTGGCCGCCCTCGTGGTGGCCCTGCTCCCGCTGCCGCCGGCCACCACTGCCGCCGCGGCGGCGGACACCGGCGCGGAGTCCTCCGCGGTGACGAAGACGGGGACCAAGGGCGAGTACGACGACTTCTCCCACCTGAAGGTGACCGTCCACCAGACAAGGAACCTGCGCTCCCAGGGCGTGCGGATCAGCTGGGAAGGCGGGGCGCCGACACAGCCGGAGACCCAGTTCAATGTCAACTTCCTGCAGATCATGCAGTGCTGGGGCGACGATCCGGCCGGTCCCACGCGAGAGCAGTGCGAATTCGGCGCCACGGGAATTCCGCTTCCAGGCATCATGACCAGCAGCCGGCGGGTCGCCAGCACCGGGTCCGGCGTCGGCGATCCCGGGGAGACGCAGTACACCGGCACGAACAACTTCGTCCCCTTCCGTCCCGTCGACGGGTCGCCCACCACGTCCTCCACGGACTACACGTACTTCGGGCCGTTGGACACCAACGAGCAGATAGCCAGCCGCATCTTCGCCAACGGCACGGGTGAAGTGGGATTCGAAGTGCAGGACGGCAGCCAGGCCGACCACCTCGGCTGCGGCGTGAACACGGCGCCGCCCGGCGGTGCCGTCACTCCGCGTTCCTGCTGGCTGGTCGTCGTGCCGCGCGGCACTCACGACGCGGACGGCAGTGACAGGGGCGCGGGCGGCAAGCTCGACACCTCGCCGCTGTCCGCGACGAACTGGGCCCAGCGGATGGTCTTCCGCCTGGACTTCCAGCCGATCGCCTCGTTCTGCCGGGTGGGCCAGGCGGAACGACCCATATCGGGTTCCGAACTGGCGGACGACGCGGTCGCGTCGTGGGGGCCGAAGTTGTGCTCGTCCACGGGGAACACGTTCGTCTTCAACCGGGAGGACGAGGAGAGTGCCAGGGGCGAGGTACTGAGCACGACGACGGAGACGCCCGGGCTCGGCGTCACCGTCGACCCGGTTGTCCGGCCGGGAGGCGGACCATCCGTCGTGCACGCTCCGGTGGCGTTGTCCGGTCTGGCGTTCGCCTTCTTCATAGAAGGCCCTTCCGGTGTGGTGCACGAAATGAATCTGACGCCGCGGCTCGTGGCCAAGATGCTCACTCATTCCTATGTGCGAGACGTACCGTGGGCCATCCCCGTTCCGGAACATGTGAAAGGGAATCCGGATTACTACACCCAGGACCCGGAATTCGAAGAACTGAACCCGGAATTCCCTGAGCAGGTCACGCCCATGAGCCTCATCGTTCCGCAGGGGAATTCCGACACCGCGCGCATGATCTGGAACTGGCTCCAGGCGGACAAGGACGCCCGGGACTTCCTTGCCGGAAAGGAAGATCCCTGGGGAACGAGGTTGAACCCCTATTTCAAGGACCTGGGCCTGGACACGGCCCTGAACAACTTCCCCAAGGTGGATGAGACTCGCGCCCCGGCCGTGGCCGGACTCCCGCCGAACCCGCCCGACTACGGAATTATCGATCTTGCCCCGTACGTGGCCGACCTGCACGACGGCGCCCTGCGTACGCGCCGGGGCCACAACGGCCGAACCATCCAGCAGGATGTGGGCTCTTCCACCAACCCCAGGGGTCTCAAGGCCGACGACATCTTCCCGGGCCATCATGCCGTGATGGCGATCGTCGATGCCGCGTCGGCGGAGCGTTACGGGCTGTCGACAGCGGCCTTGCGCAATGCGGACGGAAACTTCGTGCAGCCCTCGGTCGGCACGCTGCAGGCAGGCGTCGATGCCATGCGACCGTGGCCGGACAACTCTGCCGTGCTGAAGCCCGATCCGGCGCGAGCCAAGGGCCAGGCGTACCCGTTGGCCGCGGTGACCTACGCCGCCGCTTCGGTGAACCAGGACGCGCAGGCCCGCAAGGCGTACGCGGATTTCATCAGGTTCGCCGCGGGTCCGGGTCAGACGCCGGGGCGGTCGGCAGGCGAACTTCCGCCCGGCTACGCGCCGTTGTCGATGAAGCTCCGCCGGCAGGCCGAGGCTGCCGCCGACGCCCTGGAACGAGGAGCGCCCGCGGACGGCCCTTCGACCGGTGGGCCGGCACCGGGCGATCCCGGGGGCGGTGACTCGGGCGGTCTCGCATCCGGGGGCGACACCGGGGGGACCTCCTCCGGTACGGGCGCCGGCGGAGCGTCCTCGGGCGGAACGGGAGGCGACACCGGTGGCACCGGCGGCGACCCCAGTGCCGAGCCGTCGAATTCATCCGCCGCCCCGCCCGGATCCGCGCCTCCTTCCGTCATGCCGCAGCAGAATGTCGCCCAATCCGGGATTACCCCCGGCGAAGCCCTCGGAGTGATCCGCTGGGTCCTTCTCGCCGTTCTCGTTCTCGGTGGGGCAGCAGCGCTGTCGGGTCCGGTGTTTCTTCGTTTCGCGCGACGGCGAACTCCCTAGGAGACGCCTAGGAGGCTTGCTCGTAACCTTTTCCTCCATGGGAATTGGTGGCCGCCGCATTGAAAACTTGGAAGCGTATGCGGTGGCCGGCCGACGGGTCGGCAGCACGGAAATCCGGATTCAGCTTGAACGTCCAGTCTTCGAAATCCCGAAACAAGGAGTTCTGAAGTGAACGTCAAGTCTCGCGCCAAGGCCGGCGCCGCGATCCTCGGCGCCGCGGCGCTCGGCGTCGGCATCCTGGCCGCCCCCGCGTCCGCGGACGGCCCCGTCCGTCAGCTGGCGGGTGTCGGCTCGGACACCACGCAGTACGTCATGAACGGCCTGGCCAACGGCACCGTCGTCGTGAACGCCGGCGGCGCGAACTACGTCACGTCGTGGGACGCCGTCGCCCAGACGGGCGCCGCCGACCCGTTCACCACCAAGGACCAGGCGACGACCCCCGGATGCACGTTCACCCGCGCGGAGGCGAACGGCTCCTCGAACGGCATCAAGCTGCTGAACGCCGACATCGCGAACGGGGGGAGCGTCTGCCTCGACTTCGCCCGCTCCTCGCGTCAGCCGAACGACACCACCAACGCGGACCTCACCTGGATCCCGTTCGCCAAGGACGCGGTCACCTACGCCACCGACCTGGGCAGCACCATCGGGTCCCAGGCGCCCGGCACCGCGGGTGTCCCGACTCTGACGACGGCGCAGCTGCAGCAGATCTACACCACGTGCAAGTACACGGATGCCGCGGGCGCCGTGCACACGGTGCAGCCGCTGCTGCCGCAGGCCGGCTCCGGTACCCGGACGTACTGGCTGTCGTCCATCGGAGTCACCGAGGCGCAGATCACCGCGGCCAAGGCGAGCTGCGGCCTCGTCGACAACGTTCAGGAGCACAACGGTACGGCGATCACCAACCTCAACCAGATCATGCCGTACTCCGTCGCCCAGTGGATCGCCCAGGGCAAGAGCCTCCCGGGCGTCCCGAACCGTCGCGGTGAGTCGCGTCTGCGCAGCATCGGGGGTGTGGCACCCACCACCGGCTCCGGCAGCGCGCTCGCGCTCAACCCGAGCTTCGTCTTCACCCGTGACGTCTACAACGTCGTCCAGACCTCCAGGCTCAACGAGGCCGCGATCGACGAGGCGTTCGTGGTGAAGGCGGCCGTCCCGGGAGACACGGCGGATGTCTGCCAGGACACGAGCACCATCACGACCTACGGCTTCGCCACCATCCCCAACTGCGGTGCGACCACCCTCACGGGCAAGAGCTGATCCGTGATCGTCGTCTGATCCTCGCGTGACGGCCGGGCACCCTCCAGGTGCCCGGCCCCACGTGCTGTCGCCCTGTCCGTCCATCAACCGTCCCCCGGGGGGCAATCGCAATGACAGTGCTCCATCCCTTACGAAGAGTGGCCGCGATCGCGGCCGCCTGCGCCGTGCTCGCCCTGGGCCTCGTGACCCTGGTCGCATCCCAGTCCCAGCCTGCCCGGGCGGCGTCCATCGGGACTTTCACCATGGCGCCCAGCGGCAAGTTGAGCGATCCGGAGCCGCTTGGCAGCACCATCGGAATTCCTGCTGCGTGCCCTGACTACGTCATCGACGACGGAAGCGGCAACGTGATCAGCTTCCCCTTCAATTGGGGCCTTTTCCTCAATGTCGTCAAGGACGGCACAGAGGTACGCGCGATTGACGGCATCTACAATGACGCGGATCGGCCCTACGACGCGCCGAAGACGATCTCGCTGGCCGCGGCGGACAACCCCGATCTGGCTGTCCACGACCTGTCGCAGATCTTCAGCGGTGACGGCACCTATGAGCTTCGACTGCAATGCATGGACGATTTCTCGGGCACCCACCCGGACTCGCCCTACTGGACCCAGAAGATCACCGTCACCGGTGACGACTGGGCGGTCGGAGAGGGTGCCACGGCCGTCAGTGTCGCGATACCGGAGTACAGCCCCAGCCAGCCCGAGCCGGGCCAGGAGATAACGCTCACGGCGAAGGTCACGCCGGCGGAGGCAGTCGGCACGGTGACTTTCCTGGACGGTGAGACACCGCTGAACCAGACCCCGGTCCCGGTCGCCGAGGGGAAGGCCGAGTTCAAGACGTCGACGCTGTCCGACGGAAACCACTCGATCACCGCCCGGTTCACTCCGGCGAACCCCGCCGAGTGGGGAGCCTCCGAGTCCCAGCCCGTCAGACTGGCCGTGCAGTTGCTGAGGGCCGAGCTGCTGGACGCCTCGGGCAACCGGCTGTCCCCGGGCTCGGAGTTGCAGCGTGGTCAGGCGGTCAAGCTGATCGTCCGGGGATGCGTGCCCGACGCGTCGTACGCATTGGACATGTACATGGCTGCCGGCAGGGTCGATGTCGAGATCCCTGACGTCAAGGCCGACGCCGGCGGAGCGGTGACCTGGGACGCTCTCACGGTTCCCGGGGACGCGGTCGCCAGCGACCTCTACAGGTGGGAATGGTCGCCGAGTTGTGACGCGACTTCCAGGGCGATGACTTTCACCGTCCCCGAGCCGCCGTCCGGGTCTCCGAGCCCCACCGGCTCCACGACGCCCACCGACGACCCGACCGACGACCCCTCCGACACCCCGTCGCCCACGGACTCCGCGACGGACACGTCCGGCACGACGTCCGGAACCAGTGGCGGCGACACCGCCGGTGACTCCGGCGGCAGCGGTGACACCGGGGGTACCGGCACCACCGGCGGCTCCGGCACCGGGGGGAACTCCCCTCAGGGCGGCCTCGCCTCCACCGGCGGCCAGATCGCGCTGTTCTCCGGCGTGGGCGCCGTCGTCCTGGTCGCGGCCGGTTTCGCCTTCGTACGGCTCGGCGGCCGCAGGAAGCTGCTGACCTTCGGCGCACCCCGCTCGTAACGGCCCGCGGAGCACGGGCGGCGGGCCCCCACCCCGCCGCCCGCGCCTCCGTTTCTCCACCCCACACCTCTGCACAGGGAGCGCACCCCGTGACCACGCTGTCCCCGCCCCCGCCTCCGCCCCTGCCCGCTGTGGCGCCGGCGCCTCCGCGCCCGCCGGACGCCGGGCCGCCGCCCACCCGCCCCGGTTTCGCGTTCGCCGGGGTGGCGCTGTGCGTGCTCGCCGCCCTGCTGTTCGGCTTCGCCGCCAACCTCACCCTCCTGGGCAACCTGCAGCACGCCCGCGACCAGCGGACGGCGTACGACGAGCTGCGTCGACAACTCGCCCTCGGCACCGCGCCGGTGGGCCAGCGGACTTTCGACGGCAAGCGGCTCGAACCCGGCGCCCCCGTCGCCCTGTTGCGTATTCCGGCACTCGACCTCGACGAGGTCGTCGAGGAGGGCACCACCTCCGGCGTGCTGATGTCCGGCCCCGGACACCGCCGCGACACCCCGCTGCCGGGCCAGGCGGGCACCAGCGTGGTCATGGGCCGCCAGTGGGGGTACGGCGGCCCGTTCAACGATCTGCACCGACTGGTCCCCGGTACCGCCATCGAGCTGACCACCGGGCAGGGCACAGCCCGCTACGAGGTCACCGCCATCCGCCGCGCGGGCGACCCGCTGCCGCCCGTCCTCGAACAGGGCCGGGGCCGGCTCACCCTCATCACCGCCGAGGGCCCGGCCTACACGCCCTCCGGCGTCCTCCGCGTCGACGCCGACCTGGTCGGCGACGTACAGCCCAACCCGCCGCGTCCACTGGCCGCCGGCTGGATCGAGGGCTCCGAGCAGGCCCTGGGCCGCGAGAACTCGGTCTGGCTCTCGGTCTTCCTGTGGTCCCTGGGGCTGCTCGCCGCGGCGCTGCTCACCACCTGGGCCCATCGCGCGTGGGGACGCTGGCAGACCTGGATCGCCGGGGTGCCCGTACTGGTCGCGCTCGGCCTCGCCGTCTCCGGCGCCGCCGCCCGTCTGCTGCCCAACCTGCTCTGACCGACCCCTGACCGACTGGGAGCCACGACATGTCCGACCCCACCGACACGCTCGTCGGAGAAACACTGCGCATCCCCGCGGTCGCCGCCCCGGCGGTCGCGGCGAGTGGCAGCCCGGCCACCCTGGAGGCCGACGCGATCTCCGCCTGGTTCGGCGACCACAAGGTTCTGGACGAGGTGTCACTCACCATGCCCGCCCACCAGGTCACCGCGCTCATCGGCCCGTCCGGCTGTGGCAAGTCCACCTTCCTGCGGATCCTCAACCGCATGCACGAGCTGGTCGGCTCCGCGTCGCTGGCCGGCCGGGTGCTGCTCGACGGCGACGACATCTACGACCGCGGGCGCCGCATCACCCTGGCCCGCCGCCAGATCGGCATGGTCTTCCAGAAGCCCAACCCCTTCCCGGCGATGTCGATCTACGACAACGTGGTCGCCGGCCTGAAGATGGGCGGCATCAAGGCCGGCCGCCAGGACAAGGACGCGCTTGTCGAGGAGTGCCTGACCAAAGCCGGTCTCTGGAAGGAGGTCAGGGACCGCCTCCGGCAGCCCGGCGGCGCCCTGTCCGGCGGCCAGCAGCAGCGCCTGTGCATCGCGCGCTCGCTGGCCGTACGGCCGCGGGTGCTGCTGATGGACGAGCCGTGCTCCGCCCTGGACCCGACCTCCACGCGGCGCATCGAGGAGACGATCCACGAGCTGTCCCACGAGGTCACCATCGTCATCGTCACGCACAACATGCAGCAGGCCGCGCGCGTCTCCGACCAGTGCGCGTTCTTCCTGGCCGAGCAGGGCACCCCTGGCGTCATCGTCGAACACGGCGACACGGACGCGATGTTCGGCAGCCCGCAGGACCCGCGCACGACGGATTACGTCAACGGCCGCTTCGGGTAGGCAGCTTGTGTCCGGTGCCGCCCCGTACGACCGACGACGAACGGAGGCGTGGGATGAGAGGCATCCGTGCCGCCGTGGCCGTCCTGGGCCTGCTCGCGTCCGCGTCCGCGGCCGTCGCCGGCTGCGGCGGCCCCGGCACGGCCGGCGAACCGCTCGCGGGCCCGGAGCCGGCCCCCGTCGCGAGCCCCGGGCACGGGAGGGCGGCCGGGGGCGTGCCCGCGCCGCCACCGGCGTCCGCGTCACCGGCGGCGCCGGCCGCACCGGGGGTGGCCGTCGCCCCCCGGCGTACCCCGAGGGCACCGGCCCGGACCCGCCCCGCGGCCTCGCCGTCCCCCCGCGGGACCACCGCTTCGCCGTGGCCGAGGCACCCGGACCTGTCGCGTACAGCCGCCCCGTCCGTTTCCCCGCGCCCGCGCACCGCGCCCACCAGGCCCTCGTCCTCGCCGCAGCCGCCGACGCAGCCGTCCTCCTCGGCGCCGTCCGCCCCGCCGCCGGACGGGACCACCACCCTCCGCATCGGCACGTGGACGGCCCAGGTCGTCCGCGGCGACCAGGAGACCGTGGACGCGTGCCGCGACGCCGTCCAGTGGGACGGTCCCGACCTCGGCACCGAGAACGGCTACGCCATGAACACCGCCGTCGTCGTGGGGCACGACTACTGCGGCTTCCAGCGGTTCGCCACCCTGCCGATCGGCACGGCCGTCACCGCCACCACCCCGCGCGGCACCTTCACCTACCGCGTCTACGCCCACCACATCGAGCCCGGCCGCGGCACCCCCTCCCACGGCCTCTACTGGGGCGACCTGACCCTGCAGTCTTGCGTCGGCCCGAACACGGGCTTCAGCTACCTGGCCCGCGAGTGAGCGGCGCGGGGGGTGGGGCGGGGAATCAGGGCGAGGCCGTCAGATGCCCGCGGCGGCCGCGAGGTCGGTCTTGAGGGCGGCCAGGACCTCGGCGGCCCTGGTGCGGGTGGCCGCGAGCGTGTCGGCGCCGCCAGGGACCGGGAGGACGGCCTCCAGGTAGCACTTGAGCTTGGGCTCGGTCCCGCTGGGGCGGACGATGACGCGGGCCGCCTCGACGGGGCCGGCGCCGGCCAGGTGGTAGCGCAGGCCGTCGGTCGGGGGCAGGTCCTCGGTGCCCTGGGTGAGGTCCTCGGCGGTCGTCACGGCCAGCCCTGCCAGCGAGGTGGGCGGCCGCTCCCGCAGCCGGGTCATGGCGTCGCCGATCACGCTCAGGTCGGCGACCCGCACCGAGAGCTGGTCGGTGGCGTGCAGGCCGTACTCCAGGGCGATGTCGTCCAGGAGGTCGGAGAGCGTGCGGCCCTTGGCCTTGAGCTCGGCGGCCAGTTCGGCGACGGCCAGGGCCGCGCTGATGCCGTCCTTGTCGCGGACGCCCCCGGGGTCCACGCAGTAGCCGAGCGCCTCCTCGTAGCCGTAGCGCAGGCCCTCCACCCGGGAGATCCACTTGAAGCCGGTCAGGGTGTCGGCGTAGTCCAGGCCCGCACGGGCGGCGATGCGGGACAGCAGCGAGGAGGAGACGATGCTCGCCGCGAAGGTGCCGGTGGCGCGCTGGTGGACCAGATGGGTGGCGAGCAGGGCGCCGACCTCGTCGCCGCGCAGCATCCGCCAGCCGGCCTCGGCGCCGCGGTCCGGGACGGCGACGGCGCAGCGGTCGGCGTCGGGGTCGTTGGCGATGATGATGTCGGGCCCGAACTCCCGTGCGGCGGCGAAGGACAGGTCCATCGCCCCCGGCTCCTCGGGGTTGGGGAAGGCGACGGTCGGGAAGTCCGCGTCGGGCTCGGCCTGTTCGGCGACGACGTGCGGGGCGGCGAAACCGGCCCGCGCGAAGGCGGCGGTCAGTACATCGCGGCCGACCCCGTGCAGGGGGGTGTAGACCACGGACAGGTCCCGCGGGGAGTGCCGGTCCACCACCGAGGCGACGCGCTCCAAGTAGGCCTCGACCACCTCGTCGCCGTACACGTGCCGGCCCTCGTCGGCCAGCGGCACACCGGAGAGCGGGCCGATCGCGGCGATCTCGGCGGCGATGCCGGAGTCGGCCGGCGGCACGATCTGCGAACCGTCGCCGAGGTAGACCTTGTAGCCGTTGTCCTGGGGCGGGTTGTGGCTCGCGGTCACCATGACGCCCGCGGCCGCGCCGAGGTGGCGTACGGCGAAGGCGAGCACGGGTGTGGGCAGCGGCCGGGACAGCAGGGCGGCGCGCAGCCCGGCGCCCGCCATCACGGCGGCGGTGTCGCGCGCGAAGTCGTACGACTTGTGGCGGGCGTCGTAGCCGACGACGACCAGTCCGTCGCCCTGGCCCTGCGCCTTCAGGTACGCGGCCAGGCCCGCCGCCGCCCGGATGACGACCGAGCGGTTCATCCGCATCGGGCCCGCGCCGATCGCGCCGCGCAGGCCGGCGGTGCCGAACTGCAAGGTGCCCGCGAACCGGTCCGCCAGGTCGTCCGCCGCGTCCCGGTCGCCGGCCTCGGCGGCGGCGAGCAGCGCCTCCAGCTCGCCCCGGGTGTCCGGGTCGGGGTCCTCGGCCAGCCAGGTACGGGCCTGCCGGATCAGGTCCGCGTTGTTGCCGGCGCCTGCGCTTGCGCTTGCCACGTGATGCTCCTGCGATGTCTCGGTCGTCGGTGCCGCCTCCGCCGCGCGGTGGCCGGTCTCGGGGCCGGGCCGCCTGCTGCCGCGTGGGGCGGGCGTGCCGTGACCCGTCCGGCGGTCGGCGGCCGGGTGGGGGCGGCGCGTGCCGGGGGGCCGTGGGTTACCGGGGTTACCTCCCCGCGCCCGCCGGTTCCCTAACCAGATGGGCCAGATGGGCCAGGCGGCCCGGCCGGAGGGTCAGATCCGCTCCAGCACCTGGGCGAGGAGGGCCCCCATGCGCTCGGCCGAGTCGCGTCCGGCCTCCAGGACCTCCTCGTGGTTCAGGGGTTCGCCGGTCATGCCCGCGGCCAGGTTGGTGACCAGGGAGATGCCGAGCACCTCGGCGCCCGCCTCGCGGGCCGCGATGGCCTCCAGCGTGGTGGACATGCCGACCAGGTCGCCGCCGATGGTGCGGACCATGTTGATCTCGGCCGGCGTCTCGTAGTGCGGGCCGGGGAGCTGGACGTAGACGCCCTCCTCCAGGGAGGGGTCGACCTCCTTGCACAGCGCGCGCAGCCGCGGCGAGTACAGGTCGGTGAGGTCCACGAAGTTGGCGCCCACGATCGGCGAGGTGGCCGTCATGTTGATGTGGTCGCTGATCAGCACGGCCTGGCCGGGCCGGTAGGTGGGGCGCAGCCCGCCGCAGCCATTGGTGAGCACGACGGTCTTGCAGCCGGCGGCGACGGCGGTGCGCACGCCGTGCACCACGGTGGCCACGCCGTGGCCCTCGTAGAAGTGGTTGCGGCCGAGGAAGACCAGGGCGCGCCGGTCGCCGATCCGCACGGAGCGCACCTTGCCGGAGTGGCCGGCGACGGCCGGCGGCGGGAAGCCCGGCAGGTCGGTGATCGCGAACTCGTACTCGGCCTCGCCGAGCCGGTCGGCGGCCGGCACCCAGCCGGAGCCCATCACCAGGACGACGTCGTGGGTCTCGTCGCCGGTGAGCTCGCGCAGGCGGGCGGCTGCCTGCGTGGCGGCGGCGTACGGGTCGCCCAGCGGGGTGCGGGCTGCGTTGGAATGTGCGGAAGAGTTCACGCCGATGAGGGTAGCCGGTTATCTCCTACGCGCGTAGACGTCTCAGGTCACGGTCTGCGCAACTTCGGAGGATCCGACGATTGACGGTCCCATTGTGACCCCTGGGGCGTCCGATGGTGAGCGCTTTCCCCATGGACCGCCGAGTGTTCATCTCCGCTGGTCTCCGCGACCGGCTCCGCCGCGCGCTCCGGCGGTCAGCAGGGGCGCTTGCGCAGTTCCATGACGTAGTCGTGCGGCGCGCCCGCGGACTCCGCCGCGTCGGCCAGCTCGCCGAGGTAGCGGGCGGAGGGGAGGCCGCCCTCGTAGTCGTTGAGCACGTAGAGCCACGCCGAGACGTCGCCGTCCAGGGTGTGCGCGCGGACCTGGTGGCGGCGGTAGATGCCGAGCGGCACGCCCTCCCAGCGGTCCAGCGACTCGTCGTCGACCGGCGCGATGTCGTAGAGACCGACGAAGACCTGGTGCAGCGGGTCCTCCACAAGAGTGGCGATCGCGCCCTCCCAGCCCATCTGCTCGCCGCCGAAGGTCAGGCGCCAGCCGTCGAGCCAGCCGGTTCCGCGCAGCGGCGAGTGCGGGGCGCGGCGGGTCATCAGCCGCGCGTCGAGGTTGCCGGCGTACGCGGCGTAGAGCGACATGGTGACGAGAGTACGACAGTGGGACCCCGCCCACCCGACCACGACGGCCGGGCCGCCGGGACCCCGTAGGTGATCACTTGGCGCGTGCGGGACAATGGGGTACGTGACTCGGATCGTGATCATCGGTGGCGGACCCGGCGGATATGAAGCGGCCCTCGTGGCCAGCCAGCTGGGCGCGGAGGTGACCGTCGTCGACTGCGACGGTCTGGGCGGGGCGTCGGTGCTGACCGACTGCGTACCGTCGAAGACCCTGATCGCGACGGCCGAGGTGATGACGACCTTCGACTCCTCGTACGAGGAGCTGGGCATCATCGTGGCGGACGACACGCCGCACGTCGAGCAGGCGGCCCGGGTGGTCGGCGTCGACCTCGGCAAGGTCAACCGCCGTGTGAAACGTCTCGCACTCGCCCAGTCGCACGACATCGCCGCCTCCGTCACCCGCGCCGGCGCCCGCGTCCTGCGCGGCCGCGGCCGGCTCGACGGCATGCAGGCCATCGACGGCTCCCGCCAGGTCGTCGTCCAGGCCGCCGACGGCACGACCGAGACCCTCACCGCGGACGCCGTGCTCATCGCCACCGGCGGCCGTCCCCGCGAGCTCCCCGACGCGCTGCCGGACGGCGAGCGCATCCTGAACTGGACGCAGGTGTACGACCTGGACGAGCTCCCCGAGGAGCTCATCGTGGTCGGCTCCGGCGTGACCGGCGCCGAGTTCGCCGGCGCGTACCAGGCGCTCGGCTCCAAGGTGACGCTCGTCTCCTCCCGCGACCGCGTGCTGCCCGGCGAGGACCCGGACGCCGCCGCCGTCCTGGAGGACGTCTTCCGGCGCCGCGGCATGAACGTCATGGCCCGCTCCCGCGCCGAGTCCGCCAAGCGGGTGGGCGACCGCGTGGAGGTCACCCTCTCCGACGGCCGGGTCATCACCGGCAGCCACTGCCTCATGGCCGTCGGCGCCATACCGAACAGCTCCGACATGGGCCTGGAGGGCGCGGGCGTCAAGGTCAAGGATTCCGGTCACATCTGGACCGACAAGGTCTCCCGCACCTCGGCCCCGGGCGTGTACGCGGCCGGTGACGTCACGGGCATCTTCGCGCTCGCGTCGGTCGCCGCCATGCAGGGCCGGATCGCGATGTACCACTTCCTCGGCGAGACGGTCGGCCCGCTGAACCTCAAGGCCGTCTCCTCGAACGTCTTCACCGATCCCGAGATCGCGACCGTCGGCTACACGCAGGCCGACGTCGACGCCGGCATCATCGACGCCCGCGCCGTGAAGCTGCCGCTGCTGCGCAACCCGCGCGCGAAGATGCAGGGCATCCGGGACGGCTTCGTGAAGCTCTTCTGCCGTCCGGGCACCGGGATCGTGGTCGGCGGCGTGGTCGTCTCGCCGCGCGCGAGCGAGCTGATCCACCCCATCTCGATCGCGGTCGACAACAATCTGACCGTGGAGCAGATGGCGAACACCTTCACGGTCTACCCGTCGCTGTCGGGCTCGATCGCCGAAGCCGCACGGCAGTTGGCGACCCGGAAGGCCTCGGGAGAGCTGTAACCGCCTGCTGCGGGGTCGCAGCTTTCCGTATAGCACGCGACGTCCGACTTCACGAACAACTTCTGTTAATCGGTGCAAACTGCTGATAGCAGACGGTCATTGGCGTTACTGTCAGTTTCGTGTTCGCAGCAGAACGTCGCCAATTGATCCTCGAAATGGTGCGCGCCAACGGAGCGGTTTCCCTCCGTGAGCTCGCCCGCGTCGTCCAGACCTCGGAAGTGACCGTACGGCGTGACGTGCGGGCGCTGGAGGCAGAAGGACTGCTCGACCGCCGGCACGGCGGTGCGGTGCTGCCGGGGGGCTTCACCAGGGAGTCCGGCTTTCCGCAGAAATCCCATCTATCGACCGCGGAGAAAACGGCGATCGCCGATCTCGCGGCCGGTCTCGTCGAGGAGGGCGAGGCCATCGTCGTCGGTGCCGGTACCACCACCCAGGAGCTGGCACGCCGGCTCGCCCGGGTGCCGGGGCTGACCGTCGTGACCAATTCCCTGCTCGTGGCGCAGGCGTTGGCGCATGCCAACCGGGTCGAGGTCGTCATGACCGGCGGCACGCTCCGCGGGTCCAACTACGCGCTGGTCGGCAGCGGTGCCGAGCAGTCCCTGCAAGGGCTGCGGGTGTCCCGGGCGTTCCTGTCCGGGGCCGGTCTCACCGCCGAACGCGGCCTGTCCACGTCCAACATGCTCTCCGCGAGCGTCGACCGGGCGCTGGTCCAGGCGGCCGCGGAGGTCGTGGTGCTGGCCGACCACACCAAGCTGGGCACGGACACCATGTTCCAGACGGTGCCGACGGACCTGATCACCCATCTGGTCACCGACGCGCCGCCCGCGGGCGACGATCGCGCCGCGACCGAGCTCCAGGCGCTGGCCGACCGCGGTGTGCAGGTCGCGGTGGCGTCGACCGACGGTGTGGACGGCGGGATGCCCCACGGGCGGCAGCGGCGGGAGATGCCGCCCGTGCCGGGCCCCCGCCGCCACCAGCACCCGCAGCCGGGCTACTCCGGCGGCAGCGCGGCCCCACCCGGTGAGCCGCGCGCCCGGGCCGCCGGCCAGTCGGCCGGAGGCGTGGCGGGCAGCATGTCCCCGCTGCGCACCGCCCAACTGGCCGGGGAGCAGCAGGCCGCGCGGATCGCGGACCTGGCACCACGGCGCCGCTGACCACCGCGGGCCCCGGCCGATCCTCGGCCGGGGCCCGCGTGCGGTGCCCTATGTGCGGTGCTGTGTCGTCAGGAGAAGCGGATCAGTCCTTGATCTCGCAGATCAGCGCACCGGAGGAGACGGAGGAGCCGACCTCGGCGGTCAGGCCCTTGACGGTGCCGGAGCGGTGCGCGTTGAGCGGCTGCTCCATCTTCATCGCCTCCAGGACGACGACCAGGTCGCCCTCCTTGACCTCCTGGCCCTCCTCGACGGCCACCTTCACGATGGTGCCCTGCATCGGCGAGGCGAGGCTGTCGCCCGAGGCGGCGGAGCCGGCCTTCTTCGCGGCGCGACGCTTGGGGCGGGCGCCGCCCGCGGCCGCCGTACGGGCCAGGGTCATGCCCAGCGAGGCCGGGAGGGAGACCTCCAGGCGCTTGCCGCCGACCTCGACCACGACGGTCTCACGGCCCGACTCGTCGGACTCCTCACCGTCGAGGGCGGCGGTGAAGGGCGGGATCTCGTTGACGAACTCCGTCTCGATCCACCGGGTGTGGACCGTGAACGGACCCTTCTCGCCGTGCACCTCGGGCCCGAACGCCGGGTCGGCGACCACCGCGCGGTGGAACGGGATGGCGGTGGCCATGCCCTCGACCTGGAACTCCGCCAGGGCGCGGGCGGCGCGCTGCAGCGCCTGCTGCCGGGTGGCGCCGGTGACGATCAGCTTGGCCAGCAGCGAGTCCCAGGCGGGACCGATGACACTGCCGGCCTCCACGCCCGCGTCCAGGCGCACGCCCGGGCCGGACGGCGCGTCGAACCGGGTGACGGTGCCGGGGGCCGGCAGGAAGTTGCGGCCCGGGTCCTCGCCGTTGATGCGGAACTCGAAGGAGTGACCGCGCATCGGCGGGTCGTCGTAGCCGAGCTTCTCGCCGTCGGCGATCCGGAACATCTCGCGGACCAGGTCGATGCCGGTGACCTCCTCGGTGACCGGGTGCTCGACCTGGAGGCGGGTGTTGACCTCGAGGAAGGAGATCGTGCCGTCGGTGCCGACCAGGAACTCGCAGGTGCCCGCGCCGACGTAGCCGGCCTCCGTGAGGATGGCCTTGGAGGCGCGGTAGAGCTGCGCGTTCTGCTCGGGGGTCAGGAAGGGCGCGGGGGCCTCCTCCACGAGCTTCTGGTGGCGGCGCTGCAGCGAGCAGTCACGGGTGGAGACGACGACCACGTTGCCGTGCTGGTCGGCCAGGCACTGGGTCTCCACGTGCCGGGGCTTGTCCAGGTAGCGCTCGACGAAGCACTCGCCGCGACCGAAGGCGGCGACCGCCTCGCGCACCGCGGAGTCGTAGAGCTCGGGGATCTCCTCCAGCGTGCGGGCGACCTTCAGGCCGCGTCCGCCGCCGCCGAAGGCGGCCTTGATGGCGATCGGCAGGCCGTGCTCACGCGCGAAGGCGACGACCTCGTCGGACCCGGAGACCGGGTCGGGCGTGCCGGCCACCAGCGGCGCGCCGGCGCGCTGCGCGATGTGCCGGGCGGCGACCTTGTCACCCAGGTCGCGGATCGCCTGCGGCGGCGGGCCGATCCAGGTCAGGCCCGCGTCGATGACCGCCTGCGCGAAGTCGGCGTTCTCCGACAGAAAGCCGTACCCCGGGTGGACGGCGTCCGCCCCGGCTTCGGCGGCGGCCGCCAGCACCTTGGAGATGTCCAGGTAACTGGTGGCCGGAGTGTCACCGCCCAGCGCGTACGCCTCATCGGCCACGCGCACATGCAGCGCGTCCCGGTCCGGCTCCGCGTAGACGGCCACACTGGCGATCCCGGCATCCCGGCAGGCACGGGCGACGCGGACTGCGATTTCACCGCGGTTGGCGATGAGGACCTTGCGCACGATGGCTCCCTCCTTGAAACAAGCAGAGTTTAGGTACTGGCGACACTTCGTGCCGAGGCACCCCTGGGGGTGAGCTTGCCCACACGGAGGGTGACACGAGTCCCCGCGGGGGGCTCGGATGCCGTGGCTTCCCACGGTAAATCCCTATTCATCCCGGTGGTTAGGGCCCTGGGGTGTGGGCCGGGTCACCGGCCTCCACCGTGGCCGACGGGGCGTTGGTTTTGTGGGAACTCCACGAAGGCCCGGGGAAATCTTTGCCGGACCGGCGCCCCATACGGGTGGTGACGGCGAAACCCTTGCCGCAACTCCTACCCGTTAGTAGCGTGCGCCCTACGTGATACCGCCGGTAAGGCGGCCTGGGACAGGGGGCGCGCAGTGCGCAGGAGTGTCGCCGCGACAGCGGCCGTGGTGCTCGTCCTGGAGGCGTTCGGCTTCGCCGTCGTCAACTGGGTGATGGGCATCGCCGTGGAGCACCAGCAGATGTCCCTCGGCGGGCTGAAACCCAGTGCCATGGCGGCCGGCGCGTGGGCGGCCGGTGTGGTGATGGCGCTCTTCCTCATCGGCTGCGCGATCGTCCTCGCCCGCACCGCGATCCGGGACCGCGCCCCCGGGCGCCTCGGCCGCATCCTGCTGATCGTCTGCGCCGTCACCCACGGCGTGCTCGCCGCGGGGCTGGCCGCGCCGGTGGGCTGGGCGGCGTTCGTGGGGATGGTGGTGGTCATGGGGCTCGTGGTGCTCAGCCTGGTCCTGTACAGCGGCGGTGAGGCCCCGGCGGCCCCGGCCACCGAGAAGCCGGGCGGGAGCACGCCCCCGCCGCCTCCCGTGGCGCCCGCCGCGGCCTGACCGGGCAGCCTCAGACCCTCAGACCCAGAAGTCCGTGATGCGCAGACCGAGGTCCGCGAAGAGCCGGCGCAGCAGCGGCAGCGACAGCCCGATGACGTTGCCGGAGTCGCCCTCGATGCCGTCGATGAACGGGGCCGAGCGGCCGTCGAGCGTGAACGCCCCGGCCACCGCCAGCGGCTCGCCGGAGGCGACGTAGGCGGCGATCTCGTCGTCGTCGGGGGTGCCGAAGCGGACCGTGGTCGAGCCGGTGGCCGACACCCGCCGGCCGCCCGCGCCCAGGTCGATGACGCAGTGTCCGGTACGGAGCACGCCGGACCGGCCGCGCATGGACTTCCAGCGGGCGGTGGCGTCCTCCGCGTCCGACGGCTTGCCGAGTGCCTGGCCGTCCAGGTCCAGCACGGAGTCGCAGCCGATGACCACCTCGTCGCCGGAGAGCCCGGCGGCGACCGCGGCGGCCTTGGCCTCGGCCAGGACCAGGGCGAGTTCGGCGGGGCTGCCGGCGCTGACCGCTTCCTCGTCGACGCCGCTGACGACGACCCGCGGGTCGAGTCCGGCGTCCCTGAGCAGTCCGAGCCGCGCCGGGGAGGCGGAGGCGAGGACGAGCGGGCGGGGGCGGGCGCTGCGGCTGTCGGTCATGCCCGTCATCGTAGTCAGCAGCGCCAGGCCACCAGGGCGGTGACGACGGGGACGGCGACGGCGATCACGAGCATCGCCCGGCGCATCATCGCCTGGGCCTGCCGCATCTCCTCTGGGGGTTCGTCGGACGGGTCGGACCACAGCATCCGTCCAGGGTGCGCCGCGTGCGCCGCCCGCGCCTGAGTACGGATACTCAGGCGCGGGCGGTACGCCGCGGGTGCGGCCGGTGGCTCAGTGCGGCCAGTACGTGGCGCGCCAGGCCGCCGGCGCCGGGCGGAGCGCCCGGGAGGGCACGTTGCGCGCGGGGGCGGCCCACTCGTCGGCCTGCCGTGGGCCGTCGGCGGGCCCCGGTGCGGCCGCGGCCCGCGCCTGGACGAGGGCGACGACGGCCGCCAGTTCCTCCGGGGTCGGGTTGCCCCGTTCGACCTTGATCATCATCGTGGGCACACTCCTTACAGCGGGATGTTGCCGTGCTTCTTCGGCGGCAGGCTCTCGCGCTTGTTGCGCAGCGTCCGCAGCCCCTTCACCAGGTGCATGCGGGTCTCCGAGGGCATGATCACCGCGTCGACGTAGCCGCGTTCGGCCGCGACGTACGGGTTCAGCAGCGTGTCCTCGTACTCCCGCATCAGCTCCGCGCGCAGCGACTCCGCCTCCTCCGGCGAACCGGCCTCGGCGAGCGTGCGGCGGTGCAGGATGTTGACGGCGCCCTGGGCGCCCATGACGGCGATCTGGGCGGTCGGCCAGGCCAGGTTGAGGTCGGCGCCGAGGTGCTTGGAGCCCATGACGTCGTAGGCGCCGCCGAACGCCTTGCGCGTGATGACGGTGATCAGCGGCACGGTGGCCTCGGCGTACGCGTAGATCAGCTTGGCGCCGCGCCGGATGATGCCGTTCCACTCCTGGTCGGTGCCCGGCAGGAAGCCGGGGACGTCGACGAAGGTGATGACCGGGATGTTGAAGCTGTCGCAGGTGCGGACGAAGCGCGCGGCCTTCTCGCCGGCGTTGATGTCCAGGCAGCCGGCGAACTGCATCGGCTGGTTGGCGACCACGCCGACCGGGCTGCCCTCGACGCGGCCGAAGCCGGTGACGATGTTCGGGGCGAACAGCGCCTGCGTCTCCAGGAACTCGCCGTCGTCCAGGACGTGCTCGATGACCTTGTGCATGTCGTACGGCTGGTTCGCCGAGTCCGGGATCAGCGCGTCGAGTTCCAGGTCCTCGGCGTTGACCGTCAGTTCCGCCTCCTGGGGGTAGGCGGGCGCCTCCTGGAGGTTGTTGGACGGCAGGTAGGACAGCAGCGCCTTGACGTACTCGATGGCGTCCTTCTCGTCGCCCGCCATGTGGTGCGCGTTGCCGGAGACGGAGTTGTGCGAGCGGGCGCCGCCGAGCTCCTCGAAGCCGACGTCCTCGCCGGTGACGGTCTTGATGACGTCCGGGCCCGTGATGAACATGTGCGAGGTCTGGTCGACCATCACCACGAAGTCGGTGATGGCGGGGGAGTACACCGCTCCGCCCGCACAGGGGCCCATGATCAGCGAGATCTGCGGGATCACGCCGGAGGCGTGGGTGTTGCGGCGGAAGATCTCGCCGTACAGGCCGAGCGAGGTCACGCCCTCCTGGATGCGGGCGCCACCGGAGTCGTTGATGCCGATGACCGGGCAGCCGGTCTTCAGCGCCCAGTCCATGACCTTCACGATCTTCTCGCCGTAGACCTCGCCGAGCGCCCCGCCGAAGACGGTGAAGTCCTGCGAGAACACCGCGACGGGGCGTCCGTCGACGGTGCCGTAGCCGGTGACGACGCCGTCGCCGTAGGGGCGGTTCTTCTCCAGGCCGAAGTTGGTCGAGCGGTGTCGCGCGAGTTCGTCGAGCTCGACGAACGAGTCCTCGTCCAGCAGCAGTTCGATGCGCTCACGGGCCGTCAGCTTGCCCTTGGCGTGCTGCTTCTCCACCGCGCGCGCCGAGCCTGCGTGGGTCGCCTCCTCGGTGCGGCGGCGCAAGTCCGCGAGTTTCCCCGCGGTCGTGTGGATGTCGTACTCCGGCTCAGCCATGGGAGGCGGCTCTCCTGTTCCCGTCGGGTGGATCTGAGGGTGTGACGTGACTGGCGAGTAATTCTGTTTCCGTAGCGTAACCGCGCGGATGCTGCCCGGTCAGTGCGGCGTTGGCCACACCCCTGCTCCTAGGCTGGGACACATGACATCGAACCGCTGGTCCGACCTCGACCGGCCGCCGCTGCACGTGACGGCCCTGCGCAAGGCGATCGTCACCCCGGACGGCCGGTGGACCTCCCTCGACCTCGTCGAGGCCACCGGCTCCACCAACAGCGACCTGGGCGCACGTGCCCGGGAGGGCGCGCCGGAGGGCGCGGTGCTGGTCGCCGAGGAGCAGACCGCGGGACGCGGCCGGCTGGACCGCCAGTGGCAGGCGCCGGCCCGCTCCGGGCTGTTCTTCTCGGTCCTGCTGCGCCCGTCCGCCGTCCCCGCCCACCGCTGGGGCTGGCTGCCGCTGCTCGCCGGGGTCGCCACGGCCACCGCCGTCGCACGCACCGCGGGCGTCGACACGGGCCTGAAGTGGCCCAACGACATCCTGGTGACCGTCGGCGGCGAGGAGCGCAAGACCGGCGGCATCCTCGCCGAGCGGGTGGGCGACGACGCCGTCGTCCTGGGCATCGGGCTCAATGTCACCCTGCGCGAGGACGAACTGCCGGTGCCCGCCGCCGGGTCCCTGGCGCTGGCCGGGGCCAAGGTCACCGACCGCGATCCGCTGCTGCGGGCCGTGCTGCGCTCCCTGGCCGACTGGTACGGCGAGTGGCTGGGCGCGGACGGCGATCCGGCCGCCTCGCGGCTGCAGCAGGCGTACGCCGCCGGCTGCACGACCCTGGGCCGCACGGTGCGCGCGGTGCTCCCGGGCGGCGGCGAGGCGACCGGCCGGGCGGTCGCCGTGGACGACGACGGACGGCTGGTCGTGGCCACCGACGCGGGCAAGCGGGCGGTCGCCGCGGGCGACGTCGTCCATGTGCGGCCGGCGGGAGAGTGAGCCAGGCCACACCTGTCGTATGGTGGGTGCGGCAGCCGCCATACAACAGGTGCGCGGAGGGGCCAGTGCGCAGGGACCCTGGAGGGGGCGGGCGGTGACCGTGGACGACGCGAGCGACCTCCCGTCGCACGACGGGCCGGACCGGGAGCCGGAGAGCGGGCCCGAGGGCGCCGCACCCGACGACGAACCGGAAGCCGAGCCGGAGGCCGGGCCGTCCGGGCCGGACGAGGACCCCATCGCGCTCCGCCTGGAGCAGTTGATCATGGGCGCCGAGCGGCTCTACACGCCGTTCCAGGCCGCCCGCAGCGCCGGTGTCTCCATGGACCTCGCGGCGCGCTTCTGGCGGGCCATGGGCTTCGCCGACATCGGCCAGGCACGGGCCCTCACCGAGGCCGACGTGCTCGCGCTGCGCCGTCTGGCGGGCCTGGTGGAGGCCGGTCTGATCAGCGAGAACACCGCCATCCAAGTGGCCCGCTCCACGGGGCAGACCACCGCGCGGCTCGCCGAGTGGCAGACCGACTCCTTCCTGGAGGAACTGACCGAGCCGCCCGAGCCCGGCCTGACCCGGGCCGAGGTGGCCTATCCGCTGGTCGAACTGCTGCTGCCGGAGCTGGAGGAGTTCCTGACGTACGTCTGGCGGCGGCAGTTGGCGGCGGCCACCAGCCGTGTCGTGCGCTCGGACGACGAGGAGGCCGTCGACCGCCGGCTCGCCGTCGGCTTCGCCGACCTCGTCGGCTTCACCCGGCTGACCCGGCGGCTGGAGGAGGAGGAACTCGGCGAGCTGGTCGAGGCCTTCGAGACCACCGCCGCCGACCAGGTCGCCGCCCACGGCGGACGGCTGGTCAAGACCCTCGGCGACGAGGTGCTGTTCATCGCCGACGACCCGGGCACGGCCGCCGAGATCGGCATGCGGCTCATCGAGACCATGAACGGCGACGAGACGATGCCCGCGCTGCGTGTCGGCATCGCCTTCGGCACGGTCACCACGCGCATGGGCGACGTCTTCGGCACGACGGTGAACCTGGCGAGCCGGCTGACCTCGATAGCGCCCCGGGACGCGGTGCTCGTGGACGGGGAGCTCGCGCAGGCGCTGGTCGCCGGCGGCGAGGCCCCCGAGTCGGAGGCGGGGATCGAGCCCGGGTCGGAGGAGAAGTACCGGTTCGCGCTGCAGCCGATGTGGCGGCGGCCGGTACGCGGTCTCGGCGTCGTGGAGCCCTGGCTGCTGGCCCGGCGCGGCGGCTGACCGGCGGTGCCGGACGGGCGGGCCGGGCCCGCTCGGGCCCGGGGGCGCTTTCGCCGGCGGGGGCGGCGCCCTACCCTGCTCGGGTTGGTTCACGATCGTTAACGGCCGACCCGAAGGGTGCGTGGGCAATGTCCGAGCTGCGGTTTGGTGAGTGGGTGGCGGTCCGCCGGCACGGTGACGGGGGACGGGTCGCCGAGCTGGTGCTCGACCGGCCGAAGGCGATGAACGCCGTCTCCACGGACATGGCGCGGGCGATCACCGAGGCGTGCGCGGCGCTGGCCGCCGACCGGTCGGTGAGCGTGGTCGTGCTCAGCTCGACCCATGAGCGGGCCTTCTGCGTCGGCGCCGACCTCAAGGAGCGCAACTCCTTCTCCGACGCCGACCTGATGAAGCAGCGCCCGCACACCCGGGCCGCCTACACCGCCGTGCTGGAGCTGCCGATGCCCTCGGTGGCCGCCGTGCACGGCTACGCGCTGGGCGGCGGCTACGAACTGGCGCTGGCCTGTGACGTGATCGTGGCGGACCCGACGGCCGTCGTCGGGCTGCCGGAGGTCAGCGTCGGCGTGATCCCCGGCGGCGGCGGCACGCAGCTGCTCCCGCGCCGGGTGGGTGCCGCCCGGGCGGCGCAGCTGATCTTCACGGGGCGGCGGGTGCCGGCCGCGGAGGCGCTCGCGCTGGGCCTGGTCGACGTCCTCGCCGAGGACGGCCAGGACGGCGCCGAGGCGCTGGCGCTGGCCGGCCGGATGGCCCGGAACTCGCCGGTGGGGCTGTGGGCCGCCAAGCGGGCGCTGCGGCTGGGTCAGGGCACGGACCTGCGCACCGGCCTGGAGGTGGAGGACGCGGCCTGGCGCACGGTCGCCTTCTCCGGGGACCGTGCGGAGGGCGTGGCGGCCTTCAACGAGAAGCGCGACCCGGTGTGGCCGGGTGAGTGATTGGCGCGGGAAACCGTCGCGCCGGGCGGGCTTGTGACGCGCACGATCCGGTAAACGTCGCAAACTGGTAAAAAGCGGCGGCGACAGGAGACGGGCGCATGAACGGCACCGGCGGCGGGGACGCCCGACTGCGCGCCGTCGCCGAGCTGGCGCGGGCGGTGGCCGCGGCGAAGTCGCCGATGGAGGCGGTCGTCGCCGCGGCGACCGCCGCGCGGGTCGCCCTCGGCGGCACGATGGCGGCGGTCTCCCGCTGGGAGCGCGACCGCGGGCGGCTGCGGGTCCTGGTCAACGACGGCGACCTCGCGCCCGACGAGGAGGCGCAGCCGGCCGAGGAGGTCTACTCGGTCGCGGACTTCCCCGAGATCGTGGAGTTCCTGCACGGCCGGTGGACCGAGGGCGGCGAGCCGCACGCCTGGGTCGAGACCGCGTACGGGCCGTCCGGCGACGGCGCGGGCGCCTACTTCCACCAGCGGGTCGCCATGCTGCGCCGGCGCGGCCGCTCCTCCTGCGTCATCGCGCCGATCCTGCTGCACGGGCTCGCCTGGGGCGAGCTGTACGTCGCCCGGGCGGCCGGGCGGCCGGTCTTCGACCGGGACGACACGGAGTTCGCGACCGTCCTGGCGGCGCTCACCGCCGCCGGGATCGCGCAGACCGAGCGCCTGGCGGAGGTGCGGCGGCTGGCCTTCACCGACCCGCTGACGGGGCTGGCCAACCGGCGCGCGGTCGACCAGCGCCTGGAGGAGGCGCTGGAACGGCACCGCGGCGACGGGACCCCGGTCAGCCTGGTGGTCTGCGACCTCAACGGCCTCAAACGGGTCAACGACCAGCTCGGTCACGCGGTCGGCGACCGCCTGCTGGTCGGCTTCGGCTCGGTGCTCTCGCTGTGCGGCGCGGCGCTGCCGGAGAGCCTGGTGGCCCGGCTCGGCGGCGACGAGTTCTGCCTGCTGTCGGTGGGGCACGAGGCCGAGGACGTGGTCCGGGTCGCCGAGGAGCTGTGCGTGCGGACCAAGTGGCTGGGACTGGGCGACGGGGTCGCGGTCGGGGTGGCCTCGACGGACGCGGAGATCGGGCCGGTCACCTCGGCACGGCGGCTGTTCCGGCTGGCGGACGCGGCCCAGTACCGGGCCAAGGCGCTGCACTCCATCGAGCCGGTCGTGGCCGGCCGCGGCGCGCCGGAGGACCCGGTCGTCCGCCTCGCCGACCAGCCCGCCGGCCACGACGTCGAACGCCGCCGCTTCCGCGGCCGGGACTAGCCGGGCCGATGCCCGTGCCGTCCCGGCCGGCGCCGAGTCCCCGCGGCGGTCTGTCGCGGGGGCGGCGGGTATGTGCACCTGCCGTCCCGGCCGGCCTGTCCCCACGCGCGGGTGGGGCGTGGTGTGGGCTGCTCGGACAATCCGGCGGCCCGGCGTCGTGCTCCCGCCGGGTGGCGGGAGTCGGGGCTTCCGCGCCGCGGGTGGCCGGGGCGAGGCGGGGACGTGTTCCTGTCGTCCCGTCGTGCGCTGGAGGGCGGGGTGTGGTGTGGTCGGCGTGGGCTGGCCGCTTGGACGTTCCGCCTGGCTGGTGGGTGGCCCGCTTGCGGTGCACGCGGGGCCGGGGAGTCCGTCGTGCCGCGGCCGGCGCTGCGGGGCCGAGGACGGTGGGGGTCGTGGCCGGGGTGTGGGGCGTGGGCGGGTCGCTCGGGCGATGCGGTGGCCGGCGGCGAGGCGGGAGTCGCGGCCTGCGCTCCTGCGGCTGTACGCCGTCAAGAAGCCTCGCGCCGGCCGCGGCGGGCTCCCCCAGGGTCGGAAACCGGACACGTGACAGCTCGCGATTCAGTCCGTAGGGTGCGTGAATATGGGTATGCATAACGTGGTGATCGGGGCCCACGGGGCCACGGTGGAGGACGTGCTGGCTGTCGCCCGCGGCGGTGCGCACGTGGAGCTGTCGGCGGAGGCGCTGGCCGGAATCGCCGCGGCGCGTGACGTCGTGGACGCGCTGGCGGCCAAGCCGGAGCCCGTCTACGGCGTGTCCACCGGCTTCGGCGCGCTGGCGGTGCGGCACATCAGCCCCGAGCTGCGCGCCCAGCTCCAGCGCAGCCTGGTGCGCTCGCACGCGGCCGGCATGGGGCCGCGGGTGGAGCGCGAGGTCGTCCGCGCGCTGATGTTCCTGCGGCTGAAGACGCTCGCCTCCGGCCGCACCGGTGTGCGCCCCGTCGTCGCCGAGACGATGGCCGCCCTGCTCAACGCGGGCATCACCCCCGTGGTCCACGAGTACGGCTCGCTGGGCTGCTCCGGCGACCTGGCCCCGCTCGCGCACTGCGCGCTCGTGCTCATGGGCGAGGGTGAGGCGGAGGGCCCCGACGGCGTCGTGCGCCCCGTCCCCGAGCTGCTGGCCGCGCACGGCATCACGCCCGTCGAGCTGCGCGAGAAGGAGGGCCTGGCCCTCATCAACGGCACCGACGGCATGCTCGGCATGCTGGTCATGGCCCTTGACGACCTGCGCCTGCTGTTCACCTCCGCCGACGTCACGGCCGCGCTGTCCCTGGAGGCGCTGCTCGGCACCGACAAGGTGCTCGCCCCCGAACTGCACGCGATCCGCCCGCATCCGGGCCAGGCCGCCAGCGCCGGCAACATGCGCCGGGTGCTCGCCGGTTCCGGACTCACCGGGCACCACCAGGACGACGCGCCTCGCGTGCAGGACGCGTACTCGATCCGCTGCGCCCCGCAGGTGGCCGGCGCGGGCCGCGACACCGTGGCGCACGCGCTCACCGTCGCCGAACGCGAGCTGGCCGCGGCCGTCGACAACCCCGTCGTGCTGTTCGGGGAGGACGGCTCCGAGGGGCGGCTGGAGTCCAACGGCAACTTCCACGGCGCTCCCGTGGCCTACGTGCTGGACTTCCTCGCCATCGCCGCCGCCGACCTCGGCTCGATAGCGGAACGGCGCACCGACCGGCTGCTGGACAAGAGCCGTTCGCACGGGCTGCCAGCGTTCCTCGCCGACGACCCGGGTGTCGACTCGGGCCTGATGATCGCCCAGTACACGCAGGCCGCGCTCGTCAGCGAGAACAAGCGGCTCGCGGTCCCGGCCTCGGTGGACTCCATCCCCTCCTCGGCCATGCAGGAGGACCACGTGTCGATGGGCTGGTCGGCCGGGCGCAAGCTGCGGCAGGCGGTGGACAACCTGGCCCGCATCGTGGCGATCGAGCTGGTCGCCGCGTCCCGGGCGATCGAGATGCGCGTGCAGGGCAGCTCGGTGCTGGTGCCCGCGCCCGCGTCACAGGCGGTGCTGAAGGCAGCGCGTGATGCGGATGTGACCGGGCCCGGCCCGGACCGCTTCCTCGCGCCGGACCTGGCCGCCGCGTACACGTTCGTGCGCAGCGGTGCCCTGGTCGCGGCGGCCGAGTCGGCGACCGGGCCGCTCGCCTGAGGCCGGCCGGTCAGTAGGCGCGGGCGCGGCGGCCCGCATTGATGACGAGCGCCGCGCCCATGCCGAGGAACGCGGTGCCGCCGATCAGGTACGGCGTGGTGTCGACGCTGCCGGTGTCCGCGAGCCGCTGCCCCCCGTCACCGCCGGACGCGGTGGTGGAGGTCGTCGTGGACACCTCGGCAGCCGTCGTCGCCGTGTGCTCCGGGTTGGCGGACGCGTTGGGCACGAAGTAGAGCGCGCCGAGCACGGCCGCCGCGGTGACGGCGACATAAGCGGGAGGTCGGTACGAGGTCAATGGATCCCCCAGCGGATGCGGTGACTTGACCGTGGAGCCCGATGGTAGTGAGACAAGGGGTGCGGAGGGAAGTTCAAACCCGGAACGCCCCCTTCCGCAACCTCCGCGCCGCCCCCGCGGGTATCCTGCCGCCCGGATCCGGGTGCCTCCCCCCGCGGCGGGCCGCGCGAGCATACGCTCCGTCACATGAGCACTACTGACATCCCCATCGGGGAGACCGGGCCGCGTTACGTGCGGCTCCAGGTCGAGCTGGTCCTGGAGATCACGGGGTCCGAAGAGCTGACGGATGCCGCGCTCGACCAGCTCGGCGGCGACGAGTACATGCCGGCCGACGAGCGACAGCACGCGGAATCCTCGGTCCGCCAGGACGAGTCGGAGGCGCTGGCCTATCTGGTCGATCCGTTCGACCTGGTCACGAGCGTGCCGGGGATCGACATGGTCCAGGCGTCCTGGTCCTGCGCTCACACCGAGTACGACCCCGACTCCGACGAGTGGGACCTCTACGACGACGAGGCCGCCGACGACGAAGACGACGACGAGGACAGCGCCGACGCGGAGGCCGATGCGGAAGGGAAGGAACCGGGCGGCCGCTGATCGCGTCTCCGTGTGTGCATGACTCACAGGCCCCGGGCCCATCATTGGGTCCGGGGTTCCGCATTGGTTGCTGTGGGCAACGCGATGGTGTTGTTCCCCACACTCTGCGGCGTGGAGGAACGGACCTAAGACCCTGGCAGTTCCCGAGAGTACGACCGAGGCTCGAATGAGGTCCGCGGCTCGCGTAGCCGCGGGCTGGGGGATCGCGTACCGAAGACATTGGAGATTCGTGTGAAGCGCGCCGAGACCGGCACAGCCAACGAACCGCGTCCCCCCCACCAGCGGGGAGCTCGGCTGGCAGCGATAGCTCTGCTGGCCGTGGGCGCGATCACGCTGACCGCCTGCGGGGGAGACAAGGCGGACGCCGGCAGCCAGAACAACGTCAAGTCCCAGGCGTCGGTGGACGAGGCGGCGGCCAAGGACGCGTCCGACGCGCGAATAGCCATCACCCCCAAGACCGGTGCCGACAATGTCAGCATCAACTCCGGTGCCAAGGTCGCCGTCAGCGGCGGCAAGCTGAACGCCGTGACGATGACCTCGGTCGCGGACGGCAAGGAGGTCGAGGGAACGATCTCGGCCGACGGTGCGAGCTGGGCGCCGAACGGGCCGCTGGAGCGCGCCACCCAGTACAAGATCGCCGCCAAGGCGGAGGACGCGAAGGGCCGCAAGGCGGCGGAGAACTCGACGTTCACCACCGTCTCGGCCGCGCACAGCTTCATCGGCTACTACACCCCCGAGGACGGCCAGACCGTCGGTGTGGGCATGCCGGTGTCGATCAACTTCAACAAGGCCATCACCGACAAGAAGGCCGTCCAGTCCGGGATCACGGTCACCTCCAGCAGCGGCCAGCAGGTCGTCGGCCACTGGTTCAACACCACCCGCCTGGACTTCCGCCCCCAGAACTACTGGACCGCCGGCTCCACCGTCACGGTCAAGCTGAACCTGGACGGTGTCGAGGGTGCCGATGGCGTCTACGGCGTCCAGGAGAAGACGGTCTCCTTCAAGATCGGCCGCAGCCAGGTCTCCACGGTCGACGCCTCGACCCACCAGATGCAGGTCGTCCGTGACGGCAAGGTGATCAAGAACATCCCGATCTCGGCGGGTTCGGACCAGAACACCACCTACAACGGTCAGATGGTGATGTCCGAGAAGTTCACCGAGACCCGGATGAACGGTGCCACGGTCGGCTTCACCGACGACGACGGCAAGGGCGAGTACGACATCAAGGACGTGCCGCACGCCATCCGCCTGACCACGTCCGGCACCTTCATCCACGGCAACTACTGGGGCTCGGACTACGTCTTCGGCCACGTCAACACCAGCCACGGCTGCGTGGGCCTGAACGACACCAAGGGCGCCAAGGACACCAGCACCGACGCGTACTGGTTCTACACCAACTCGATCATCGGCGACGTGGTGATCGTGAAGAACTCCAAGGACAAGACCGTCGACCCGGCGAACGGGCTCAACGGCTGGAACATGAGCTGGGCCGCCTGGCAGGCCGGCAGCGCGGTCTGAATTTTTTGAGGGCTCGGTTCGCCTCCGGGGCGCCTGCTGCGCCTGTCGACAGTCGACAGGCGCGCGCCCCTTTGGCTCACTCGCCGGGTGGCACGTGAAAGGGCCCGGAACCATCTGGTTCCGGGCCCCTGGCGTGTGCGGGCTACTTCTTGGTGCCGTCGACGATGACCGGGGAGCCGTTGGCGGTCGTGCCGCAGGGGACCGCGTAGACCGGGTTGGCCTTGGCGGCCTCCTTGAAGGCTTCCAGGCACTGGTTGTAGAGCACCTTGTCGTTCAGCGAGCGCGCGATGATCTGGTTGGCGCGGGCGATGCCCTCCGCCTCGATGCGCTTGCGCTCCGCCTCGGCCTTGGCCGTGCGTGCGGCCTCGACGGCCCGCTCGGTGGCCTGCTCCTGCTGGATCTTCTTGTCGATCTGCGTCTGCAGCTGGTCCGAGGGCCGCACATTGCGCAGGTTGACGGCGGTGATGTCGATGCCGCGCGGCGCGAGGCGTTCCTTGATCAGGGCGTCGATCTCCCGGCCGATGGCCTCGCGGGCGGAGGCGTAGCCCTCCTCGCTGGTGTGCTCGGCGAAGACGTTGCGGATGATCTCGCGGCTGTCCGGGACCACCAGGCGCTCCTGGATGGCCTCCTCGTTGCCTGCCAGCCGGTAGAGGGCGACGGCCTTGCTCGGCACCACGGCCCACTTCACCGTGACGTCCGCGTACAGCACACCGCCCTGCGAGGAACGGACCTCGACGACGTCCTTGTCGTAGAGGTTGAGGTCCGCCGGGCGGGTGGAGAAGGACGTGATGTCGGTGAACGGCGACTTGAGGTGGACGCCGGAGGTCATCGGCGAGCCTATTTTGCCGAAGGTCACCGGTACGCCGACCTCGTAGGCGCTGACGACATGGACGCAGGCGAAGACGCCGGCCAGCACGCCGGCGAGGGCGCTGAGCGCGGCGCCCAGCTTCCAGCCCCCGGTGCGGCCGCGGCCGACGACGAACAGCACGACGGCCGCGATCAGCAGCAGGATGCACAGCACGAACACGGAAATCCCCCTGGGACGAGAACGATCCGCGCCGCCTCCCCGTGCGGCGCGCAGCGCATCGTAACGGGCCCCGGGGTCTAGGGGGTTCGCAATTGCTGGGGATCGTCGAGGACATCGCGCACGACGCTGTACGCGGCGCCCAGCAGCACGCCCTCGCGGCCCAGCCGGGACACCAGGACCGCTTCCGAGGGCCACTGACGGTCCGTCACACGGCGGTCCAGCTCCCGTACCAGCGCACCGCGCAGCCACGGGGCGAGCGAGGCGAGGGTGCCGCCCAGCACGACGGCCTGCGGGTCCAGCAGGTTCACCGCGCCGCTCAGCGCGATGCCGAAGGCCTGCCCGGCCGCGGCCAGCGCCTTCAGCGCCGCCGGGTCGTCCCCGGTGGCCGCGGTGTGCAGGGCCTTGAGGGCGTCCGGCCGGTCGGGGCCGATCCCGGCGGCCCGCAGCACGGCCTCCTCGCCCGCGTACTGCTCCAGGCAGCCCCGGGACCCGCACGAGCAGCGGGGGCCGTTGGGGAACACCGGTACATGGCCCAGCTCCCCGGCGAAGCCGCGGGCGCCGCGGAACAGCCGGCCGTCGACGACGAGCGCGGCGCCGATGCCGATCTCCGCCGAGACGTGCACGAAGTCCGTGACGCCCTCATGGCCGCCGAGCCACAGCTCCGCCAGGGCGCCGAGGTTGGCCTCGTTGTCGACCAGCGTCGCGGCGGGGGTGAGGCCGTCGAAGTACTCGGCGGCCGGCACGTCCTCCCAGTCGAGGTTGGGGGCCCGGGTCACCTGCCGCCGGTCCCGCCCGACCAGTCCCGGGACGGCGACCGTCAGCCCGGCGGGGTACAGCCCGCTCTCCCGGGCCTCCACCGTCACCTCCCGTACGAGCGCGGCCAGTTCGCGCAGCACGTCCGGTGCGGGACGGCCGCGGTTGTCGGCCTCGACGCGGGCGCGGGCGCGGACCGTGCCGCGCAGGTCGATCGCGCAGACCGACAGGTGGTCGACGCCGACCTCGGCGCCCAGGCCCGCAGGGCCGGTGTCGCTGAGGGCGAGCGCGGTGCCGGGCCGGCCGACCGTGCCGGGGCGCTGCGTGCCGAGCTCCACCAGCAGCCCGGCCGCCAGCAACTCGTCCACCAGTGTCGAGACCGTCGCGCGGGTCAGCCCGACCTCCGCGGCCACCGCGGCCCGCGACATCTCGCCGTGTCCGGCCACGGCACGGGCCACCAGGGCCAGATTCCGTTTCCGCACGCCCGCCTGCGATCCCGGGCCGTCCGCCACGTGCCGATCCCCTCTCGTCCGGTGTCCGGTCGATCCGGACCTGTCCCCACCCTCGCACGCCCTCCGGTCCGGTCACCCGCCGGCCGGACGGGCCCTGACGTGCATCCGCTCGCCCTGGGCCCCGAAGAGGCTCAGGAACTCCACTGGCTGCGGTCCCGCGTTGGCGAAGCCGTGCGGGGTGCGGGTGTCGAACTCGGCGGCCTCACCGGCGGCCAGCACCAGATCGTGGTCGCCGAGGGTCAGCCGCAGCCGGCCGGACAGCACGTAGACCCACTCGTACCCCTCGTGCCGCCCCTGCTCGGGCCGTGCGGCCGGGTCCTGGGGCGCCTGGATGATCATCTTGTACGCGTGCAGACCGCCCAGGTAGCGGGTGAGCGGCACGAAGGTCTGCCCGTGCCGGGTGAAGGGGCGCGGATGGACGCGCGGATCCCCGGTCGGCGGCGCCCCCACCAGCTCGTCCAGCGGCACGCCGTACGCCTTCGCCAGCGGCAGCAGCAGTTCCAGCGTCGGCTTGCGCTGCCCGGACTCCAGCCGGGACAGGGTGCTCGACGAGATCCCGGTGGTCTCGCCGAGTTGCGCGAGCGTGGCGCCGTGCTCCCGCCGCAGGGCCCGCAGCCGGGGTCCGACGGCGGACAGCACGCCGGGGATGTCGTCGTCTGCCATGCCTCCATTTGCCGTTCCGGCAAGCGATCTTGTCAAGGCCGCACGGGCCGGCGGGCGTCCCCCGCGCCGCCGCCGCCGGGGAGCGCTCACTCGACCCCGAAGGCCCGGGTGAGCTCCGCACCGATGCGGCCGAGGGACTCCTCGTCGCGCGCGACCGGGTCGTACGAGGGGCCCTCCGTGGTGTTCCAGCGGCGGGCGATCTCCTGCGGGGTCTCGCCCGTCAGCAGGGCCGCCGCCTGGGCCGCGGCGCCGAGGGCCACGAGCTCGTCGGCCACCGGGACGCACACCGCGCGGCCGGAGAGCCGCCGCACGGTCTCCCGCCAGGCGGTGCCCCGGGCGCCGCCGCCGATCAGCAGCAGCGGGGCGTCGGAGGGGGCGCCGTCGACCGCGAGGACCTGCTCGAGCGCGCTGAGCAGGGCGTACGCGGCGCCGTCGTAGGCGGCCTGGAGGATCTGCCCCGGGGTGGTGTCGTGCCGCAGCCCCGTCAGCAGCCCGGTGGCGTACGGGAGGTTGGGGGTGCGCTCGCCGTCGAGGAACGGCAGCAGCACGGGGGAACCGCCCGGGGCGACCGCCTCCCGGTCCAGGGAGAGCAGCGCCGCGACCTTGTCCACGGCGAGCGTGCAGTTGAGGGTGCACGCCAGCGGGAGCCAGCCGCCGTGGCCGCCGGCGAAGCCGGCCACGATGCCCGTCGGGTCGGCGGGACGGGCGGCCGAGGGGGTGTAGACGGTGCCTGAGGTGCCGAGGCTGAGCGCCGGCTGGCCCGGGGCGAGGCCGAGGCCGAGGGCCGCGGCGGCGTTGTCGCCGGTGCCCGCGGCGACCAGGGCGCCCTCGCGCAGCGGCAGGCCGGGCAGGACGGCGCCGGCCCGCTCGCCGGGACCGAGCACGCGCGGCAGCAGGGCCGGGTCCAGGCCGATCGAGGCCAGCATCGCCTCGTCGTACGCCTCCGTGTCGGTGGCCCACCAGCCGGTGCCGGAGACGTCGCCCCGGTCGGTGACGGCGGCCCCGCTGAGCCGCTCGGTGAGGAAGTCGTGGGGCAGCCGCACGGCCGCCGCGGCCTTGGCGGCCTCCGGCTCGTGCTCGGCCAGCCAGGCCCACTTGGTGACGGTGAAGCTCGTGCCGGGCACGCTGCCGAAGCGCTCCGCCCACCAGGCTGCGCCGTGTTTCTCGACCAGCGCGGCGGCCTGGGGCGCGGACCGTACGTCGTTCCAGAGCAGCGCGGGGCGCAGCGGCCTGCCGTCCGCGTCCAGCACGACCAGGCCGTGCTGCTGCCCGCCGACGGAGATCGCGCCGGCCTCCCCGGCGTACGGGCCGAGCTGGGCCAGCGCCTCACCGAGTGCTCTCCACCACACCTCGGGGTCGGTCTCGCGGCCCTCTCCCTCGCTCACCACGTGTCGTGCGTGGCCCCTGGCCAGCACCTTTCCGGTCTCCACCTCGACTGCCAGCACCTTGGTGGACTGCGTGGAGCTGTCCACACCCAGTGCGATCGTTCCGTGCCCCATGTCGCGGCTCATGCTGCGGCTCCCTTCACAAAGCGGCGTTCGCATATTAATTTGTTCAACGGTCTTACGAATAGGAGCCGCCGCGATGAGTTTCACCCCCACCCCCGACGACAAGTTCACCTTCGGTCTCTGGACCGTCGGCTGGCAGGGCCGCGACCCCTTCGGCGACGCCACCCGCCCCGCGCTCGACCCGGTCGAGAGCGTGACCCGCCTGGCGGAGCTCGGCGCGTACGGCGTCACGTTCCACGACGACGACCTGATCCCCTTCGGGTCGGACGACACCGCCCGCGAGGGCCACATCAAGCGCTTCCGCCAGGCGCTGGACGCCACCGGCCTGAAGGTGCCGATGGCCACCACCAACCTCTTCACCCACCCGGTCTTCAAGGACGGTGCCTTCACCTCCAACGACCGCGACGTGCGCCGCTACGCGCTCCGCAAGACCATCCGCAACATCGACCTCGCCGCCGAGCTCGGCGCCAAGGTCTACGTCGCCTGGGGCGGCCGCGAGGGCGCCGAGTCCGGTGCCGCCAAGGACGTGCGGGTCGCCCTGGACCGCTTCAAGGAGGCCTTCGACCTGCTGGGCGAGTACGTCCTGGAGCAGGGCTACGACCTCCGCTTCGCCATCGAGCCCAAGCCCAACGAGCCGCGCGGCGACATCCTGCTGCCGACCGTCGGCCACGCGCTGGCGTTCATCAACGAGCTGGCGCACCCCGAGCTCGTCGGCCTCAACCCCGAGGTCGGCCACGAGCAGATGGCCGGGCTGAACTTCCCGCACGGCATCGCCCAGGCGCTGTGGCACGGCAAGCTCTTCCACATCGACCTCAACGGCCAGTCCGGCATCAAGTACGACCAGGACCTGCGCTTCGGCGCCGGCGACCTGCGCTCCGCGTTCTGGCTGGTCGACCTGCTGGAGACGGCCGGCTACGAGGGCCCGCGCCACTTCGACTTCAAGCCTCCGCGGACCGAGGACTTCGGCGGCGTGTGGGCCTCCGCCGAGGGCTGCATGCGCAACTACCTCATCCTCAAGGACCGGGCCGCCGCGTTCCGCGCCGACCCGGCCGTGCAGGAGGCGCTGAAGGCCGCGCGCCTGGACCAGCTCGCGCAGCCGACCCTCGCGGAGGGCGAGACCCTGGCCGGCTTCCTCGCCGACCGCACCGCCTTCGAGGACTTCGACGTCGAGGCCGCCGCGCAGCGCGGGTTCGCCTTCGAGCAGCTCGACCAGCTCGCGATGAACCACCTGCTCGGCGCCCGCTGAGCGTATCCACCGCGGTGCCGGCCTCCGGGCCGCAAATGGGTTGCCGCCGGGTCCCGCCCGGCGGCAGCCTGCCCGGATGACCGAACTGCGAATGCTCACCCCCGGGGACTGGCGGCTGTGGCGAGGGCTGCGCCTGGCCGCCCTCGCCGACGCCCCGTACGCCTTCGGCTCCCGGCTCGCCGACTGGCAGGGCGCGGGGGACCGCGAGGAGCGCTGGCGGGACCGGCTCGCCCTGCCCGGCTCACACCTGGTCGCCCTGCTCGACGGGGTGCCCTCCGGCATGGCGAGCGGGGTCCCGGGCGAGCACCCCGGCACCGCCGAACTGATCTCGATGTGGGTGGCGCGTGACGCGCGCGGCCACGGCGTGGGCGACCTGCTGATCCGGGCCGTCGAGACATGGGCCGCGGGGACCGGCGCCGCGGTGCTCACCCTCGCCGTCGCGGACGGCAACGAGCAGGCCGCCGCGCTCTACCGCCGCAACGGCTTCGAGGACTCCGGCGAGAGCGGCCTCATGCCCGACGGCCGCCCGGAGCGCCTCATGGCGAAGCGGCTCCCGACGGCTCCGGTGTGACAAGACTCACCAGGCGAAGGCCTCCGGGGCCGGCCCCGGACCCGGGAAGATCTCGTCCAGCCCTGCCAGCACCTCGGCGTCCAGCTCCAGTTCCGCCGCCCGCAGCGCCGACGTGAACTGCTCCATGGTGCGCGGCCCGACGATCGGCCCGGTCACTCCCGGCCGGGTCAGCAGCCACGCCAGGGCCACCTCGCCGGGCTCCAGACCGTGCTTGGCGAGCAGGTCCTCGTACGCCTGCACCTTGGCCCGGACCGCCGGATCGGCCAGCCCCGCGGCGGACCGGCCCGCCTTGGTGCGGAAGCCGCTGTTCTCGCGCTCCTTGCGCAGCGCGCCGCCCAGCAGGCCCTGGTGCAGCGGGGACCAGGGGATCACCCCGAGGCCGTACGCCTGGGCCGCCGGGATCACGTCCGCCTCGGCCCGCCGCTCCGCCAGGTTGTACAGGCACTGCTCGCTGACCAGGCCCACCATGCCGCGGTTCGCCGCGATCTCGTTGGCCTGCGCGATCTTGTAACCGGGGAAGTTCGACGACGCGGCGTAGAGGATCTTCCCCTGGCGGATCAGCACGTCGACCGCCTGCCAGATCTCCTCGAAGGGCGTCGCGCGGTCGATGTGGTGGAACTGGTAGACGTCGATGTGGTCCGTGCCGAGCCGGCGCAGGCTCGCCTCCGCCGCCCGCCTGATGTGCAGTGCGGTGAGCCGGTCGTGGTTGGGCCAGGACTGCTCGTGCCAGGCCTTGCCGTCGGCCGACATGTTCCCGTAGACCTTCGTCGCCAGGACGACCTTGTCGCGCCGGCCGCCGCCGCGTGCGAACCACGAGCCGATGACCTTCTCCGTCAGGCCCTTGTCCTCGGCCGTGCCGTAGATGTCCGCGGTGTCGAAGAAGTTGACGCCGGCGTCCAGCGCGGCGTCCATGATCCGGTGACTGTCCGTCTCATCCGTCTGCCCGCCGAAGTTCATCGTGCCCAGCACGATGCGGCCGACCGTCAGGCCGGTGCGGCCCAGCTGCGTGTACTCCATGGACGACCAGCCAACGCCTTGGAGTGGACTCACGGCAAGGGGAGTTGGGGATCGGCGGCAGCGCCTCCGCCTCCGCCTCCGCCTCTGCCGCGGAACCCATGCGGTCCCGGCCGCGCTTCAGGCCTCGGCGCAGGAGCGACCCGGCGTCCGTCTCCGATCTCCGGCCGGAAGGTGAAGACGCCGTGCTCCGGGCGGGCGGCGCCGTCCGCGCGGGTCAGGCCGCCTGGCCGTCGACCGTTCCCTTGGCGAAGCCCGCCCGCAGCCGCGCGAGTTCGTCGTCCGGGACGGCCCGCGCCCACGCCTCGGGCAGGCCCCGGACGGTGTGGTCGCGGCTGGTGGTGGCGCTGTAGGCGGCCGTGCAGGTCAGCGCGACCGATCCGGAGGGCCGCATCGTCCGCTGGTACGTGCAGCGCTTGACCTTCCTGCCGTCGAGCGTGATGTCGATGGTGATCTCCGCGTGGACCGGGGCGTCCGTGGCCGCTTCCGCGGCCGCGGACCCGTACGCGGAGTTCTGGAGGGTGAAGCGGGCCGTGCAACTGGTGCTGCCGCAGGGGGAGAAGCGCGCCTTGCCGACCGTGGTGAAGGTGACCGTGGGGTCGACGGCGGTCCTCAGCGCCGTCAGGTCCCGCTCGAAGCCCGTGGTGAACGCAGCGCGGTCGGCGCCGGTGAGCGCGGAGACGAAGACGTCCGTTCCGTCGGCCAGCGGGAGCGGCCCGGTCGCGGCGGGGGAGGAGCCGGAGGCCAGGCGGAGCAGGGTGTGGGGCGCGGAGTCGCTGATGGAGAAGCGGCCGCCCGGAGTCGACAGCAGCGTGGCGGCCCGGCCGCCCACCCGGGTGGCCGAGGCGGTGGCGGCGCCCGCACCGCCGGCCGCGTCCCGGAGCAGGCCGGCGACGTTGGCGGGGGTCAGCGGGGCGGTCACGTCGTCGACCTCGGGGAGGTCGGAGGCCGCGTCGGTCCACTGGCCGGAGATCCGGTCCAGCAGGTCGCCGGAGTAGCCGCGGGTCTTCCAGTACCCCTGGTCCGCCTTGACGAGCCGGTTGTCGCCGGCGGTGAGCATCCGGACGGTCCGGCCCTGGTCGCCGAGCGAACCGCGGCCCCATCCGCCCGGCGTGGTCTGCAGGTCGAAGGGCGTGGCCGAACCCGGGTCGCGGGCGAACTCGCCCCGGTACGACAGCACCTGGGCCTCCTCCAGGTTGTCCGCGGCCTCGCGCAGCAGCCGCGCGGCGTCCGCGGCCGGGTTCTTGCCGGCCGCGGCCGGCGAGCCGTCGGAGGCCGTCCCCGGGGAACCGTCGTTCCAGGGGCTCGCTATGAGGAGTCCGGCGACCAGCACGGCGGTGGCGACACCGACGAGGGCCGGCAGCAGCCCGCCGCGCCGGGACCGTGACGCGGGCCGCGGTGCGTGCCCGGGCCTCGCCGGGTACGGAGACCGGGCGGCGCCGTGGGCGGGCGGGGGAGGCGGGCCGAAGCCGCCGTCCGCGCCGTGGCCGGCGGGCCCGAACCCCGGCTCGTACTCCGGCGCATGCCCCGGTCGGGACCCGTGGCCGGACCCGTCGCCGAAGCCGTGGCGACCGCCGTGACCGTCCCCGCCCCACGGCGTTCCGTCCGTCATCTCTGGCTCTCCCCATCGTGCATGGCCGCGCGGGCCCTCACGCTCGCAACCGTAAGAACGTTTCTCATCCAGGCGCCGACCTTCTCATCCGGCCCACATGCGCACCTCAGCCTTCCGTAAATCCCCGTCCGTAGCTTCTCGCCGTGGCCCCGCAGGGTGTTCTGCGTTCGCGGTCATTCACGGTCATTCACGGTCCCCCATCGGGGCACGACGCGAGGACGAGCATGTTTCTCATCTATCTCCGGCGCGAGCTCCGCCGCCGGCGGAAGGCCGCCCTGGTGGTCGCCCTGGGGCTGGCCCTCGGCATCGCCCTGGTCATCACCGTCGACTCGGTGTCGGCGGGCATGACACGGGCCCAGGGCAAGGTACTGCAGTCGCTGTACGGCCTGGGCACCGACATGACCGTCACCAAGGCGCAGAGCGCCCCGTCCTCCTCCGGGAGCGGGGGGCCGAGGTTCGACTTCGACGCCCGCGGCGACGACAGCGACACCAAGCAGAGCTCCGACAACGTGATGGTGCAGGGCTTCCAGTCGCTGAACTCCTCGGTGGTCACGCAGGTCGCCTCGCAGCAGGGCGTGGCCGAGGCCGTCGGCGGTCTCAGCCTCCAAGTGGTGAAGGTCAGCGGTCA
Organism: Streptomyces sp. NPDC058691; assembly: GCF_042714775.1. NCBI lineage: Bacteria > Bacillati > Actinomycetota > Actinomycetes > Kitasatosporales > Streptomycetaceae > Streptomyces > Streptomyces sp. NPDC058691. The sequence continues at coordinate 549 of NZ_JBHXSO010000053.1, read as the reverse complement.
GTTCACCCGCGGCACGGCGCAGTCCGGCACCGGTGCCGGCGGTGGCCAGGGCGCTCCCGGCGCGCGGCCGCAGGTCCAGGGCGGCGGCGCCGACTTCGGCGTCGACAACTACTCCGTCTTCGGCACCGACGTGGCCCACATGGGCCTCGGTCCGCTGACGACCTCGAAGATCACCTCCGGGAAGACCTTCGCCGCCTCCCAGGCCGACGCCAAGGTCGCCGTCGTCGACAGCGCGTACGCGAAGCAGAAGAAGCTGTCGGTGGGCAAGACGCTCACCATCTCGGGCACCAAGTTCTCGGTGATCGGCGTCGCGACCGCCGACAGCGGATCATCCGCCGCGAACGTCTACATCCCGCTCAAGCGGGCACAGAGCCTCGCCGACGCCAAGAGCAAGGTCACGACCGTCTATGTGCGGGCCGCCGACTCCCAGCAGATCGACACCGTCAAGAAGACGATCCAGAAGAACATCTCGGGCACGACGGTGACGACGTCGTCTGACCTGGCGTCCACGGTGTCGGGTTCGCTGTCCACGGCGTCCGACCTGGCGAC
>NZ_JBHXSO010000052.1:0-58242 GCF_042714775.1 Streptomyces sp. NPDC058691 | reverse complement strand
TCCCACCGCCCCTGTCTGTGGCGGGTTCCTACCCCCGCCGTGCGGGCGGGGGCCCGGCGGGCCCCGCCCCCCCCGCGGGAGGACCGGGCCCGCCGTCGTGCTCAGCGCGTGCCGCCCGGCTCGGGGACGCGTACGGTCGTGTACTTGCCGTCCCCGAGGTGCAGGTACGCCTTGCCCGGTTCGGGGTCGGCCCCCAGCAGGCCGTGCGGGAGGCGGGCGCCGACGGGTTCGCCGTCGCTGAGGTTGCGCGGGGCGAGGATGGCACCGCAGCGGTTGCGGCGGAGCGCGACCTGCCAGCCGCTCATGCTGCTGAGGAACGCCTCGTTGTTGCCGGCCGCGATCAGGCCCCAGCCGTCCCCGGCGGCGCCGCGGGCGAAGGTGGTGAGGTCGGAGTCGATCTCGGAGTGGGCCAGCATGTCCGCGTCGTCCAGCAGGATGGCGCCGGTCGGGCTGTCGACGCCGTGCAGGGCCCGGCGGAAGTCCGCGAGCGCCACGTCCGGGTCGGTGAGGACGTCGACGACACCCGGCCGGCCGGCCAGGGAGCGGAGCGGGGACGGCCGGGGGGCGACGACGACCAGCTTGTTGCCGCGGGCGAGCAGGGACCGGGCCATGGTGAGCAGGACCGTGCTGCGCCCGGAGCGGGGCGGGCCGGCGATGACGAAGGTCGGGACGGCGGCCAGGTCCGTTCCCACGGCGGAGAGCTCGTCGCCGCCGACCCCGACCATGGCCCACAGCGGGGAGGCGCCCTCGGGGACGCGGGCCAGGGCGTCCTCGAAGGAGAACCGGTCGGGGAGCACGTCCACCCGGAACGGGCGGAGCTGGGCCGGCACGGCGCGGTCGCGTTCGGCGGTCAGCTTGGCGATCCGGTCCAGGGCGGCGGCCTGGGCGGCACCGCTGGGGTCGGGGTCGATGAGGGCGATCTGGACGCTGCAGGTGTCCTTGAGCCGGATGGCGCGGCCGGCGGGCAGCTCGGCGGGGATCTCCCGGTAGGGCACACCGACGGCGGAGTAGTCGTTGCGGTCGTTGAGCCGCAGCACGAGCTTGTCCTCGGTGGTGGAGACGAACCGGGAGGAGGTCAGGATCCGGTCGCCGGTGAGGACGAGGTGGATGCCGACGGCGGCGCCCTCGCGGAGCAGCAGCAGCATCTTCTCCATGACGCTGCCCTGGTCGTAGGTGCCGAAGTCGCGTTCGAACGCCTCGAAGCGGTCCACCATGACGAGCAGGTGGGGTGGGCGCGTGATGGGGCTGCGGCGACGGCGCAGCTCGGTGAGATCGGCGAGTCCCCCGCGGCCGAGCTGGGCGCGGCGGCTGTTCAGTTCGGCGACCAGCCGGTTGAGCAGCCGGACGACCCGCTCGACCTGGCCGCGGTCGACGACGGCGCCGCAGTGCGGCAGCTCGGCCATCGCCTGGAGGGCGCCGTTGCCGCAGTCCAGACCGTAGATGTGGACGTCGGCGGTGCTGTGGTCGCGGGCGACGGCGGCGGCCAGGGTGCGCAGTGCCTGGGAGCGGCCGCTGCGCGGGGCTCCGATGAGATGGAGGTGCCCCATCTCGTCGAAGTCGAAGACGAGGTCGGTGCGGGCCTGTTCCGCGGGCACGTCGACCTGCCCGAAGGTGACCGGGGCGAGGCGGCCTTCCGCGTCGTAGGACGGGCCGCTGCCCTCGGGGAGCGCGTACGAGTCGGGCAGGGGCGGCAGCCAGGGGCGGCGGGGCTCGGGGATGGCGAGCAGTTCGGCGGCGGCGCCGATGCCCTGGACCAGGACCGCCAGGTCCGTGACGGTCTGGACGGCACGCTGCTCGCCTCCCCCGCGGCGGGCGGGCGGCGGGTCGCCGAGTTCCTCCCAGTGGAGTTCGGTGAGGACCGGGGCCGGATGGTCGCCCTCGGCGGCGGCGGCGAGGTCGGGGCGGCGGCCGCCGATCCGGCCGGTCTGGAACGGCAGCAGGACGGCGTGGCCGAGGCGGGCGTAGGCGCGCCCGGGGGTGCGGGGCGAGAGCTGGCCGGCGTCGGGGGCGTCGATGATGTCGCGGCTCTCGGACGGATCGGTGGTGCGCAGCGCGATCCGGAGGTTGGTGTTGGCGCGGATGTCGGCGGTGACGGCGCCGGAGGGGCGCTGGGTGGCGAGGATCAGGTGGATGCCGAGCGACCGGCCGCGCTGGGCGATGTTGACCAGGCCGGAGACGAAGTCGGGCAGCTCGCGGACCATGGACGCGAACTCGTCGATGACCAGGACGAGCCGTGGCATCGGGCCGAGTCCGGGGCGACGGGCGCGCTTGTCCGTGTAGTCGTCGATGTCCTTGGCGCCGGCGTCGGCGAGGATGTGCTCACGGCGGCGCAGTTCCGCGCCGAGGGAGGTCAGGGCGCGCTCGACGAGATGGGTGTCGAGGTCGGTGACCATGCCGACGGTGTGCGGGAGTTCCTCGCATTCGGCGAAGGCGCTGCCGCCCTTGTAGTCGACGAGGACGAAGTTCAGTTCGTCCGGCCGGTTGGCGACGGCCAGGGACGCCACGAGCGACTGCAGCAGTTCGGACTTGCCGGAGCCGGTGGTGCCGGCGATCAGACCGTGCGGCCCGTCGGCCTTCAGGTCGATGGCGAACGGCCCGTCGACGCCCTCCCCGAGGACGGCCCTGGTGCTGCGCGCGGACACCGCCCAGGCGGCGGCGACGGCCTCTGCGGTGGGCGGTTCCAGGCCGAGCACGTCCAGCAGCCGCGCCGAGGTGGGCAGCAGGCCCTCCTCGGCGTCGTCGCCGACATCCCGGACGGGGGCCAGCGCGCGGGCCACGCCGGTGAACCAGGCCGGCTCGGGCGCGTCCATGAGGACGCCGGTCACCGGTTCCACGCCGGCCTGCCGGATCCACAGTCCGCCGACCCCGGCGACGGCGACGGCCTGGCACTCCTCGGGCAGCAGCCGTTCCTCGTCGTCCAGGCAGAGCGCGTACACGCCGACCTCGGGGCCGTCGCGGAGGATCTGGATGACGCCGGGCAGGGCGCGCAGGCGGCGGGCGCCGTCCAGGACCACGAGGACGTCGGGCTCACCGGCGGCGCCGCCGCGCGGGGCGTTGCGGCCCGCCGCCTTGCGGGCGGCGATCAGGGCGCTGAGTTCGGCGACGCGGCGGCCCAGCGACTCGGCGCCGGAGCCCACGAGGCTCACGGTGTCCTCGCCCTGCGGGGCGCAGTGCGGCAGCCAGTGGACCCAGGACCATCGGTCCGCGCCCGACGAGCCGGACAGGACGTAGACGCGCAGGTCGGAGGGGCTGTGCAGGATGGCGGCCTGGGCGACGAGCCAGCGTGCCAGGGAGGCCATGATCTCGGCCCCGCTGCCGTCGGCGGGGGCGCCGCCGACCCGGAGCGCCGCGTCGGAGGCGCGTACGTCGGCAGCGAGGCCCACGACGCCCGCCTCGCGGAGCGACACCGCGACGGGCACGGCGTGGGTGGTGCGGGTGACCCGGCGGCGGTGCTCGGACTCGGCGGGGTCCTCCAGCTCGACCCAGGCGGGCCGGTCGGCCAGCCCGAACCGGAGCAGCAGGAAGTCGTCGTCCCGCCAGCGGCGTTCCCACAGGCGGCGGCGCGGACCGGCGGCGATGAGCAGGGCGGTCGCCGGGTCGGGGCAGGCGGCGCGGCGAGCGGCCTGCTCGGCGAGGACCGCGTCCTCGACCTCCTCGTCGAGCTGGGCCTTGGTCTCCTTGTACGCGGCGAGCTGCTCCGCGTACGTCTCCTTGCCGCGCCGCTTGGCGGTGAGCTGGTTGACCAGGGCCATGACCGGGGAGAGCAGGCCGAACAGGAGCATGCGGGAGTTGCCGGTGATCGCGGTCATGGCGCCGGACATGACGAGCGGCGCGAAGATCATCGGCAGCTGGATCCTGCTGCGGGGCTGCTTGCTGGGCTCTCGCGGCAGCCTGAAACGGTTCTTCGGGGTCGGCGGGAGCAGCCGGGGCGGCCGGTTGTAGTCGAGTCCGGTCCCGTCGGCCGAGGGGACCACGGCGGCGTCGGGAGCGGTGGGTTCGGCCCGTTCCAGCAGGACGGGCCCGCAGGTCAGCACGCCGGCAACGGGCCAGTCCCGCCACTCCTCGCCGCCGGTCAGCCCGGTGCCGGTCAGCTCGGTGCCGTCCAGGCGCAGGGTCTCGCCGCGCGCGGCGCGTACCGAGACAGCGCCGTCCACGGCGACGGTGAGGTGGGCGGCGGTGGCGGGGAGGTCGCCGGCCGGCAGCCGGACCCGGGCCGTCTCGGCAGAGCCGATCTCGAAGTTCCCCGGCGGCAGCCGGAACACCGATCCGGCGCCGGTGCCGCCGATGGCGCGCAACTCGGCCACGCCTTCGGGCTCCTGGCCGGCGCGCGGCACGTCGAGCGGCGTTCCGAGGGCGAGCAGGCCGCCCGAGCGCAGTCCGGCGGCGCCCACGGCCTGCTCCGCGGGCAGCCGCTCGGCTCCCGCGTAGAGGACGGGCGGGTCGTCGGCGGGCGAGGTGCCGTGCAGGGCCTGACCGATTTCTCCGGCGATGTCGCCGACCGGGACACCGGGGTCGGTGTCGATCACGATGTCGGCCGCCCGGCCCGTCCGGGGATCCGGGTCGACGACGGTGACGGTCAGGCGCATGGGGGTGTTCCTCGGTTCCTCGTGAAGCGAACGGGGGCGGGGCGGGGCGGGCCGGACAGGTCTGCGGTCCGGCCCGTCCGCCAGGTGCCGGGCTTACTAGGGCGTGTTTCGAAAGTCCCTCCCCCAGCTACCGCTGGGAGGTGCCCCCACCCGCGACGCCTGGCACGGCATCTCGCTGCGTTGTCGAATCGTCCGAGTAGCCCACTACGAGGACGACCCTCCGCCTTGCGATGCACCGCACCAGACGCCGCGGGACCCGCCCTCCGGGCGGCCGGCGCTACTTTCGAAACACGCCCTAGTGGGGGAGGCTGTTGCCGAGCTGGTTGTCGGTCTCGGTGAAGCCCTCGCCGACGCTCTTGACGTACTGGGAGATGCCCGGCAGGCCCTCGATGACATCGTTGTAGCCCTTGTGGAAGGACTCGAAGAACGGGCGGAACTTCGTCTCTGCGGCGGGCGTGCGGTAGCCGTCGGCGAGAAGGTTGTCGATGTCGGTCTTGATCTTCCGGAGCTGGGCGATGGCCTGGTCGTACTCGTTGGTCACGGTCGCCGACGTGGAGTCGGTGATCTCGGTCTTGACGTCGAACTGAGGCATGAGGGCTGTTCCTCTCCTGTGGTGCGGGCCGGGCGGTCGGGGTCGGCTGTCAGGTGGGCTGTCGCGGGCGGGGAGCCGGTTACCGGCCCGGGTTCTGTTCGCTCTGCTCGGCCTGGATCCAGGCGAGTTCCTCCGGGGTGAGTGACACCGGACCCTCGGGCTGGGGCGGGTTGAGCAGTTCCCGGTTCTGGTTGTCGTTGGCCGTGTTGATGAACTTCACCGGAATGTCCGTGTACAGGACCTCCGGGCCCTTGGTGTTGAAGATGTGGCTGTTCTCCAACTGCTTGTTGGTGACGCCGTTGGCGACCGAGGTGCCCACCCCGAGGGCGGCGTTCTCCAGGGCGTTCGTGGGGTCCGCGCCCAGGCCGATCTGGACGCCGGCGACGGCGAAGTTCTGGACGACGCCCTTGAGCGCGCTGCGGGCGGCTTCCCAGGCGAACTCGCGGTAGTCGTCGGGCTTGAGGGTGCTGCCCACGTTGAAGTCGTAGTCGTCCACGGCCGAGTGCTGCTCGGTGAAGCCGCCGGAGCCGTCGATGCCGGCGACCTTGGTGCCGCCCGCGTCCCGGACCGTGACGGCGCTGCTGTCGCCCGCGGTGAAGGTGTGGGTGGTGCCGTTGCCGTCCACCGACCCGGTGACTCCGCTGTGGCCGACGTGCAGCGTGGTGTTCTCGCCGTTGCCGGTGTACTGGAAGTCGGCCGAGCCGTGCGGGTTCTGCGTGATGGTGACGCCGTTGCCGGGGTCGGTGGTGGTGGCGGTGCCGTGGTCGACGGTGGTGCCGGGGGCGCCGCCGGGCGGGGTGAACGTGGCGGGGCCGCCCAGGTTGGAGACCGTGGTGCCGTCGCTGAGCGTGGCCGTCTGGTGGGCGGGGACGGAGGGCCCCTGCTGACCCGGCGGCGGGGTGACGGCGGGGTGGTCGGTGACATGGACGCCGGGGCCCCCGGTGAGGCTGTTGTCCGGCCGCACGGTGACGGAGTCGCCCGCGCCGCCCGGGCCGCCGACCTGGAAGGTCCCGCTGCCGGTGTGGTCGACGTGCAGGCTGCCACTGCTGACGCTGGAGCCGCCGCCCCAGATCGGCACCTGGACGCTGGGGCCGCCCGGGTGGTTCGCGCCGACGGTGAAGGTCGCGGGCGGGCCCTGTGGGGCGAAGGGGCTGTCCTTGCCGGGCAGGACGCCGGACTTCTCGGCCGGGGTGGTCGCGTTGGGGAAGCCGCTGTCGGACTTGGTGACCGTGACGTTGCCGGTGTCCACCGTGGACCGGCCGCCGAAGCCGCCGGTGTGGTGGATGGTGGGGCCGTTGCCCGGCGTCTGCACGGTGATGCCGCCCTGGCCGTCGCCGGTCACCGTGGACACGGAGGTCTCGCCAGGTCCGTTGCCGATCGGGTTGCCGCCCGTGTCGACGGGCCTGCCCTGGGCATCGACCGGACCGTTGGGGTTGGGTCCGAGGTGTGTGACGCCGCCCGGGCCGAAACTCGCGGTTCCCGCGCCGTGTTCGACGGTCACATGCCCGTCGCCGTTGTGGCTGACGGTGCTGCCGGGGGCCGCGTACGGGTGGGCGCCGTGGGTGGTGACGGTGGTGCCGCCCGTCCCGTTGGTCAGGGTGTTGTCGCCGCCGACGAGCGGGGGGCTGCCGACGTAGGCCGGGCCCTTGTCGGGCGGGGTCTGGACCGTCCCGCCGTCGCGCGTCGCCGTGATGTCGGCGCCGCTGGGTGAATTCTCCACGCTGAGCTGCCCGTTGGGGTCAACGGTGTGGCCGACGCCGGACTTGTCGTCGACCGTCCGCGTGGAGAAGCCGCCGTTGCCGTCCGGGGTGAGCGTGGTGGTGTGGCCGTTGCCCGCCGCCGTGATGGTGCCGTTGGTGTTGCTCACGCTCTGCCCGGAGGCATTGGTGACCGTGACCGACTGCCCGCCGACCTGGGCGCTGCCGTCGGGGCCGGTGACGTGCACGGTGCCGTCGGCGCCGGAGGTGGTGGTCGTGGTCGCGGTGTCGCCCTGCTGGCTGAAGCTGACGCCGTCGCCGCCCGGGCCGCTCTGGACGGTGACGCCCTGCGAGCTGATCCCGTTCGCGCCCAGCTGGGCCTGGGCGGGGTTGCCCTGGGCGTCCGGGTGGGTGATGTCGGCGGTCGGGTTGCCCGTGCCGTCGGTGCCGGGGCGGACGGTGAACGCCCCGCCGTGGCCGTCGTTCACGGTGGCGCCGGCGCCGCCCGCGCCGCTGTCGACGGTGGTGCCCTGCCCGACCGGGGCGCTGGAGACCGTGCCGTTGCCGGTGGCCACCAGTCCGCCGTTGACGTGCGTCGTGGCACCGTTCGGGCCGAGCGTCGTGGTGCTGCCGCCGACGGCGACCGTGGCTCCGCCGTTGTGGCCGACCGTGACCGACACGGCGGGCTGGCCGCCCGGGGCACCCGCGGTGATGCCGCCGGGGCCGTTGTGGGCGAAGAACCCGGGCCCGGTGGCGGTCGTGCCGTTCGGGCCGGTGGTCACGTGGAAGCCGCCGGAGTCGAGGGTCGTGCCGCCGCCGGAGACCGAGGCCGTCGTGGTGACGACGTGGCCGGTGCCGTCCACGGTGCTGGTCCCCTGCACGGTGACGGTCGGGGTTCCGTGGCCGTCCACGGAGACCGTGAGGTTGCCGTGTGCCACCGGATGGCCGGGGGCCGCCTGCGCCAGCGGCGGGGGTGGGGTGGGGGCGCCGTCCGGCCCCGGAGGGCCGTGCTGGCCGGGGGCGGGGGTGATGACGCCGTCCGGGCCGACGTGGTACTGGAACCCGTTGTGCGTGAAGTCGGCGGTGCCGTCGGCGTGGACGGTGCTGCCGCCGGCGGTGAGTGTGCCGTTCGCGCCGTGGCTTATGCCGCCGACGTCGAAGGCGCCGTTCTGGCCGACGGTGAACTGGGCGCCGTTGTCGCCGGTCAGCGTGACGCCGTCCGGAGTGAAGAACGCCGTGCCGCCGCCGCCCGGGCCGCCCTGCACGGTCACGATGCCGTCGCTGTCGGCGCTGACGGACGGGCCGCCCTGTGTTGTCACGTTGACCGCGGAATCGAGTCCGTAGTGCCCTGCGCTGCTGTCGAACTGCACCGTGGTGTTGGGTTGGTGGGGGTCGGGGACGACCGTGAACCCGTCGCCGCTCAGGTGCGTGGTCGGACCGCCGATCGAGCTCACCGTCGCGGTGCCGTCCGGATGGAGGGTGCCGGTCACCCCGTTGTCGTGGACCGGGACACCGCCTGCCTGAGGCGGGTCGACGTGCTGGTGGCCCGGCAGGTCCACGCCGCCGCCGATGTGGTCCGCGGGAGCCGTGACATGGTGCCCGGCGATATTGACCTCGACGGTCCCGTGCGCCCCGGCGCCGGTGTCGTGCGTGACCACCGGGGGGTTGCCGGGAGCGCCGTGGAACACCGAGGTGACGGTGCCCTGGTGCTGGACGGAGACCCCGTCCCCGGACACCGTGGTGGTGCCGCCCGCGTCGTGGACCGTGAGTCCCCCGGTGTGGATGTCGCCGCCCGCCCCGACGGTGAAGGCGGGCGGGTTGGGGCCGTGAGTTCCCGCCTCCACCGTGCCGCTGAAGGCGACCGTGCCGTCGGCGCCCTGCGTGACACCACCGCCGAACGGGCCGTTCGAGGTCGTGAACCCGTTGTCGGTCAGCGTGGTGGTGAGGTGCGAGCCCTTGCCGGCCGGGGTGTCCACGCTGGTCTGGGTGCCGTCGTACGTCACCTTGTCGCCCTGCGGGCTCTCGATCGTGTTCGTGTCGCCCGAGGTCTTGGAGGTGAAGCCGTCCGGGGTGGTCGTCTTCGTCGTGGTCTTCGGCTCCGGCTGCGGGTTGCCGTCCGCCGGCGCAGCGGGCTTGGGGGTGGCCGGCTCGGTCTTGGTCTCGGTCGTCGTACCGTCCGGCGTGGTGACCTTGGTCTTCAGCGCGCCGGTGGTCTGGTCGCCCTCGGTCTTGCCCGTGATGCCGTGGAAGCCCGTCTTCTGCGGCATCTCCCGGCCGTTGACGTGCAGGAGGCTGCCCGGAGTGAAGCTCGACGCGGAGAACGCCTTGCCGACGTTGCTCTTGAACTTGCCCTCCGTGGTGAAGGCGTCCTTGAGGTTGTTGGCGAACTTCGTGCCGCCGAGCACGGCGAAGCCGCCGCCGACGGCCGCGCCGACCGCGGCGCCGGCGAGGATTCTCGCCGCGTCCAGTTGTTTGCCCGCGGCGAGGTCCGAGATGACGGTCGCGGTCGCGCCGAGCGCGAACTCGGTGGTCCCCTCGGCGACCGCCTTCTGCGTCACCACGAAGGCCGGCCTGACCTTGAGACCGTCGTAGTTGACGCCCCGGCCCAGCGGGGTGAGGACCTTGCGGGTGAAGGTCGATCCCTTCATCCAGCCCTTGACCGCGTTGGACATGGTGCCCGCGCCCCGGCCCGCCGTCGCCAGCGCCTTGCCCAGCGGGGCGAACTTCGACACGACGTTGCCGAGCCTGCCCAACTGCCCCAGCAGCACCCCGCCCGGGACGATGGTCAGCAGGCCGACAATTAACTCACCTATTTCCAGGTGGCCTTGGGAGACCATCCGGACCACCGACAAGCCGAAGGCCAGGGCGCCGATCAGGATCCCCACCACGGGGAAGAAGATCGCGACGAGACCGGCGAAGATGCCGATGATGATCTCGAAGATCGGATGGTCGGCGAGCCAGTCGCCGATCTTCTGGAAGATGTTCCGTGCCGGAATGGCCTGATCGGCCGCCTCGTCGAGGGTCCTGGACGCGCTCGCGGACCCGTCCTCGCGCATCTGCCGGGCCTGCTGGGCCAGCGCTGTCGCCGCCGACAGCTGCGACTTGGCGTTGCCGACCTCCGTCACCCGCTCGTCGTGGCTCGACGTCTGCTCCGGCGTGGCGTTCTCGGGCATGTCCGGGACCACCGCGGAGGCGGTCGCCGCGATGGGGCCGCCTTGGTCGATCGCCCGGTCCAGCAGGCTCTGCGCATCGGTGAGCACTCCGGCGTAGACGGAATAGGCGTCCGCCGCCGAGTGGAAGGACGTCCGCGTCCGGTCCAGGAAGCGCGGCATGTCCTTGATCTTGTCCTGGAGGGCGGCCATCGCCTGGCCCTTGCCGTGCCGGATCGCCGCGTCGGTGCCGAGCAACCGGTACGCCTGGTCCGCCTGGTCACCCAAGTCCCGGTACGTCCGGGCGAGGGTACGAATGGCCTCCGGGTCGCCCGGGGTAGGGTCGGTGTCGAAACCGAGCGCTTCCCATCCGCTTGTGTGCCGCCTCGCCATAGCGTTGTTGCCCTTCTCCGATCGTTCACCGCTCGGCCGTACCAGTAGCAACTCCGGTATGGCTAGGCTCAGTTCACCACCCGACTATCCCCCGCCCGGATGAACCGTTCATGACAGTAGTGTGTCGGGCGAGCACTGCTCAGGAGGATGGAGATTGCGCTCCGCAAACATTTCGGCCATGTGCGCCGCGGCCATGGTCAGGCGCCCGGCCGCGCTCGTACTGGCCATCGGGGTGGCCCTCGCCGCGCCGGTTCTGACGCCGGCTCGGACGGCGTCGGCGGCCCCGGCCCGCGCGGCCGCCGTGGCGGCGGTCACCGCGAGCACCGCGGACGACGTCAAGTACTACGTCGTGAAGTCCTCCCAGCAGAACGACGGGCAGGTGGAGACCCTGCTCGCCATCGCCGAGCGCACTCTCGGCGACGGCAACCGGTTCTCCGAGATCCTCGACCTCAACACCGGGCGCAGGCTTCCCGACGGCTTCCCCTTCACCCGGCCCGAGCAGTTGGTCCCCGGCTTCGCACTGCGCCTGCCCGACGACGCGACCGGTGACGGCGTACAGGTGGGGCCGCTGCCCGAGGCCACGGTGGCGGCCGCCACCGGAGGGGCGTCCGCGCCGCTGACCATCGCCGGAACGGCCTCCTTCAGATCGGGGTTTCCGATCGGACCCCTCGTCGGCGGCGGTGCCGGCCTCGCCCTGCTCACCGTCCTCATCATCGCCCGCCGTACGCTGGCCCGGTTCGCCCGCCGCATCGGCACGGCCCTGTGGCGCGCCGCCCGCGTGCTGCGCCCGCGTCTGCCACGCGCCGCCCAGCGCGCGCTGCGCCGTCGGCGCCGGGCCGCCCTGGGCCGTTCCCTGGTCACCGACACCCACACGCTTCCGGTCGTACGGCACACCCTGCGCGAAGTGCTGGCCACGCCCGGTTCCGGTCCGGGCACGGGCCCTGGCCCTGGCCCTGGCAGCCCGCCCACCCGGGTCTACAGCGTGCTCGCCCTCCCCACCAAGGTGCTCGCCGCCGTCTCCGCCACCGGGCCGGCCCCTGAGCGGTGGACGGCCCTTGAGCCCACTCGCTGGGAGCGCACCGGGGTACCCGCCTCCGTCGAGGACGGCGGCCCGGACGACGGCCTGCCCCTCCCGCTCCTGGCCCGCGTGGGCGTGAGCGAGCGCGGGCACGGCCAGTTCCTGGTCGACCTCGGCCAGCTCAACGGGACCCTCAGCATCCTCGGTGACCTGCGGGTCGCCCGGGACACCTTGGCCGCGCTGGTGCGCAGCCTGCTGGACAGCGCGCGCCAGGACAATGCCGAGGTGACGGTGGTCGCCGTCGACCCGGCCCGCACCGTGCTGCCCGACCTGCACGCGCAGCACGGGCTGCTGCGGGTGCCCGGCCTCCAGGACGTCAGCGGCGGTTCCCGGTCCCCCCTGGCCGTCCCGGCACCGGAAGTCGGCGCCGGCCTCATCCGTAGCGCCACCCGCACGGCCCCCGTCACCGGGATACTCGTGCTGGCCCAGCCGCCCGCCGAGAAGGACCTCCCCGCACTCACCCGGCTCTCCTCTCGGGACGGCGGCTGGATCGTGCTCGCCACCGGGGACGTCCCGGGCGCCCACTGGCGCTGGCAGGCGGAGGAGGACGGCACCGTCGACACCGGGATCCTGGGCCACAGGGTCTTCGTCCCGGCCCAGACCGTGCCGGTGCCCGCGGGCACGGGGTGAGGCCGGTCAGGCAGGACAGGGCAGCTTTCGACTACCAGGACCAGATCCGAACGGATCCCCAAGCATCGGCGCGGAACCCGAACGATTCGTTGACCGCCGTCATGGCGTCATTTCCGACGGCGTTCCATGTGGTGACACGACTCAGCTCCGGCTCATGCTCGCGAGCCCATGAAAGATTGGCCTCTTTCAATACCGCCCCCAGGCCCTGCCCGCGGTGCGCCGGAAGCACGACCGTGTCCCACTGGCTTGCGTCCCGATCATGCGAACTGGCCATGCCTAGCGCGGAGTAGCCGACCAGAAGGCCACTCTCCATGTGCCGCACAGCGGTGATGTAGGTGCGCAAGCCCCAGGCACGCAGGACGGCATACAGGCCATCGACCTTTTCGGCGTCGAATGTCTCCGCCGCGCCGCGGCCTGAGCCGGCTGCCTCGTCCTCGGCAAGCCGGGTGGACATGGCCGCGAACTCCGCCAAGGACTCGGCGGGGACACCACCACGCCAGCGCGCGAGACGGTAGCCGACCGGTACCTCGTAACCGTCCTTGCGAGGACGGTCGGCGATGTTCAGCGACAGCCGACGGTATCGGGCGACCCGCTCGGCGCCGGTGGCCTCGGCGAACGCATCACCGGGCCCGATCTCGGCAGAGCTGGAGGTGAATGCCGTCAACTTCTTCACGCCCATCCCGCCGAGATACTCCCGGGCTGCGGACAGCAACGTTCGCCCCACTCCCTGACGTCGCATTTCAGGGTGCACCGAAAGAAAGACCAGATCCGCGCCCTTCAGCGGGTTGTTGTCGTCCAGGCCGACCACACAGATCCCGGCCGGGTGGCCGTCGCCCCAAGCAACCCAGACCGATATTCTCTGTCCGGGGCGAGGCCTCACGATCTGCCCGATGAAAGACGCCCTGCAAACCGGCGGATCGGCAGGGAAATCGAACCCGTGGGCATGCCGATGCACGGCGTGGAATTCCTCCAACACCGTTTCCTCAAGAACGGATATGGGTTCCACGGTGAACAGGGACTTCTTCATCGGTCCAGCCCTCGGTAGTGACAGTGCGCCCATCCCATTCTGCTCCCGTCCTGCGACTCCAGCAGCATGGTGTGTGCGGTGCGGGCCGGCCCCACTCCCCAAGTCGCCCTCAGGCGGCCATGGCCGCCTGAAGAGCCGTCACCCCTCCGGCAGTTCCACGATCACCAACGTGCCACGGCTTCCGGGGCGGACCGCGTGCGCAGTTCCCGCCGCCACCATGAAAAGCTCGCCCGCCCGCACCGACACCGGCAGACCATCCACCTCCAGCTCCAGCCGGCCATCGAGGACCAGCAGAGCCTCCGCGGCACGATGGCTCTCCTCCCCGACCGGCAGTTCGTCCATGCGCAGTACCTTCACGCAGGCCTCCCCCACCAGGCCCAGCCTCTGAGAACTCCACGCCTCCGGCAGACCGGCCGCAGTCTCCGTCAGGTTGACCACCATCACGGCACACCTCTCCTCACCAGCCCGGTCGGTCATGGCGAACGGGCCCGCGCACAAAAAACAATGGATGCCTTGAAAGCTATCCGACATCAAAAAGGAATTGGTCGACCGTTCGGCAAAGCGGCAGGGCTGGTCGTCTCCGCCCCCGCCGGCACCGTCAGCAAGGCGCCCGCCGGCGAGACCCTCGCCCCGTAACCGCCGTTCCGCCAAGCTGTCCTGGGGTACTTCAGGACAGCCTGGCCGATACGATGCCCTGGTCCGGCCTCCGAGTCCGATGGGGCCGGACAGGGTGACCGGTGGGGGTTTTGGCGTGGGGCGTGTTCTGGCGGGCCGGTACGAGTTGCGGGCCAGGTTGGGCCGTGGCGGCATGGGCGAGGTGTGGTCCGCCCATGACCGGGTCATCGGTCGTGAGGTCGCGGTCAAGCTGCTGCAGTCGCATCTGACGGGTGACGACGCGGCGCAGTTGTTCTTCCGCGAGGCGCGGACCGCTGGTGCGCTCAATCACCCGGGTGTCGTCACGGTCTTCGATCTGGGCCGGGACGCCGATGAGACGTTGCTTCTGGTGATGGAGCTCGTCGGGGGCCGCAACCTCGGGCAGGTGCTGCGGGAGGCCGGGACTCCTTCGATCGCCGACGCGGTCGAATGGACCGCACAGCTTGCCGACGCTTTGGCGGCCGCGCATGCGGCCGGCATCGTCCACCGGGATCTGAAGCCGGCGAATGTGATGCTGACCGAGTCGGGGGTCGTGAAGGTCCTGGACTTCGGTATCGCCCGCCACGTGGAGACGGGCACGCTGTCCGACACGCGGGTCATGGGCACGTTGGCCTACATGCCGCCGGAGCGGTTCGAGACGGGCCGGCAGGATGCCCGGGGCGACCTGTACTCGCTCGGCTGTCTGCTGCACGAGCTGCTGACGGGCAGCAGCCCGTTCGGGGAACTCAGGACGAGCGCGTTGATGTTCGCTCACGTGCACCGCACACCGGATGCGCCGAGTGTTCGGCGGCCGGCTGTGCCCGAGGCCCTCGATGCGCTGGTCGCACAACTGTTGGCGAAGAGACCAGAGGACCGGCCCGCTTCCGCTGCCGAGGTCCGCGACCGGCTGCGGGCTGTGGCCGCGTCCACCGAGACCTCGACGTCCACGACCGGGTCGGTGGAGGCGTCCGCGGACACGGCACCGCTCACCGAGGTGGACCCGGGCACGGCCGGAGGAGACGGTAAGGGTGCTGACGCTCCGTCATCTGACGTCGCGCATGAGCGGGACCCTTCCGCTCGGCGTAAATCGCGTCGTCTCGCGGCGGCTTGTGTCGCGTTGCTCCTGACGGCCGGTGCGGGTGCGGGCGTCGCCGCGTGGGTCTCCGGGGGTACGGACCGCAGCGGCCGGCAGCCCGTCGCGTCGGGCTCCGTCAAGAAGCCGCGCGTGAAGAGGGTGTGGGCTGTCCCTCTTGAGGGCAAGGTGTCGGCCAGGCCGGTCCTGGCCGACGGGATGCTGTACGCCGGCGACGAGGACGGCAAGGTGTACGCGTTGGACGCGGCCACCGGTCGAACGAAGTGGACCTACGACGCCGGAAGCCGGAAAGAGGCGTCACCCGCGGTGGCCGACGGCACCGTCTACGCCGGCTGCAAGGACGGCAGCGTGTACGCGTTGGACGCCGCGACCGGTCGGGTGAAGTGGAAGTTCTTCACCGGTTTCGGAGTCTATTCGACGCCGGTGGTGGCCGACGGCGTCGTGTATTTCGGAACCGCGGACGGCAGGGTCTACGCGGTGGACGCCGTCACCGGCAAGGAGAAGTGGACCTATCGCACCGGCAAGCAGATCACGTCCTCGCCTGCGGTGGCGGACGGTCGCGTCTACGTCGCCGGTTACGACTACCGTCTGTATGCGCTGGACGCGGCCACGGGCGCGAAGAAGTGGGCCTACAACACCCGTAGTTATCTCGATACGACTCCGACCGTCGCGGACGGGACGGTGTACATCTACAGCGACTACCGCCACACCACGTATGCGCTCGACGTGCGTGACGGGCGCGTCAAATGGACGAGTGACATCGTCAACGTGCAGGTGGGCGCCCGCGGCGAGATGTTCGGGTGGGCTGCGGAACCTGCCGGGGAGACCGGGGCGGCCGGCAAGTTCGGCGCGGTGGACGCCGCCACCGGTGACAAACGGTGGCTCGTCGACCTCACCGAGGACGACTTCGCGACAGGCACCGCCCTGGCCGGCGACACGGTGTATGCGGGAAACGGCAAGCTCTACGCGATCAATGCCGCCTCCGGACACGTCCGGTGGTCCTACGTTCTCGACGGGACGGTCAGTTCGGCACCTGCCGTGGCCGACGGCATCGTCTATGTGGCCGGCGACGACGAGAAGATGTACGCCCTGACCGCTGAGGGTCGATAATCCACCCGTGGCCACCAGGAACGTCGACGGGACCGAACGCGGCCCGCACCCCCGATCGTCCCTGACCGCGTCGGCCGGGCGTGCCTTCGGCGCCATCCCGCCAACCGCACTGGTGCTGCTCGGCATTGTCAGCGTTCAGGTGGGCTCGGCATTGGCCAAGCACCTGTTCGACGCGGTGGGCAGCTTCGGGACGGTCGCGTTGCGGCTGTTCTTCGCGGCGGCGGTGCTGCTGCTGTGGTGGCGGCCGTCGCCGCGCATGGGTCGTCGCACGTGGACGGTGGTGCTCGGCTACGGCGTGGTCCTCGGCTTGATGAACCTGTGCTTCTACCTGTCGCTGGCCCGGATCCCGCTGGGGATCGCGGTGACCGTCGAATTCCTCGGGCCGCTGGCGGTGGCCATGGCCGGGTCGAGGCGATGGCTGGACGCCTTGTGGGCCCTGCTGGCGGCGGGCGGTGTGGTCCTGCTGATGGAGGGACGCGGCGACCTCGACGCCGCCGGTCTTCTGTTCGCCCTGGCCGCGGGAACGTGCTGGGGCCTGTACATCCTGATCGGAGCGGCACTGGGCCGCCACACCACGGAAGGCAACGGCCTGGCTCTGGGAATGGCCGTCGCGGCACTGGTGACCGTGCCGTTCGGCGTGGCCGACAGCGGAGCGGCGCTGACGCAGCCGTGGGTCCTGGTCGCGGGGCTCGGCGTGGCCCTGCTGTCGTCGGTGATCCCGTACACGCTGGACCTGGAAGCACTGCGCAGGATCCCACCGCGTGTGTTCGGCATCCTGATGAGCCTCGAACCGGCGATGGCGGCCCTCATCGGCCTCATCGTGCTCCAGGAGTCGCTGCACTGGACGCAGTGGATCGCGGTGCTGTGCGTGGTGGCGGCATCGGCGGGCGCCACACGCGGCACCCGTCCGGACGCCTGACCTCGGCGGGGCGGACGTTCCCGAACGGTCAGGCCCGTGAACGCGACCGTGAACGCGACCGCGACACCAGACGGGTGGCGATCGGCGCCGCTCCCCAGCACAGATAGGCCCAGTCACCCGTCAGGGACACCGGCACCGACACGGCGAAGCACGCCGCGATGGCGATGCTCCTCTCCAGTGCATCGGAGAAGATCCCGGGCGGGGCCCCCGCGCCGGCCAGGCCGGCCCGCGGTATGTGCCAGGCCATCAGCCCGAACAGCAGGGCGGCCAGCGTCTGGATCACCGCGAAGAAGCCGAACCGGGCCTGGAACGCGCCATCCGGGGCGAGCACCTTCATGGCGAAGGGAATCAGCACGACCATCAGCAGCCACAGGCCGTTGATCCCGCTGAGAACGCCGTCCAGCCGTCGCACGGCGCGGAACATCCGGCGGTGTGACGACCAGTGGGCCCATACCACCGCGAAGCTGATCAGGAAGGCCTGGTAGTCACGGCGGTCCTCGGTCGCCGAGTGCCACAGCTCGGAGTTGGTGTGCCCCTGGGGCAGGGGCAGTTCGAGAGCGAGCAAAGTGATCGCGATGGCCACCACGGCGTCGGTGAACAGCAGCATGCGTTCGGCCGCCGGCGTGGGATGCGTCTCCTCGCCCACCGTTCCGTCCTCGTGCTCCCGCACGGCCAGGGACTCGCCCGGTCCGGAATCCTTCGCCACAGCCACCCCGCCCGGTCCGTCGTAGCGTCACATGTTCGCGGGAGTCTACTCACGCCACCGAACCCCTCCGCCACCAGGGCATGATGCCAATCTTCCATGGATATGCCGCAAATTTGCTCTGTCTGCTCAGAACCTTGCGAGCTCCGATAAGGGTCTGTACGTTCGGGGCGCCGGTTTTCCACGTTCCTGAAGGAGCTTCAGATGCGGGCGATCCCCAGACCTTCGCGTGGCATCGGCCGCGCCGGGCACAGGTTGGCGGCGATCGCTCTCGCAGCGGTCGGCGCATTATGCGTGTCGGCCCTGCCGGCGAGTGCCGCGTCCCATCGCGCCCCGGCGCCCGAGACGCCCCGGGCGGGCCAGACGACGTCCGTGGCCCGGCAGGCGCAGGCGTCGCGCGCCGCCGCCGCGTCGGGCGCGACGACTCCGTTCAGGATCTACGAAGCCGAGGCGGGCACGACGGGTGGGGGCGCCACCGTCACGTCGTTGACGTCGCCGCCCTCGACCCAGTACTCCAGCGCCGCCCTCGAAGCCTCCGGCCACGCCTACGTGCACCTGAACGGCGCCGGGAACTCCGTGCAGTGGACGAACACCACCGGTGCGCCCATCAGTTTCCTCAACGTCCGCGCCGGCATCCCGGACTCCGCCTCCGGCGGCGGCACGACCGCGACGCTGAACCTGTACGTCAACGGCGTCTTCCGGCAGGCCCTCAACCTCAACTCCAAGCAGACCTGGGTGTACGAGGGCAACAACAACTACAACACCAGCGACAACCAGAACCCCGCCGACGGCAATCCCCGCGTCTTCTGGGACGAGTCGCACACCTTCGTCACCGGCGCGCCGATCCCGGCCGGAGCCACCTTCTCCCTCCAGAAGGACGCCGCCAACAACGCGTCCTTCTACGACGTCGACTCCGTCGACGTGGAGAACCCGCCGGCGCCGCTCGCCCAGCCGGCGAACTCGATCTCGATCACCAGTTGCGGCGCGGTCCCGGACAACACCCCGACCAACGGCGCGGCCGACAGCCAGGCGGTGGACAGCCGGGCCGCGATCCAGAACTGCATCAACCAGGCCCAGTCGCAGGGCAAGATCCTCTGGATCCCGCAGGGCACCTTCTACGTGAAGGGCACCACCGGCCTGACCGCGCAGGGGATCACCATCGCGGGCGCCGGTATGTGGTACAGCACGATCTACCGCGATGTGCCGGTCCCCAACAGCACGCCCCTGGCGGCGCTGTTCAACGTGACCTCCTGCACGGTGCAGAACTTCCACATCGACGCCAACGCGGTCAGCCGCAGCACCATCGGCGGCGACGGCGGCGCGATGGACACCACCGGGACCAACTGGGTCGCCGACGGCATCTGGACCCAGCACACCATGTCCGGCTTCTGGGCCTCGGGCACCGGCGGCACCGTCCGCAACAGCCGGCTGACGTCGATCTGGGCCGACGGAATCAACGTCAACAACGTGTCGCTCGGCGCCGACACCGGCAACAACCTGACCGTCACGAACAACTTCGTCCGGGGCACCGGGGACGACGCCATCGCCATCAACTCGGTCCGCTACAACACCAACGGCGACGGCTCCCAGACGTTCTACAACCCGATGACGAACATCACCGTGAGCGGCAACACCTCGATCGCGCCGTGGGGCGGCAAGGGCATCGGGATCTACGGCGGCAGCGGCCACCACGTCAGCGGCAACTACATCAGCGACACCGCCCGCTACATCGGCCTGGGCGCCGGCCGGTTCGGCGTCAACGGCAGCGACCTGCTGTCCGCGTCGGTCTCCGACAACACCGTCGTCCGCTCCGGCGGCAACGCGTACAGCCAGGGGCAGCCCGCGTTCCACATCGGCAACGGCGGCGACGGGCAGAACACCGGCATCGTCGACCACGTCACCGCCACCGGCAACACGGTCGTGGACTCGCTCTACGACGGGATCGGCTTCTCCACGTCGACCAACACCCTGCTGCAGAACAACACCGTCACCGGCCCCGGCCGCAACGGCATCGTGATCTCGCCGCCGTTCTATCCCGCGCCGACCGGCTCCGCCGCCATCACCGGCAACACCGTCACGGGCCTGCACCCCGGGGCCACGGCCTTCGTCAACAACTCCGGAGGCTTCTCGGCCACTTTGACCGGCAACAACTGGGAACCCCCGGCGCCCGGGGGCCCCTACGGGGGCACTCCCGCCCCGGTCCCCGGCACCGTCCAGGCGGAGAACTACGACACCGGCGGCCAGGGCGTGGCCTACAACGTCACCAGCGTCAACGGCAATGCCAACGGCTACCGCGCCGATGGCGTCGACCTCGAGGCCACCTCGGACACCGGCGGCGGCTACAACCTCGGCTGGACCTCCGGCGGCCAGTGGTTCCGATACACCGTGGACGTCGCCACGGCCGGAACGTACACGGTGGGCCTGCGTCTGGCGGCCCCCGCGGCGGTGGCCGGTGCGCTGCACCTGTCCAGCGCCTCCGGCGCCAACCTCACCGGTACCGTCGACGTACCGGCCACCGGCGGCTGGCAGACCTGGGCCACCGTCACCGCCAGGGTCACGCTGCCCGCGGGCCGCCAGGTCCTCACGCTCAACCAGGACAACGGCGGCTGGAACGTCAACTCCCTCGCCTTCACGGCGGCGGGAGGCAACCCGCCGGCCACCCTCTCGGCGTCCCCCGCCTCGCTCACCTTCGGCAGCCAGGCGCTGAACACCACCAGCGCCGCGCAGTCCGTCACCGTCACCAACTCCGGCGGCACCGCGGCCTCGGTCTCCTCGGTCACCGCCGGCGGTGACTTCGCACAAAGCAACTCCTGCGGTTCGTCCATCGCCGCCGGAGCCTCCTGCACGATCGGTGTCACGTTCACCCCGACGGCCTCGGGCACGCGCACGGGTACGGTCACCATCTCCGGCAACGCCTCCAACAGCCCGACCACCATCCCGCTGTCGGGCACCGGGACCGCCGGCACGAACCTCAACCTGGCCGCGGGACGGCCGACGAGCGAGTCGAGTCACAACGACGTCTATCCCTCGTCGAACGTGACCGACAGCTCCCGGTCCACCTACTGGGAGAGCGCCAACAACGCGTTTCCGCAGTGGGTCCAGGTCGACCTCGGGTCGGCGCGCAGCGCGTCCAGGATCGTGCTGCAACTGCCCGCCGGCTGGGGCGCACGGACCCAGACCCTGTCCGTGCTGGGCGGCACCGACGGATCGAACCTCACCACCGTCAAGTCCTCGGCGGCCTACACCTTCGACCCGGCCGCCGACAACACCGTCACGATCACCTTCCCCGCCACCACCCAGCGCTACTTCCGCCTGAACATCGGCGCCAACACCGGCTGGCCCGCGGGACAGCTCTCGGAGTTCCAGATCTGGGCCACCTGACCGGCCGCGCGACGCGCCGCAGACCCCCCTGCCCCCGGACGCCTCGGCGCGTCCGGCGGCAGGGGCACCACTCGGGCGACGACCGGCCGACGACCGGGCGGCGTCAGACGGTCTGGCCGACCGGCCCGGTCGAGAAGGACTCCCAGCGGTCGAGCTCGGCGAGGCGGGAGCGCAGCGACTCCCGGATCCGCCCGACCGCGTCCGCGCCGACGGCCAGGCGCAGGGGCGGCTCCTCCATCGTCGCCACCGCCGTGATCGCGTCCACCACCTTCTCGGCGTCGCCGAACGCCGTCGCGGGCAGCGCGGAGAAGTCGGTGAGGAACTTCCCGACGGTCGGTGCGTACACCTCGTGTGGCAGGACGACCTGGAGACTGGTGGCGAACTCGGTGGCGAAGAGGCCGGGTTCGACGATGGTCACCTTCACGCCCGTGTGGGCGAGTTCGTACGCGAGTGCTTCACTGGCGAGTTCCACAGCGGCCTTGGAGGCCGAGTACAGGCCTGATGAGGCCCATGCGGACTGGCCGTTGACCGAGGAGATCTGCACGACCCGGCCGCGGGACGCGCGCAGCGCCGGGAGTGCGGCGCGCAGGACGGCGAGGTTGGCCAGCACGTTGGTGTCGAAGATCGCGCGCGCGTTGTCGGCGTCGATCTGCTCGACGGGGCCGAACAGTCCGTAACCGGCGTTGTTCACCAGGACGTCCAGGCCGCCCGCCGTCCGCACGGCGTCGGCGAGCACCTGCTCCGCCCCGGGCGCGGTGATGTCGAGCGGGATCGTGGTGACCCGCCCCTGCTGGGCGTGGTCCGCCAGTTCGGCGAGCCGGTCGCTGCGGCGGCCGACGGCGATCACGTGGGCGCCGCCGGCGAGCGCGCGCTCGGCGACCATGTGGCCGAAGCCCGAGGTCGCACCGGTGATGAGCCAGGTCGAAGTCATGGGGATGCTCCCTGTCGAGGGCCGTGCGCTGCGCACGGTGGCTTGGAATGCGGGGCCGCACGGTGGCGTCCCGCACCCCAGCAGAACGCCGGGGGATGCGCGTGACGGCCTCGGAACCGGTCCGCCGCTTCCTGGGATCCGGAGGGCCACCCTTGCCGGGACACGCCGCTTCACCAGGAGAGAGCATGGGGATATGGAGCGGAATGAAGGGCTCGCCGAGTTCCTGCGCGCCCGGCGCGCGGCGATGGATCCGGAGCGGCTCGGTCTGCACGGCATGGCGCCGCGACGGGTCCCCGGGCTGCGCCGGGAGGAACTCGCGGCGCTGGCCGGCGTCAGCGTGGACTACTACACACGCCTGGAGCAGGGCCGTCCCATCACACCCTCGGACTCCGTGCTTGACGCTCTGGCGAACGCCCTGCAGCTCGACCCGGCGGAACGCAGCTACCTGAACACGGTGGCGCGCCCGGAGATCGGGGGTCGCCGCCGGGCCTCGCGTGCCGTGCAGAAGGTGCGCCCCGGGATCCATGCGCTCCTCGCCCGGCTGGAGGGCACCCCGGCCCTCGTTCTGGGACGCCGCACCGACATCCTGGTGATCAACCGGATGGGCCGTGCGCTGCTCGCCGACTTCGGCGCGATGCCGGCCCGGGAACGCAACGCCGCGCGCTGGATCGTCCTCGACGAGGCGGCGCGGTCACTCTTCGCCGACGACTGGGAGAGGGTCGCCTCCGAGTTCGTGGGAACACTGCGCATGGATGCCGCCCGCCACCCGGACGACCCCAGAACCGCCGAACTCGTGGGCGAGCTGTCCATGAAGAGCGAGCGCTTCCGCCGCTGGTGGGCCGCGCAGAAGGTGGTGCGGTTCACCCACCACACCAAGTACCTGCGCCACCCGGTCGTCGGCCACCTCACGTTGCGCACCGAGGCGCTGGCCTTCCCCGGCGACCCGGACCAGACCCTGCTCACGTTCCTCGCCGACCCCGGCTCGCCCTCGGACGAGGCGTTGACGGTGCTGTCCGTCTGGGCCGCCGACCGCGGCCGCGCGGGTGACGGGAGAGCCGGCGACGGGAGAGCCGGCGACGGGAGAGCGGACCGGAACGCGCCTCACGAGTGAGCCGGCCGCGCCGGTCCGCAGGAGTCCGCTACCAATCGATCGTGGCAAGCACGAACGGCTCGGTCTCGGGTGCCTCCTTCCGGGCCTTCAGGGCTCGTTCGGCGGGAGCGCCCGCGGGCACGCGCAGGGCAGGTTCAGGCTGCTCGATCGTGTCGGCCACGACCGCGGCGACCTCCTCGGAGGTGATGACCTCGCCGCGCAGAGCGCCGAGTTGCCGGTACAGCGGGGCGTACGGACTCTCCTCCTCGATGAACGACCGCGCCTGCTCGGCACCGTTGGTGGACACCGCGCCCGGCTGCACGATGCTCACCTTGATGCCGAAGTGGCCCGTTTCGATGGCCAGTGTCTCGGCCATCGCCTCCAGCGCCCACTTGCTCGCGCCGTACGGGCCGATGATCGGCAGTACCAGTCGTCCCTGGATGCTGGAGACGAAGACGAGGCGGCCGGATCCCCGTTCCCGCATCGCCGGCAGCACCCCCTGCACCACGCGCAGCGCACCCACGGTGTTGAGCTGGTAGAGCCGTTCGACCTCCGCGAGCGGAACAGTCTCCAAGGGTGCGCGCACCGTCGCGCCGGCGTTGCTGACCAGCACGTCGACCTCGCCGGCCTCCCTGATGGCCTGGTCGACACTGTCCTGATCGGTGACGTCGAGGCGCAGCCGCATGTCCACGGGCAGGTCGGCCAGAGTGTCAGGGCGGCGAGCGGTGGCGATCACGCGATGGCCCCGGTGTGCCAGTTCGATGGCGATGGCACGGCCGATTCCCTTGGACGCGCCGGTGATCAGTACGGACGACATGGTGGTTCTCCTCGTCGACGGGTCGGTGCACTGGAGCCGCCGATTTCGGCAGTTCAGTCAGCGAACTCCCTCATCGTAGGCACGGGCAGTTCAGTGAGCGAACCAAGGGGGATTAAAGTGGACGCATGACCCTCCCCAGCACCTACCCGGATCGCAACTGCTCACTGGCACGAGCGTTGGAGGTCATCGGCGAGCGGTGGACCCTGCTCATCGTCCGAGACGCCTTCTACGGGGTCCGCCGGTTCGGGGATCTCGCCACCCAGCTGGGGATCCCCCGCGCCGTGCTGACCAGCCGGCTGAAGCTCCTCGTACGGGAGGGCGTGCTCACCCGGGATGACGACGGAGCGGGCACCGTCGAGTACCGGCTGACCGCCAAGGGCATCGCTCTGTGGCCGATCCTGCGCGCCATGATGGCCTGGGGCGATGCCTTCTACTCGCCCGCGGGGGTGAGGCGCGCCCTCCGTCACGACCGGGACGGAGGCCTGCTCGATCCCGAGGGACGCTGCCCGGAATGCGGGGGGATCCCGGCCGTCCAGGAGATCCGGACGGAACCCGGCCCCGGGTTCGAGGCGGCGGCGGATTCGGCTGCCGATCCGGTGTCCGCCCTGCTCAACGGACCGCGACGGCTTCTCGAACCCCTCGCGACCTCACGTACGCGCCAGGCCGGCGAGAGCAGCGGCACCGACGTCGCCGGTTAACCGCGGCCGGGCGGGCGGCTCACCCGCGCGCCGTTCGGGGCTTCTTGCGGGGTGCGGCGGAGCGGGGCGGCTGGGCGCGCATGTGGTCGCGGACCCGGCTCATGATCTCGTGCAGGTGGCGCAGGTCCTCGGGGGCGAGGGGGGCGAAGAACATCTGCTGGGCGACCTGGACGTGACCGGGCATGACGCGGGCCAGGCGGGCCCGGCCGGCGTCGGTGATCGTGACGAGGGTAGAGCGTTCGTCGTCCGGGCTGGGGGTGCGGGTGATCAGGCCGGCCTTCTCCAGCAGGGCCGCCTGATAGGTGAGGCCGCTGCGGCTGTAGACGACCCCGTCGGCGAGCTCGGTCATGGTGAGGCTGCCCTCGGCGTCGGACAGCCGGGCCAGGAGCTGGAACTGCACGTAGCTGAGATCGCCTTCGGCGCGGAGCTGCTGGTCGATGGCGTGCTGGAGCAGGCTGACCGCCTCGGTGAGCGCGAAGTAGGCCGCCAGTTGCTCCGGCTGGGGCGTGTCGTCTCGGTGATCGGCCACCCGGCCACCCTATGTCCCGGAACACGAGAGGCACGTCACCTGCCCATCGGGAATCATTTCGAATTCGAAGCAGGTTACAGTGACCGTGAGACTGTGCTTCGAAATCGAAGCATCCGCGAAGGGGAGATCATGAAGGCAGTGCGTTTCCACGAGTACGGCAGCAGCGATGTCCTGGTGTACGAGGACGTCCCGATCCCGGTCCCGGGCGCCGGACAGGTACTGGTGAAGGTGGCCGCCACCTCGTTCAACCCGGCCGACGCCAAACTGCGGGCCGGCTACTTGAGCGAGGTGCTTCCGCTGGACCTGCCGCATGTGCCGGGGCTGGACGTCGCCGGGCGGGTGGCCGGAGTCGGCGAGGGCGTGACGGCGTGGGCGGAGGGCGACGCGGTGGTGGCGTTCCTGCCGCCGACCGACCCCGGCGCGGCGGCGGAGTACGTGCTCGCGCCCGCCGAGGTGCTCGCCGCCGTTCCCGAGGGGGTGGACCTGATCCAGGTCGCGGCGCTGCCCGCGCCGGTCCTGACCGCCTGGCAGGCGGTGTTCGAGCACGGCGGCCTGCGGTCCGGCCAGCGCATCCTGGTCAACGGTGCGGGCGGCGCGGTGGGCGGATACGCGGTGCAGCTCGCGCACCGGGCGGGCGCGAAGGTCACCGCGACGGCGAGCCCGCGCAGCACCGAGCGGGTCCGCGGCAGCGGCGCCGACGAGATCGTCGACTACACCGCGACGCCCGTGACCGAGGCCCTGGACGGCGGCTTCGACGTGGTGTTCAACCTGGCGCCCACCTCGCCGGAGGAGACCGCCGCGCTCGCCGGCCTGACGGCCGACGGCGGCGTCTTCATCAGTGCCACCACCCCTCCGCCCGCCGAACCCGGACGCGGCGTGAAGACGGTGGCCATGGGCACGCGCAGCGACGCCGCCCAGCTCACCGAGCTGCTGGGGCGCGTCAAGTCCGGCGACCTGCGCATCGACATCGCCGAGCGGAAGCCGCTGGCGGAACTGCCGGCCGTCCACGCCCGGGCCGACCAGGGCACCCTGCCCGGCAAGACCGTCATCGTCATCTGACCCGGGCCCGGCCGGTACCCGCGCGAGCAGCCGTGCGGGCACCGGCCCCGCCCCGGGCGTCCGCGGTTTCCCGCAGTCCGCGGATCGTGTTCGTACGGGTGTCCCGCAGCCTCGCCCGGCGGGAGCACCGGCCGCCGCGGCCGGATCCTACGGTGGCAACGTAAGGGGTTCCCCGTGTCGTGTGTGGCGCGGACGCGCCGCGCGGGCCCGGGACACCCGGAGACTCCCGCCGATTCGCGAGGACAGCGTGAACAAAGCATTCTCCACAGACATCCTGCCCCCCGACGAACGGGCCGAGTACTGGACGAACGCCGTACGAAGGGCGTTCACCCGGCTGGAGGTCCGCACGCAGGGGACGGCCGAGATTCATGGGGCCATACGCCAGGTGTGCGTCGCGGGTGTCCAGGTCGGCTTCCTCGAGGCGAGCCCGCAGCAGATGGCGCGGACCGCGCCGCTCATCGCCGCGGACGGCGACGGCTCGCTGATCGTGAGCCTGCAGAGGGCCGGTGCCGTCGTCGCGACGCTGGACGGCAGCAAGACCCCGGTCTCCGCCGGCGAGCTCGTCATCCTCGACACCCGCAGGCCGTACGTCCTGGACTTCGCAGGGCCGGCGCGGCAGCACGTGGCCACGGTCCCGCGGCGGATGCTGGACCTCCCCGACTCGGCGCTGCGCCTGGCCACCGGCCGGATCTACTCCCCCGGCCA
The DNA here is from genome assembly GCF_042714775.1 of Streptomyces sp. NPDC058691. Lineage (NCBI taxonomy): Bacteria > Bacillati > Actinomycetota > Actinomycetes > Kitasatosporales > Streptomycetaceae > Streptomyces > Streptomyces sp. NPDC058691. The sequence continues at coordinate 31,422 of NZ_JBHXSO010000052.1, read as the reverse complement.
GGGCATCAGCGCCATCCTCGCGTCGTACGTGAACAGCCTCGTCACGGTGACGGACCACTACATCTGCGCCCCGGACTCCCGGCGGTTCCTGCGGCAGGGGATCGTCGACGTACTGACCGCCCTGGTCGCCTTGGAGGGAGACACCAAGGAGGAGGCCGCACCCGCGGTCGAGGCGGCGCTGATGCGGCAGGTCCGCGCGTACATCCGCGGCCATCTGGACGACCCGGACCTCTCCCCGGCCTCGGTCGCGGCCGCGCACCACATCTCCGTCCGCTACCTGTACCAGCTCTTCCAGGGCGAGCCCATGACCGTCGGCCGGTGGATCCAGCGCCTCAGGCTGGAGGCCTGCCGCAGGGATCTCGCCAGCCCGGAACTCGTCGGACGGACCGTGGCGGCGATCGCGCACAGCTGGGGATTCGCGAGCCACGCGCACTTCAGCCGCACCTTCCGGTCGGTCTACGGTGTGTCACCCGCGGAGTGGCGGCAGGCCGGCGTCCTGCGGGCCGCTACCCCGCAGGCCGTCGGCCTCCTCCCCCGGCAGTCCGGCCGGTGATCAGTCCTGTCGCAGCTGCCCCGTGTCCTCGCGCCAGGCCTCACCTGCCTGCCAGGGCAGCACGGCGGAACCCGGCCCCTCCATACGGGTCAGCGCCACCATCGCGAGGTCGTCCTCCGGGAGCGCTCCGGCGTGGGCCACGAGGTCCTCGAGGATCTCCCCGAGCGCATCCGGCAGGCATACGCGGCTGGCCGCTCCCTGCCGGATCCAGCTCCACGCGGTCGCACGCTCCAGCAGCGGGTAACACTGCCCGGCGCCGTCGCGGGCCTCGATGAGCCCGTCGGTGTAGAGCAACAGGGTGTCACCTGCGGCCAGTTCGAAACTCTCCTCGATGGCGCCCAGGTCCCGCAGTCCGTGCAGGCCCAACGGGGGTGACGGGCAGCCCGGCACCAGGACGGCGCTCCCCCGCCGGGCCCGCACGGGCGGCGGATGACCGTGATTGACCATGCGGGCGAGCCGCTCGCCGTCCGGCACCTCAAGGAGGAGCGCGGTCACGAAGCGTTCGTCCTTGTCGCGGGCACCGTCATCCGCCTCCGCCAGGTGGCGCAGGAAGCTCTCCTCCAGACGGGCCGACAGTTCGGACAAGCTGGCGGCACGCGGGGCCCATTCGCGGAAGGCCCCGAGCACGGCCGCGACATCCTCGAACGTCGGCAGGCCCTTGCCGCACACGTCACCGATGATCAGGCGGGTCGCCCCGCCCGTGCGCGCGACCGCGTACAGGTCACCACCGACCTGCCCACGACCGCCGCAGGCACGGTAGACGGACGCGAGTCCCAGAGCGCCGATGCGCCGGGGAAGCGGCCGCAGCAGAACCCTCTGCACGGTGTCGGAGACCGCACACGCCCGCGCCGCCCTGTGGCGGTGGCGGTCCTGGAGGCGCCCGAGCACCACGGCCACCGCCGCTGCGGTGATCAGGGGCAGGATGCCGCACGCGAGGCTCGGATGCTCCAGCGGCAGGACCGCGCACAGCGCACAGAGCGCGAGGACCGACGCCAGAAGACCCGCGACGGCCAAGCGGTGAACCGGCTGCCCGTCCTCACGCGCCTCCTCGAACTGTTCGATATCCGTCATCGGCCTCACTCCCTCACAGTTGTCGCGCCGGCCGGGAGCCGGACGGATCCACGGCCGGTCCCGGCCTTGCGCCTCGGGGTCCCATTCGTGGTGGGACACCTCGACCGTAGGTCCGGGCCGGGCCGGGCTCCTTGCCCCGTTGCGCACGGTCCCTTGCCCGCCCACGCAGTCCCCGTGGAGGCCGGGTTCATCTCACGGCGGCGGAAAAGCCCGCTTCCCATAACGGACCCGATGCCTGGAATCCAGCCACAGGTGCATAAGCTGCGCCGGCCAGCCCATTCAGTACGACAGCTCAGTCGCCACACGCTAGGAACCCGGTCCGGTGTCCCACCGCAAGCACGTCCACGCCCTCGGAACGCTCCTGTTCGCCGCCGCTCTGGCCGCCTGCAGCAGCTCCACGTCCCCGACCGCCGCGGGCGCGCCGCCGGCCGAGCAGAGCCCTTCCCGTCCCGCCGCGACCGGGGCGTCCCCCGCCGCCGGCTCCCCCACCCCCGGCCCCGGCCCGCGCTTTCTCACGAAGAACAACCTGACCGCGGCCCTGCTGCCGCTGTCGGAGATGCCTGCCGGCTGGTCCGCCGGCAAGAGCGACGGCGCCGGCGCGAACAGGGCCTTCTGCGACTACCAGCAGCCCCACGACGCCGAGGTCCAGGCAACCGGCAACTTCCGGAAGGGCGCCGGAACCACCGCATCCGTCGCGGCCTTCGGCCTGCGGCAGTACGCCACCCCCAGCGACGCCGCCGAGGTGTTCGACGCGATGGAGCAGGCCCTGCGCACCTGCCACAAGGAGACCTACAAGGGCTCGGTCCGCACGTACGCGGCCATGAACGTCGCCAAGCTGGGCGACCGTTCCCTCGGTGTACGCGTCGAGAGCGACGGCTACACCCTCCTCCAGCAGTTCACCCTCGACGGCCCCGCCCTCATCAGCGCGGGCATCGGTGGCACGGCACACCTCGACGCGCACACGGCCGCGCTCCTGCTCCGTCAGCAGGTCGACCACTACGAGGCCGCCGCAGTCCGATGACCACCCTGCGGTTATGATCCGCTGCCGACCTGCGGAGGGTCGGCCGGGTGGGGGTTTCGGAGGGGTGCGGTGGCAAGGTCCGTGAGGTCGCCGGGGTTGTTGGCGCGCGTGTTGTGTGCCGTGCTGGGGGCCTGCGCACTGGCGAACGCCGCGGCGGGGGTCGCGGCGTGGCACAGGTATCAGCTGTTGGGTGCCTTGCCGGGCGGGCAGGCGCCCGATGGCGGTGAGGCACTGCTGAGGGCGGAGATGTGGTTCGGCAACCTCACCGGCTGGCGGAACGCGGCGGTCGTGGTTTCGGTGGTGCTGTTCATCGCGTGGCTGATGAGCATGCGGCGGATCGCGGACGAGGTGTGGCCCGAAGGCCAGCGGCGGAACCCGGCGTGGCTGATCCTCGGATGGCTGATTCCGGTGGTGAACCTGTTCGTGCCCAAGATGTTCGTCAACGACCTCTGGGCCGGCGGCCTGCAGGCGCGGAGTCGTAAGCGTGGTCATCCCTTGCTGACTCTGTGGTGGATCGCGGTCCTCGTGGCCTTCGGGACATCGGGCGCGACGCTGGACCGGGCACGAGGAACCGCCCACGTGGCCGAGGTACGTGACCGGCTGTGGCAAGTGGTGCAGAGCGACGGCTTCTTCGTCATCGCCGCGGCGCTGTCGATCGCCGTCGTCTGGCGACTCAGCACCATGCTGGAGGGCGCGGAGCGCCCTGCCTTGTCGCAGGCGTAGGCGTAGGCGTAGGCGTAGGCCCAGATTCCTTACCCCCGTCTGCGGGCCTCTCGGCGGCGCGGGGGCCGGCGCAGTGATCGGGGGGATTCACCGGGCTGATCCCGTGCTGTCAGGATCGCTTCGTGGACCTTGCGGCTGATCGACACGCGTACGGAACAGACCGCAACCTGGGCGAGGTGCCCAGGAGTTGACAGCGGCAGCCGGCGGACAGAGTGGGTCGCGGGTCTGGTGAGGCCGGTACGCCTGGCAGGACGTGGCCCGCCGGATCGGCGGCGTCGCGCTCGTGGAAAACCGGGTGCGGCCGGCAGCGGTCGCGTCCTAGCGTTCAGGGCATGCGTGTCGTATTCACCAAGGGCCCCGGGACGAGCTACGACATCGCGGTGCACCGCGAGACCGGGGCCGGGCTCGCCCCGCGCAATGGGCCCGGCGGGCACCGGTATCTGCCGCACGACCTGGTGCACTTCCTGGTCGAGGCCGAGGCGGGCATCAAGCTCGGCGTCTACGGGCGGCTGGCCGCCGGTGACAACGGACTGTTCTGGCCCGCCGACCCCACGGAACGCGCGAAGGCGGCCCGGCGCCGCAAGTCGAGGCCGGTGAAACCGTCCCCCCAGGCGCAGGCGGACATGGCTCGGTCCGAGGAGCTGGCGGCCATCGCGCTGCCCGTGTGGGAAGTCCGGCACGGTCATGCGCAGGCGCTGCCCGCGTATGTGCCGGCAGGCGAGATGCCCGCGGAGCTCGAACGGATCGTGTCCCGGTTCGACGCATACGCCGACCGCTGGCATGCGCTGCCGGTCGGGGGTTCGCTCACCCTGACGTGGTGAGGCCCGCCCGACGACTTCCTCCAGGCGGCCTCCCCTCCCGCCGGACGCTGCGCGTACGCTCGGTGGACGGCGGTCGGCGATCAGGAGGTGGGCGGTGCGGCGGATGTATCTGCTGTGGACGATTGCGGCGGCCGGACTCGCCGTGGACCAGATCACGAAGGCGATCGCCGCGGTTGTCGTCGAGGGCCATGAGGCCAGGCACGCCCTGGGCGGCGCGGTCACCTTCACGGCCTTCCGGAACCCTGGCGCGGCCGGCTCCTTCGCACCCCGTGCGACCTTGGTGTTCACGCTCCTGGCGATCGTCGTGCTCGTACTCATCGCCCGGGTCGCCCCGTCCGTCCGGTCCGTCGGCTGGGCGGCCGGTCTCGGACTGATCTTCGCGGGCGCCGGCGGCAATCTCGCCGACCGCCTGTTCCGCACCCCCGGATTCGGACGTGGCGCCGTGCTGGACTTCATCCAGGTCGGCGACTCGGGGATCTTCAACCTCGCCGACCAGTGCGTGACCGCCGGCGCGGCGATCGTCCTCATCCAGACCTTCCGCGGCATTCCCCTGCGCGCCGTCGCGACGAGCGCTCCGGGGGGCCGCCCGCTGGAACAGCGGTGAGCACGCGGCCCACACCGACTCCGGCCGACGGCATCAGGTGTCCAGGCCTTCCAGCGACGCGCGGACCAGTGACGCCAGTTCCTCCGGGTCCACGCTCGCCAGCTCGTCGAGCGTCCCCGCGTCACGGGCCAGCAGTACCCCCATGAAGGCGGCGACCGCCACCTCGGCCCGCAGTCGCGGCCGGTCCAGTCCTTCGCCGGCGAAGCGCTCGCGCAGTGGGTCCACCAGACGCAGGTACAGCTGGGCGCGGGCCGCGTCCTGCACCACGGGGTCGCTCTGGGTCTGGACGGCCGACCGGAAGACGGGGCCCACGCCGCGCTGGTCCGCGCGGTCGAGGAGAGCGCGGATCCGTTCGGGTGCGAGCAGGTCAGGCGGGCTCGTGTCGCCCAGCTCCGCGCGCAGCACCGCGGTGTACAGGCCGCTCTTGTTGTTGAAGTACCGGGCGATCAGCGCCGGGTCGACGCCCGCGCGCTCCCCGATGTCACGGATGGTGGTCCGGTCGAAGCCCCGCTCGCTGAAGAGCTCGCTCGCCGCCTGGAGCAGCAGTTCGCGGCTGCGCGCGGAGTCCCGCCTGCGCGACGGCGTGCCGCCGCTCACCGTGCCGCCTCCTGCCGGTCCGCGTCCTTGCCCTGCGTCCCGGAGACGGCGGTCTGCCCCGGTACGGAGGCCGCGACGGCCGTACGCCGGCGCCGCGGCGGCAGGACCGCGGTCGCCAGGATCATGGCCGCCCACACCCCGCAGGCCAGGAGCGCGGCCGTACGGTAACCGTCACCCGTGGGCAGCGCGCTGCCCGCGGTGGTGTGGGCCTGCAGGACGGCGGCGCTCAGTACGCTTCCGGTGGAGTATCCGACGTAGCGCAGCACCTGGTTGAAGCTCATCGCGCTGCCCGTCTCGTGCGCGGGCACGGAGCCCACGATCATCCCGGGCATCACGGCGAACATCCAGCCGATCCCGAAGCCGGCCACCGCCATGATGGCGAACAGCTCCCACAGCTGTCCCCGAACGAGGGCGAACGCCAGCACAGCGGCGAGGGACACCGCGCACCCGAGCGGCAGCACCACGGCGATGGTCGCCCGCCGGGCCAACAGGGGCACCACCCGGCCGGCGGCCAGGCTGGCGAGGGAGAACGGAAGCAGCACCAGACCGGTGACGGCGACGGAGGCCCCGAACCCGTAACCGGCCTCGTGCGGCGTCTGCGCGAACCGGGTGACCAGCGACAGCAGCAGGTACATCCCGAGTCCGGCGACCAGGGCGGTGACATTGGCGGTCAGCACGGTCCGGTTCCTGGTCAGCCGCAGGTCGACCAGCGGCTGCGCGGTCCGCAGCTCGTGCACGACCCATACGCCGAGCAGCAGCAGGCAGATCCCGGCCAGGACGAGCAGCCGCACCGAGTGCCAGCCCCAGAGCTCGGCTTCGCTCAGGGCGAGCAGCAGCCCGGCGAGTGCGGCGCCAAGCAGCACCGCACCGGGGACGTCCAGTCGCGGCGCGGCGCGGCGCGGGGACGGCGGCAGGACCACGACGGCCGCCACCAGCGCGAGGACGCTCACCGCCGCCCCGAACCAGAAGCCGGCGTACAGCCCGAAGGACTGCGCGATCAGCCCGGTGACCGGGTAGCCCAGACCGACTCCGGCGACGGTGGTGATCGACAGCAGTGCCACCGCGGGGCGCGACCGCTCCGGCGGCAGGGCGTCCCGGGCGGTGGCGATCGCCAGCGGGGTGAGGCCGAGTCCGAGGCCCTGCAGCGCCCGCCCGGTCACCAGGCAGCCGAAGCCCAGCGGCAGCGCCGCCAGGACGCAGCCGGCCAGCACCGCGACCAAGGCCCCGAGGATCACCGGGCGGCGGCGCGGACCGTCCCCCAGCCGGCCCATCACCGGTGTGACCACCGCGCCCACGAGCAGCGTGACGGTCAGCGACCACTGCGCGTCGTTCAGGGAGACGTGCTCCTCGGCGGCGATCGTCGGCACCAGCGGGGCGCCGAGGCTGCTGACCACGGCGACCAGCATGCCGAGCGAGACCAGTACCGGAACCAGCGCTCGCTGCCGTCCGGTCCGCGACTCCCCGGTTGCGGGACTTTCCACGACGCTCCTCGATGTCATCAGCCGATGTCATCAACTGGAGTCATCGCACGATGACATTTATTCCCGGCGCTCTCACCAGCACGAACACCGCCCCGGTACGCCACCGTCGGTGGCCTGTCGCTCACCCTCCGGGGCGACAGCCTCGACGCCCGCGGAAAGGAGCGGCGGACGAGGCTACATCGGGTCGAACCTGAGCAGGCACGTGGGACATGCGGCCGCCCGCTTCGCACGCTCCCCCGCGTCGACCGACACGATCGTGAGGAGCACCGTGGCGACAACAGCGATCGGCAGGCCGAGCCACGCGGGCTTGACGAATACCGGCCAACCCACGAAAAGTACATAACGCGCCGGCAGGTGAGTGAGCAGGACATAGGGAATCCGGTGGAAGAGGGTCACGAACCCGACGACCGTTGCTCCCGCCTGCGTCCCCGCCAGTATGCCCAAGGACCGGCCGGCACCCTTGCGCACCACCGGCGGGACCCGCTGTTCGCAGTTGCGGCAGTACCGTTCGACGTCCTCGACGACTTTCCCGGCCATGCCCCACCCCCGGCGCATTCCAGTCAATTGGATGGTCCCAGCGCCCACTCGGACGGTCAATGCGGCGGCCGGGGTGGCCCGCAGCCGGCTCGGCACCCGGCTCCCACCGACGAAGAATCGGCGCGGCAAATACGTGATCACGACGGGCGGACAACTGCTAGCGTCGCCCGCATGCCCGAACTGACAGCACCCACAGGCCGGTTGCAATCCTCCTGGCTCGCAGCGCGGGACGAGTGGTCCCCCGGTGCCCACCAGGACGGGTCAGGCCTGCGGCTCGCGCCTGACGCCGACCTGCGCGACCCCGAGGCCTTCTCGGAGTGGGTCGAACGGCTGCGGCAGCAGTCGGACAGCTCGGTAGCCGTGGGCGAAGAGCGCGTCCATGCCACCCACTGGTGGATCACCGAGGGCGAGAACTATCTGGGGGCCATCGACCTACGGCACTACCTGAACGCCTTTCTGCTCGACGTCGGCGGGCACATCGGCTACAGCATCCGGCCCTCCGCGCGGAAGCGCGGCCTGGCCACGTGGGCTCTCGGGGCCGTTCTCCCCGAGGCCCGTGCGCTCGGCCTGGATCGAGTCCTCGTCACGTGCGACGACGACAACATCGGGTCGGCACGCAGCATCGAGCACAACGGTGGCGTCCTGGAAGACGTTCGCACCACCAGTACGGGCCCGAAGCGCCGTTACTGGATCACCCTGTAGTCACCGCGCCTCGGGCCCCGGCTCAGTGGTGGTGCGCGTGCTGCCCAGCGGACGCGTCCGCGCCCGCGCTCTTCGCGGCCCCCGCGGCGTGGTCCGGGTGGTGCGGCTCGTAGCCCGGGATCGTGCCGTCCGGCTTCGCGACCAGGAACAGGCCGGCCATTCCCATGTCCGAGTGGCTCTGGACGTGGCAGTGGTACATCCAGGCACCGGCGCCCACGTGTTCGCCCGCGATGATCTGGAAGCCGAATGAGTCCGCGGGCCCGGTGATCTTGTTGTCGACGACGCGGCTGGGGTCGTCCGGACCGGTCAGAAGGCCCGTTCTGTTGTCGGCCCAGCGATGACCGTGCATGTGGAACGTGTGGTAGTACTCGCCGTGCGTGATCATGATGATCTCGACACGGTCGCCCACCGTCGCCTCGAAGTCCGGGGTCTCGTGCGCGGCCCTGTTGTTGATCGTCATGTCGTTGAAGACGATCGTGAACTGCTTGTCCGGCAGGATGTCGCCCTTCCTGCGCACCACGACCGGGCCGTAGAGACCCTTGCGGATCCCGCCCGTTCCGTGGTCGGTGCCCACGACGTGGTCGTGGTAGTGCCAGTAACCCGCGCTGCCCGCCTGCCACGTGCCGTCCTTGCGCCGGCCCGGTGCGTGTGTGCGCCAGGTGTACGTCCGCGTACCGCCGGGCTCCACGTGGCCGTGGTTCATCCGGGTGCCGTCGCTGGCGACGTCGTAGTCCACACCGTGGACGTGGAGGCTGGCGTCCACGTCCGTCGTGTTCTCGAACTCGATGTGCAGCGTGTCGCCCTCGGTCAGTTCGATCAGCGGGCCCGGCACGGTGGCCTTGCCCTTCTCCAGGCCGTATCCCATCTGACCGTTCGGCAGGGTCTCGGCGTAGAGCTTGAGATGCCGGACGGCACCGCCGGCCGGCGCGGTGGGCGGTGGCGACTCCGCCGAGGAGGCCGAGGGCGCGGACGCCACCGATAACGAGGCCGTCCCGGTGGCGGCGACCACGCCACCGGCCAGCAGCCGCCGGTTGAAGCTCCTTCTGTCCATGACCATTCCGGACACTCCAGTGCCGTGAGGAGACGGATGGGGCGCGAGGATCCCCGGGGACGGCCACACGGTAGAGCAGTGATCTTCGTTTATCCACACTCGGGACAAAGATGGTGGGATCCCGTCCATACCTGTTGGCGAACCATCGAAAGCCGTCTAGCTTCAAGCGCTGTTGCTGTGACCACAGAGAGGTGGGAACAATGCAGAGCGCACCACATCACCGGACGAGAACGCGGCGCGCCGCGGCCGCCGTCCTGGTGGTCGGGACCATGGCGGCGTCCTTGCTGGGCGGCGGCACCGCCGCCACGGCCAGGCCGTATCCGGAGCCCGCACCGACATCGTTATCCCTGCCGTCCCCACCGGGCGGCAAGAACGTCAAAGTCCTGGTGTTCCACGCGTCGGCCACCGAGGAGTCGCCGACCGTCGACGCGGGCATCGAGGCGATCGAGGCGATCGGCCTGTCGGGTCCTGCCGCGCAGCGGTTCAAGACCGTCGCGACCGACGACGCCTCGGTCTTCACCAGCGCGAAACGGCTGGGCACCTTCAACGCGGTCGTCTTCCTGACCGGGGGCGGCGACGTGCTCGATCCCGAGCAGGAGGCCGGCCTGGAGTCCTACATGGAAGCCGGCGGCGGCTTCCTCGGCATCTACGACGCGGCCAGGACCGAGCCGTACTCCGACTGGTTCACCGGACTGATCGGCGCACGGCCCGCGGCCACCAGCCCGGCCGGCGTCCAGCGCGCCACGGTCGAGGTGCCCGACCGGGTCAATCCGGCCACCAGGAACCTGCCGGTGGAGTGGAAGCGGCCCGACAAGTGGATCAACTGGGCGGGCAACCCGACCGGCAAGGTGCACACCGTCGCCAAGGTCAGGGAGAGCAGCTACCGGCCGGGGACCGGCGCCAACGGCGCCGACCATCCCATCTCCTGGTGCCGTGACTACGACGGCGGCCGTTCCTTCTACACGGGGATGGGCGGTACGGCGGAGTCGTTCGCCGAGACCGACTTCCGCGATCACCTGCGCGGCGCCCTCCAGTGGACGACCCGGCTGTCGCGCGCCGACTGCAAGGCCACCATCGACGCCAACTACAGCGCGGTGCGGGTCACCCAGCCCAACCAGGCGGGGCAACAGGACCAGATCGGCGAACCCCACGGCCTGGTCGTGGCACCCGACGGACGGGTGCTGTACATCGGCCGGGGCGGCGGTGTGAACGGCGCGCCGGTCGTGACCGACTGGAACAGCCCCGACATGGGGAAGGGTCTCGGCCAGATCCACGTCTACGACCCGGCGACCAAGAAGGTCACGCTCGCCGGCGCGCTGACCGTCTTCGGCAACAAGGGCGGCGGCGACGAACTGACCAAGGTCGAGGAGGGCCTGCTCGGCATCGAGCTGGACCCCTCCTTCGAGAGCAACGGGTGGGTGTACCTGCACTACACCCCGCACTCCGGCCTCGACCGCGACAAGCACGTCGCGCAGCGGCGGGTGTCCCGCTTCACGTTGGACCTCGCGACCAACACGCTGGATCTCGCCTCCGAGAAGGTCCTGCTCACGTGGCCCGTCCAGGTCCACAGCTGCTGCCATGCCGGCGGCGGGATGGCCTGGGACTCCAAGGGCAACCTCTACATCGCGACCGGCGACAACAACTCGTCGGGATTCAGCGACGGTTACTCGGGCAACAACCCGCAGCCCAACTTCAAGGGCCTGTCCTTCTCCGACGCCCGCCGCACCGCCGGCAACACCAACAACCTCAATGGCAAGATCCTGCGCATCCACCCGGAGCCGGACGGCACCTACACCCTGCCCGAGGGCAACCTCTTCACCGGCAGGGAGCAGGACGAGGGCGGCGGCAAGACGCGCGGTGAGATCTACGTGATGGGGGTGCGCAATCCGGCCCGTATCTCGGTCGACAAGAAGACCGACATCCTCTACGCGGGCTGGGTCGGCCCCGACGCGGGCGCTCCCAGCACCACCTGGGGACCGGCGAAGTACGACACGTTCGCCGCGATCACCAAGGCGGGCAACCACGGCTGGCCGTTCTGCATGGGCAACAAGCAGCCCTACCGTGACCGCAATCTGCCCGACCCGAGCAAGCCGCTGGGCTGGTACGACTGCGACGCCCCGAAGAACGAGTCGCCGAACAACGACGGCCTGGTGAACCTCCCGCCGATCACGGGCAACACCATCTGGTACTCCCCGCAGGGCGGCGCGCCCGACTTCCCGCGGGACGCCAACGGGGTTCCCAGCTACAAGAACGAGGAGGCCACCTACCTCCTGCCGTGGCTCAAGGGCGGCGGCCAGGCGACCATGGACGGCCCGGTCTACCGCTACGACGCGAAGACCGCCGGTGCCGACGCGTGGCCGGAGTACTGGGACGGCAAGTGGTTCGTCGGCGACTTCTACGACGCGGACAACCCGCGCCACGCGGTGCTGACCGACCCCAAGACCGTCGGCAAGGGCGGACTGCCGGTCACGGCCGAGTCGTTGAAGAAGATCGTCCCGGTCGGCCAGGGCGGCATCCGCAACCTCATGGACTGGAAGTTCGCGCCGGACGGCTCGCTGTACGTCCTCGACTACGGGCGCGGCTTCTTCACCTCCGACTCCCAGTCCGCGCTGTGGCGCGTGACGTACAAGGGCGGCGAGGCCACTCCCGCCGCCACGGATCTGGCCAGGAAGGCGGCACAGTGAGACGGCGACCTCTACGGCTGTGGACGGCCCTGCTCGGCACACTGCTGATGATCGTGGGCCTGTCCTCGACGGCCGCGTACGGGCGTACCGGCCGCGCGGCGACCGACGGCGCCGCGGCCGCGGCCCAGGTGCTCACCTGGACGGCGAGTTCGCGCACCGACCAGTACGCGAGCTTCCCGACCACGGCGGTGGCCGGACCGACGACGCTCGTCTTCGAGAACAGCGCCGCCACCGGCAACGACATCGGCATGCCGCACACGCTGACCTTCGACGTGTCGGACCCCGAGTACAACCACGACGTGCCGGTCAACATCCTGGCCAACCCCAATGACGACAGCGACGGCCGGCACACCGTCGACGTGACCCTCACTCCCGGCCGCTACCGCTTCTTCTGCAGCATCCCCGGCCACGGGCAGATGCAGGGCATCCTCACCGTGACCGAGCCGGGCGGCGAGGACACCACCGCGCCCACCACGGCGGCCGAGGTCACGGGCCAGAAGAACGCCGACGGCGCGTACGTCGGCTCGGCCACGGTCACCGTGACCGCGACCGACGAGGGCTCCGGGGTGAAGACCACGGAGTACGCGGTCGGCGCGGACGGCCCGTGGCAGCCGTACACCGCTCCGGTGGTCGTCGACCAGGTCGGCTCCCACACCCTCCGCTACCGCGCCACCGACCAGGCGGGCAATGTAGCGGCCGAGAAGTCCGTCGCCTTCGATGTGGTCGCGCCGCCGACCGATGACACGACCGCCCCGGAGACCTCGGCGACGGTGAGCGGCGAGAAGGACGCGGCGGGCGACTACCTCACGATGGCCACGGTCACCGTCACCGCCTCGGACACCGGGTCGGGCGTCAACACCATCGAGTACGCCGTCGGGACGGGCGGCGCCTGGCAGGCGTACACCGGTCCGGTGATGGTGCATCAGCTCGGCGCCCAGACGGTCCGCTACCGCGCGACCGACAAGGCGGGGAACGCGGCGGCCGAGAAGTCCGTCTCCTTCACCGTCGTGGCCCCGCCCACGCAGGACACGACCGCGCCGGAGACCTCGGCGGCGGTGGCCGGCACCAAGAACTCCAACGGCGCGTACGTCACGAGCGCCAAGGTCACCGTCACCGCGACCGACCCGGGCTCCGGTGTTGACCGCACCGAGTACTCCCTCGACGGCGGCCCGTATCTCGCGTACACCGCTCCTGTCATCGTCGACCGCCTCGGCTACCACACGCTCGCGTACCGGGCGACGGACAAGGCGGGCAACACCTCCGCGGCACGGGAGGTGACCTTCACCATCGCGCAGGGGGGTGGCGTTCCGGCGCCCAACTGCCCCGAGTACGACGAGCGGCTGACCGTGATCGTGGGCACGGTGGACTCGGGAGTGCCGAACCGGCTCACCCGCGGCCGCTGCACGATCAACGAGCTGATCGAGGACGAGAAGGACTGGTCCTCACAGGCGCTGTTCCTCAAGCACGTCGACGGTGTGCTGGACAAGCTGCTCGCCGACAACGTCATCGACCAGCGCGAGTTCAACAAGATCACCAAGGCCGCCAAGCAGTCGAAGATCGGCAAGCCCGGCCAGACCGAGGGCTACCGCGATCTGTTCGACGGCACGGAGGCCTCCCTGGTGAAGTGGGAGCAGGTCGGCGGCGGACGCTTCACGCTCTCCGGCGACGGCGCCATCACCAGCAGCACGACGGTGCCGGGCATGGGCATGCTGTGGTTCCCGGAGCGCAAGTACGGCGACTTCTCGCTGAAGCTCCGCTTCCGCGACGACGCCCCGGGCACGGGCAACGCCAACGGCGGTGTCTTCGTGCGCTTCCCGAACGTCCACGACCACCCCGAGGAGTCCCGCCCCGAGTGGGTCGCCATCAACTACGGGCACGAGATCCAGATCCTCGACCGCCCGGACGGCGACATGTACAAGACCGGCTCGGTCTACGGCTTCGACCGCGTGGGCCTCGGCGGCGCCGGCGTGACCCCGAAGGGCACCTGGAACGACTACGAGATCCGCGCGGAGGGCCAGCACTTCACCGTCCTGCGCAACGGTGTCGTGATCAACGAGTTCGACAACGTGGGCGGACAGGTCTTCACTCCGCCGCGCGCCGGCGACCCGGGCACCGACGGCCGGCGGTACGCCACCGGCTACATCGGCCTCCAGGTCCACAGCACGACGGACGTGATCTCCTACCGCGACATCCGCATCAAGGAGCTGTAAACCCGGCCCCCCACCGCGCACGCACCGTTGATGGACGCCGGCGGCGTTCATCAACGGTGCGCGACGCGCCATTCCAGGTCCCCGGGGACGATGCCGGCCTGGACCATCCGGGTCAAACGGGGCATGGGAAAACTCGTTCGGCGTACAGATTTCTCAAGCTTTCCTTTTCGGTTGCCGATACACCCCGCAGGAAGGGGGGCTTCAAGGAAGGTTGGTTCCTGTGACGTCAGCACCGACGCCGCAGTCATCTGCGGGCCTGGACACGGTGGCGGCCGCCGTCGAAGACCTGCGTGCCGGCCGGCCCGTCATCGTGGTGGATGACGCGGACCGCGAGAACGAGGGCGATCTGGTCATGGCGGCCCAGTTCGCGACCGCGGAGGCCATGGGGTTCTTCGTCCGGTTCACCGGCGGCCTGATCTGCGCGCCCATGGCGCCGGAGATCGCCGATGCCCTGGAATTGCCGCTGATGGTCCCGGCCGGACCGGGCTTCGGCACGCCGGCCTTCACCGTGTCCGTGGACGCGGCCGGTGTCGGGTCAGGGATCTCCGCCGCGGACCGCGCCCTGACCGCGCGGACGCTGGCCGCCCCGGCGACCCGCCCCGACATGCTGATCCGGCCCGGGCACGTGTTCCCGCTGCGCGCCCGGCCCCGGGGCATCGCCGAACGGCGCGGCCACACCGAAGCCACCGTCGACCTGCTGCGTCTGGCCGGGCTGTCACCGGTCGGAATGATCAGTGAGGTGTGCACGGACGACGGCTCGGTCGCCGGGCCCGACCGGCTGCGCGCCTTCGCCGGCGAGCACGGCCTGACGCTCGTCTCGATCGAGCAGTTGTCGACCCGGCTGCGGCTCGCCGGCGCCGCGACGGCGTGACCGGTGCACCGCGCAACGATCTTCGACCTCGACGACACGCTGGTCGACAGCGGCGACGCATGGGCACGTGTCTGTGCCGCGTTCGCCGCCCGTCACGGCCACCACTGGGGGCCGGAGGACGACACGGCCCTGCACGGCAACGGTGACTGGGCGACGTTCGTCGCCGGCCTGTGCGGCGGAGCGGCCAGCCCCGCGGAGGTCGTCGAGACCTGCACCACCGCGATGACCGGAGAAGTCGCCGCGGGCCGTGTCCAGGCACTGCCCGGGGCGGTCGACCTGGTACTGGAGGCCGGACGTCACGGGCCCGTCGGACTGGCCACGGCCAGCCCGCGCCGCTACGTCCTGGCCTTCCTCGACAAGCTCGGCCTGGCGGGACGGTTGCGTGCGGTCGTGTGCGGCGAGGACACGGCCCGGGGCAAGCCCGCACCCGACGCCTACGTGCTCGCCGCCGCCGGGATCGGCGTCCCGCCGTCCGACTGCCTGGCCGTCGAGGACTCCCCCAACGGCATCCGTTCGGCGACCGCCGCCGGTATGCCCGTCCTCGCGATCCCACGCGGCGGCACATCGCTCCCGGCCGCCGTCGCCCACCTGCCCGTCGCACAAGCCCCCGACGCCGCGGCGGCGTTGCCCCTCCTGAACCGGCTCCTGACCCCCCGCCCCGGACCCCTGGTCCACGAACGCCTGGCCTGAGACAGCCACCCGGCACCGGAACGGGGCCCACGCCCCGGTCCGGTGCCGGAACGCTGCCGGCGAACGGCGCAGCCGTGGACGACGTGGGTAGGCTGACCGGGTGATCGAGGTTCGCCATGCCCGTCCGGACGACGGTGACACGCTCGGCGAGATCCACGCCACGGCATGGGAGGCGTCCCATGCCCCCTTCTTCGAGGCCGAGTTCGCCGCGGACGCCGTTCGGAGCAGGCGTACACGGTGGCATGAGCGGATCGCCGAAGGAGCCGGGACGATCCTGCTCGCGGAACGGGACGGTCACCCCCTGGCGCTGTGCTGGCTCCGGCCCTCCGCGACGCGGCCGGGTCTGGGAGAGATCTTCAGCTTCTACTGCCACCCCGACGGATGGGGCAGCGGCGTCGCGGGCGCCCTGATGACCGAGGCGCTGCGCCGGCTGGGCGACGACGGCTTCCCCCGGGTGCATCTGTGGACGCTGCGGGACACCCCGCAGTCCCGCCGCTTCTACGTCAAGTGCGGCTTCACCGAGTCGGGCAGCACACGCGCGTACGACTACGGCGACGGCGATCCCATCGACCAGGTGGAGTACGAACGAGCCTGCCGACCAGGCGGAGGCGGACACGGAGACGAGTCCGAACGGTAAATCCCTGCGGTCCCCTCCGCCATCACGTAAGCTGGGTTCACCGACGCGGGGTGGAGCAGCTCGGTAGCTCGCTGGGCTCATAACCCAGAGGTCGCGTGGTTCAAATCCCGCCCCCGCTACGAACGTTCGGCCCCCTCCGACATCACGTCGGAGGGGGCCGTCGACGTTGACGACGTCAACGGGCTCCGTGAACAGCGGGCGGCGCCCGATCGAGCGGAACGGCGAGGCATCCGTGACCCGAGAGCTGTACAACGTCCGGCTGGTGCCCGCGGAGGACGCCCCCACACCGTTGACGGACGAGGAGGAACAGCGTGCGCGGACCACGCTCTTCCACGACCTGGGGCGCGTGATCGGCGACCGCGGCTGGGTGCGCTTCCCCGCCTATTCGCGGGAGGAGCGGCGACGGCTGGTCGCCGTCGCCCAGCGTCTGAGCGCCCATTGGGGTTGCGAGGTCCGGGTCGAGGCCGAGGACCACTGCGCCCTGCGGCTCTTCCTGCCCGGTCACGGCCCGCAGGCACCCGGACCGTCCGTCCCGCCCTCCTGACGGACCGCGGCACTCAGCGCAGCGACTCGGGCAGTTCCTCCCGGTGGACGATGCCCAGGCGTTGCGTGGCCCGGGTCAGTGCCACGTACAGGTCGCTGGTCCCGAACCGCCCCGGCTCCACGACCAGGACGTGGTCGAACTCCAGGCCCTTGGCCTCACGCGGGCCCAGCAGCACCACCGGCAGGGTCAGATCGGGCTCGGCGCCGGCCGTGACCCCGTCGAGCCGCGCGGCGATCTCCTCGTGCAGCTCACGCGGTGCGATCACCGCCAGGCGCCCCTGCTCGGGCGTCAGTTCCGTGACGGCCCGGGCCACCGTGCCCGCCAGATCCGCGCCGGCATCCCGGGTCCACGGCTTCTCCCCGGTGGAGCGCACCGACCCGGGCGGCTCGAACGAGGGGTCCTTCGCCCGCACCACCCTGGCGGCGAGCTCCATGATCTCCGCGGGCGTACGGTAGTTGACCCCCAGCCTGACGTGCTCGAAGCGGTCGCCGACGTACGGCTCCAGGATCTTCTCCCAGGAGCCGACGCCCGCCTCCTCCGAGGTCTGCGCCGGGTCACCGACCAGGGTCAGCGAGCGGGTCGGTGACCGTCGCATCAGCAACCGCCAGGCCATCGGCGAGAGTTCCTGCGCCTCGTCGACGATGATGTGCCCGAACGCCCAGGTCCGGTCGGCGGCGGCCCGCTCGGCCGCGCTGCGGTGATCGGCCTCCTCGTGCCGCTCGGCCATGCGCTCGGCGTCGATGATGTCGTGGGCGGCCAGACGCTCGGACTCCTCGTCCTCGAACTCGTACGTCTCCGAACCCCGCGACAGCTCCAGGACGCCCTGCGCATACGCGACCCGCTCCTGCCGCTCGGCCTCGGCCGCGGCGCGGGCCGCGCTGTCGTCGGCCCCGAGAAGCTCGGCCGCCTCGTCCAGGAGCGGCACATCGGCCGGGGTCCACTCCCCCTCCCCGGGACCGCGCCGGATGGCCTCGGCGTCCTCCTGCGACAGGTACACCGGCTCTGCCAGATAGCCGGCCAGGAACTCCTCGGCGGTGAGCACCGGCCACAGCTCCGCGATGGCCGCGCGCACCTTCCCGCTCGCGGCGACGCCCTTGCCGAGCAGCGCGATGTCGTCGGCGCCGAGGAAGTTCGGGCCGCCGTACGGGTCCGCACCGATACGTTCGGCGAGCTGCGCGGTCAGGGCGTCGATCACGTGGAACGCGAAGTACGGACGCTCGAGGTTGTGCGGCAGCCGGGTCTCGCGGGCCGCTTCCCGGGCCTGGTAGGCGATCTCCCAGTCCAGGACGAGCTCCCCGTCGTCGTGCGCGATGATCACCGGCGCGCCGGGCTCGGGCAGCCGCTGCCGGTCGCGTACGGCCATGGCGAGGACCTCGGCCATCCCCGCCCCGCCCTTGACGGCGGCCGCACGAGGGGAGTCGGTGCCGCGGGCGTGGACGCCGGGGAAGAGCTCGGCCTGCGTGGCCAGCATGACGCCGGTCTCGCCCAGGGCCGGCAGCACTTCGCCGATGTAGCCGAGGAAGGCCGCGTTGGGACCCACGACCAGCACCGCGCGCTTGGCCAGCAGCTCACGGTGCTCGTACAGCAGGTAGGCCGCGCGGTGCAGAGCGACCGCCGTCTTGCCCGTGCCGGGGCCGCCTTCCACCACGAGGACACCGCGGTGCGGAGCACGGATGATGCGGTCCTGTTCCGCCTGGATGGTCCGCACGATGTCGCCCATGCGGCCGGTGCGGGCGGCCCCCAGCGCGGCCAGCAGCACGGCGTCACCACTGGGGTCCTCGAAACCGCTGCGTTCGGCGTCGCCCAGATCCAGGATCTCGTCGTGCAACTCGGTCACCGTGCGGCCCTCGGTGGAGATGTGCCGGCGCCGGCGCAGATCCATCGGTGTGTGCCCGGTGGCCAGATAGAAAGGCCGGGCGACCGGCGCCCGCCAGTCGATCAGCAAGGGCGTGTGCTCGGCGTCGTCCTCGCGAATTCCGATACGGCCGATATGGTGCACGGCACCGTCGCGCAGATCAATGCGGCCGAAACACAGTGAGCCGTCCACCGCGTTCAGGGCCGCCAGCAGACCCGAGCGCTCGGCGACCAGCACATCACGTTCGAGACGGGCCTGCAGACCGTTCCCCACCGGGGTCAGCGCGTCCTCGACACCCTGCGACGCGACCCCGCGCAGCGTGTCGACGCGGTCGTAGACCCGGTCGATGAATTCCTGTTCCCTCTGCAATTCAGCGTCCCCGCGAGTTGACAAAACGGCTCCCTGCCCGATATGGTGTTCCAAGTGGCCCCCAGTGAGGGGCCTTTTCTGTTGGCGCACAGAACCACTCAATATACGTGACGAAATCCCCGCTCCGCAATTGTGGAGCGGGGATTTGCCGTACCCGCGGGCCTCCCGGCCCCGGACGGAAATCGCTTGGTGCCGGCCCCGGGAGGGCCCTAGTCTCGCGTGCATCGGCGTGTAGCTCAGCAGCAGAGCACCGGGCTCGGGACCCGGAGGGCGCAGGGGCGGAACCTGCCTCGCCGGCGTATGAACGATGACGCTGACCAGCAGCTTTCCGCCGGGTCGGGCGGATCCGCGAACTACGCGCAGGGCAGGCTGACACAGGCCTTCCTGACCGCGCTGACCCACCATGATCCCGAGACCCGGCGCCGTGCCGGGAGCCGCATCGAGCGCTGGCGGGCAGTGCTCGACGGGATGGCCGACGGGCGCCTGACCATCGGCTCGCGCACCCCCGTGGCCGGGCTGCCCGCCTGGGTGACCCCGCAGGTCCTGCGGGGTGGGTTCGCCACGCCCGACGCGAGCGCCGGGGGCCCACTGCTTCCGTACGAGCGTGAGGCCGCGCGCTCGGCCGGGGTGCCCGCCGACCGCTCGGCACTGTTCGCCTACTGCCTCACCGAGCAGGGACTGGACCGGCTGTACGGGCTGCTCTACAGCGGCCGCTACGAGCTCGCGGTGCCCGAGGAGGCCGCGCTGCTCACGGTGGCGTGGCTGGTGCGGGCCGGAGAGACGACCGCTGCCGTCGCCCTCGTGCGCGTCCTGGAACCATTCGCCGGACGGCTGCGCTTCACACCGCGGCCGACCGCCCTGCCCGCACCGGACCCCCGCTCGGTGCACCGGCGCACCGTCGGCGATGCGGGTGCGTCGCTGGCCCGTCGGCGGCCCAACGCCGCCGTCGAGACCCAGCGCGAGGCGCTGGCCGTCTGGCAGCCCTTCGCCGACGAACTCCTCGCGCACTGGCTGGAGACCGCCGGCGACGGCCGCGCGCTGGAGCAGGTCCCCGACGACGCCTGGCGGGAACGAGGCGCGGTGCTCCTGAGCCGCTACCAGGACCTGGCCGCGACCCACACCCGCTGCACCAAGCACCGCGACCCGAGGGAGAACCTGGGCATCCTGCGCGGCGCTCTGGAGGAGACCGTCGCCGGCCGGCCCCTGGATTCGCGTCGCCTCGGTCTGCTGCGGCACGCGGTGGAGTCCATGGTGCGCCGGCGCGGTCGTCCCGGCTCCGGCCGGCACACGCAACTGCGCGCCCGGCAAGCCGTCCAGGCGTCCCTCCCGTCGCACCATGCCCTGGCCCGGCTCGTCCTGCGCAGGCTGTCGACACTCCCCCAGGACATCGGCACGGCCGACACCGCACCGTTGATCGCGGGTGTCACAGCGCGCGAAGCGGACGAATGCGGCCTGCCCGCGGGAACGGCGATTCCGCCGGCGCTCCGGCGCGTCGTGGAGGCCGCGTTGAGCGCGCCGATCGGCACGCTCGTCGAACGCGGCGCGATCCCCTCGGCCGAGGTCCTGGCCGAACTGGTGCCGCAACTGGTCGCCGCGGCAAGCGCGCAGGCCTACCCCGACCCGGTGCTGCGCACCCTGACCGCAGCGAACTACCGGGCGTTCCGGAACCGCCGCTCGCTGCTCCTGCTCGACCTCGCCCATCAGGTGCGGGTCGAGGAACTGCCCTGGGTCCGGGCGGTGGCGGGTCATCGCGTCGCGGCGGAGGGCCGGGAACCGGCGCACATCGTCCTGCGGGAGCTGGGCGAACTGGCCGTGCAGGCGTTCCCCGGCACCCTTCTGCCGAACCCGCTGGTCCGCGAGCTGAGCGTGCTGGCCCGGCAGGCCGAGTCCGGTGCGCCGTTCGTCGAGGAGCTGGCCGCGGACATCTTCGAGGGCACCTTCACCCCGAAGTTCCTCGCGGCGGCGCGGGTCGCCGCGGAACTCCTCGGCGGCACCCTGTACGAGCGGTACTACGACATCGACTACCCGGCCGTCCGCAACCTCGCGATCACGGAGACGGGCAAGGCCCTCACCCGTGCCGGTGCCGGTGCCGGTGCCGGTGCCCAGCGGGCCGCCGGCTCGACCGCATTCGCCGAGCTGTGCGCCCAGCGGGCCGGCCGGGCCCGCACGGAGGGCTGGTCGGTGGCGGCCAACGGCACGATCATCGAACAGGCCCAGATACTCACCACGCACAATCTGGCCACCCTGGTCGGCCGGGTCGGCATCACACCCGAAGGGAGCTGGGAAGACCTGGCCCGCCGCTGCTTCACCACCGTGTGCCGCGTCACGGCCCGGATTCACAACAACCCGCGGCCGCTGCCCGCGATCAAGGACGCCGCCTACGCCTGGCGTCAGATGCTGTTCCACCTGTCGCTGTGCGACCCCGCTCCGCAGGCCCGCGTCATCGCCGGGCTGGACGAAGAGGCCGGCCGCCACCCCGCCCACGTCGCCGCCCGCCTCGCCCCCGCCCTGACCGGCCTGCGCCAAGCCGCGGCGGGCGGCACCGCGGGCAGCGGCACCGGACGCCGCTTCCTCGGCTGGACCGTCACCGACCACTGGATGCGATGACCGGGACCGGGACCGCCCACACCGGCGTCAGAGCGCGCGGCTGACACAGCGCTCTCCGGCTACGGTCCCGTCGCTTCCGGCGGTTGGCGCCTCGGGGGCCCGAGCCCCCGCAACCGATCGCGGTTTCCCGCCGTCCAGAACGGTGTGACTCATGCGCCCACAGCGACTCGACCGCCTCCTCGGTACCCGAACTGCCGTCACGGTGCTGTGCCATGGGAGGAGCCTGTGGGCTGCCGGGGCCGCGTGGTCGAGCCTTACGAACGCTGTCTGGAGCACCTGACCGACACCGACCGTGCCGCGTACATGGGCACGCTGGCACCCGGCAGCAGTGTGAGTCACGAGGGCACCACATTCACGCGGGAGTTGTTCGGCGAACTCCTGGCTGCCGTCGGCGACGCCGTGACCGGTCGGCCACGGTTCGGGCGAGCCGACTTCAGAGACGCCGGATTCGTCGACGACGTCGTCCTTGAGCGTGTGACGTTCGACGGCGATGCGCGGTTCGACGGAGCGGATTTCGCCGCACAGGCCTCCTTCAACCGCGTCGATTTCGGCGGTCATACGTCCTTCGACGGGACCGCGTTCCGAGGAGCCGTGAGCTTCAACGGCGTGCGGGTGTCCAGCTTCACCAGCTGGACGGGAATGGAGTGCGGCGCTCCCGCGGAGTTCGAGGAGATGACGTTCGAGGGGGCCGTCACGTTCGCCGAGACGCGGTTCCTCACGTCCGTGCGCTGGCACGACGTGACGTTCTCAGGAGCGGTCACCTTCGCTCGTGCGAGCCTCGGTTCTGAAGCCTACTTCGAGAAGATGACGTTCGCCGACAACGCGGCCTTCACCGGTCTGCAGCTGAACGACTTCGTCTACTTCCGGTCGGTCAAGTTCCACAAGGGTGCCTTCTTCGCGAAAGTCAACTTCCCTGGTGCGGTCGTCTTTTCCCAGGTCGAGTTCCGCCGGGAAGCCCAGTTCACGGAAGCGGTCTTCAACTCGACCACGCGATTCAGTTACTGCACCTTCCTGCACGTACCGGAGTTCAGCTGGGCACGGTTCCGCGGCGATGCCGTTTTCAGCAACGTCGTCTTCGCCGACGGCGCCAGATTCGAGTCGGCGACGTTCGAGGTGACCAGCCACCTCGGCCCCGTCGTGTGCCCCAGGACCTTTGATCTGTCCGGAGCGCGATTCCAGGGGCCCGCGCTGGTCACGGCGGCGGCCTCCGAGGTCAGGGCGCATCGTACGCACTGGTCGTCGACAGCGACTCTCCGCCTGCGGTACGCGACCGTCGACCTGGGTGACGCCGCCGCGGAGCTACCGATGACGGTGGCCGCCGGCCCGGCGCCCTTCACGCCCCTGGAGAACGCACACGCGCCGGCAGGGGACGCGAGCGTTCGGGTCGTGTCGATCCGCAGCGTCGACGCGGCACATCTCGTCCTCACGGATCTCGACCTGTCCGACTGTCAGTTCGCAGGCGCCGTCCACCTCGACCAGCTGCGCCTCGAAGGGCGATGCGTCTTTGCGACCCCGCCCTCCGGCATCCGCCGGCGCGGAAGGGGATTCGGGCGATGGACGTCGCGCCGCAGCCTGGCGGAGGAACACTACTGGCGTACGGCTCAGGGCAGAAGCGGCTGGAAAACGGCGCCCGGCGGTGGTGACGTGCCGGGACCGGCGACGGTCGCCCCGCTGTATCGCCAATTGCGAAAGTCCCTGGAAGACGGCAAGAACGAACCGGATGCAGCGGACTTCTACTACGGCGAGATGGAAATGCGCCGCAACGACCCGGGCCGGCCCCGCAGTGAACGCTGTCTCCTGGCCGTCTACTGGGCCCTTTCCGGGTATGGGCTGCGCGCCTCCAGAGCCGTCGGGTGGCTGTTGGGGGCGATGGCGACCACGGTCCTGGCGATGATGCTGTGGGGACTGGCCGCACAGGACGTGGACCCGGTGAGCCGTGGCACTGTCGACGGCCGGCGGGTCGAGCTGACGACGAGGACTCCCGCCCCGGTCAATCCCAGCGGGCCGTACTCGCGGCGGGTGTCCGGGGACCGGTTCGAGAGGTCGCTGCGGGTTGTCGTCAACTCGGTGGTGTTCCGGTCGTCCGAGCAGGGCCTGACGACCGCCGGCACCTACATCGAGATGACGTCCCGGGTGACGGAACCGATCCTCCTCGCTTTTGCCGCGCTGGCCGTTCGCAGTCGCGTCAAACGGTAGGGCCGGACCCGGGCCCGGACCCGGACGCGAACCGCAGCCGGCTCAGGCCGTGGGCTGGTGGGGGCCGGGCCGGGCGGCGGTCTCCTGGCTGAGGGTGTTCACCGCGTCCGGGTCGCGCCAGAAGGCCGTGAGCAGGTCGACGACGGCCGGCGCGGCTTCGAGCAGTGGAGCGACGTGCCCGGCGCCGGGCAGTACCGCCCAGCCGCCGCGGGGCAACCGGGCTGCGGCGGCGGCCGCGTTGTCCGGTGTCCAGGTCGCGTCGTCGGCGCCCGCGGCGAAGAGCGTGGGGGCGAGGACGGAGGCCAGGGCCGGGGTGAGGTCCGGCCGGTCGAGGCTCGCCGACCGGATGGCACGGGCCATCCCCCGCCGCTCGGGCCGGGTGAACGCCTCGGCGACAAGGGCGATCGCCTCCGGATCGGCACCCTCGCCCAGCAGCGCCGTGGTGAGGGCACCCAGCACGGGGCGCACCGGGCCGACGGCACGGTAGAGCGGGACCAGCATCGAGATCTGGCGTCGCTCCGGGGCGGTCAGCGCATGGACGGGCGTCCCGATGGTGGCGAGGCTGCGGCAGTGGCCGGGGTTCGCGGCGGCGAAGGTGATGCCGACGTGTCCGCCCCATGCGTTGCCGACCCAGTCCACGGGCTCGTCGATGCCGAGGTGTCCGAGCACGTCGAGCGCGGCGCCGGCGCAGTCGTCGAGCGTGAACGGGCCCTGCGGAGCGGCACTGTGGCCGTGGGCCGGGCCGTCGACGATCACCAGCCGGCGCGTGGCGGCCAGCGACTGCCGGACCCGCACCCAGGTGGTCGAGTCGACGAAGAGGCTGTGCCACAGCAGCGCCGGCGCGCCGGAGCCGATCGTCTCGACGCGCAGGGGCCCGAGCCGGGTGGGGACGGACGCGACTGCCCCAGGCGAAGGCCGGTCCATGGTGCCCTCCAAAAACGTTTCGGTAGCCGAAGTTTCGGTAACCGAAGTATCCTTGGGCGCTATGCCTTCGTCAAGCGATCTGCCAGTGGACCGTCTCGCCATCGGCCAGCTCCTGGTCCGCCTGCTCCGTGAGTTCCGGACCGAGATGTTCGCCCCGGCCGCCGAGCGGGGCTATGCCGATCTGCGTGAACCGCATCTGCAGATCTTCGGCAACGTCGGTGTCGACGGGATCCGCCTCACCGACCTCGCGGCACGGGCGCAGTTGAGCCTGGCGGCGACCTCGGAACTGGTCAACGAGCTGCAGGATCTCGGCTACCTGGAACGCCGGCCCGACCCCGGCGACCGGCGGGCGAAACTGATCTTCCCGACGAGGCGCGGCCGCCAGGCCCTCCACGACGCCGGCGGCCGGGTCGCCGAGATCGAGCGGCGCTGGTCCGACGCCGTGGGACCGGGGGACTTCACGGCGGCCTGCCGCACCCTGCAGCAACTCCTGGACGCCCTCACCAAGGCACAGGACGACGACGGGCCGGCGCCCACGTCGTGAGCGCCCGGCGTCGTCAGCGATCACACGGGGTCAGCGGGGGCTGCCGCCCCCCGCGAAGGGAACGTACGCCGGGTGGGACGCCTGCTCGCCTGCGGGGTGTCGCCACAGGCCCTGGGCCTGGAGCTTGGGCAGGACCCCCTCACCGAACCAGTACGCCTCCTCCAGGTGCGGGTAGCCGGAGAGGATGAACTCCTCGATGCCGAGGGCCTGGTACTCCTTGATGCGGTCGGCGACCTCGTCGTGGCTGCCGACCAGCGCGGTGCCCGCGCCGCCGCGCACCAGGCCGATCCCCGCCCACAGGTTGGGGTGGATCTCCAGGCGTTCGCGGCTCCCGCCGTGGTGCAGGGCGAGCATGCGCCGCTGCCCCTCGGACTCGCTGCGGGCCAGCCCCGCCTGGATGGCGGCGACGCTCTCCGGGTCGAAGCCGTCCAGCAGGCGGCCGGCCTCCGCCCAGGCCTGTTCCGCGGTGTCGCGGGTGATGACGTGCAGCCGGATGCCGAAACGCGGGGTGCGGCCCTGTTCCGCCGCCAGCCCCCGGATCCACGCGATCTTCTCGGCGACCTGCGCGGGCGGCTCGCCCCAGGTGAGGTAGACATCGGTGTACCGGGCGGCGATCTCGCCGGCCACCGGCGACGAGCCGCCGAAGTACACCTCGGGAACCGGATCGGGCACCTGGGCGAGCTTCGCGTTCTCGACCTGGAGGTGCTCACCGCGCAGGTCGACGGACTTGCCCTCCCACAGTCTCCGCACGATGTCGAGGAACTCACCGGTCCGGCGGTAGCGGGCGTCCTTGTCGAGGAAGTCGCCGTACGCCCGCTGCTCGTGGCTCTCGCCTCCCGTGACGACGTTGAGCAGCAGCCGTCCGCCGGTCTGGCGCTGGAAGGTGGACGCCATCTGCGCGGCCAGCGTCGGCGAGACGAAACCGGGCCGGAAGGCGACCAGGAACTTCAGCCGTTCGGTGTTCTGGCTGACCATGGCCGTGGTCAGCCACGCGTCCTCGCACCATGCACCGGTGGGCGTGAGCGCGCCGACGAATCCGAGGTCTTCGGCGGCCCGGGCGATCTGGCTCAGGTAGGCGACCGTCGGCGGCCGGTCGCGGCCGGACCGCGTGGCAGGGGTGCCGTGGCCGCCGCCGACGACGTGGCGGCTGTCGCCGTTGGTGGGCAGGAACCAGTGGAAGGTGAGGGACACGTGGGGTCTCCGATCGGGGTCGTCCGTCACAGCAGGCCGTGCCGGGGCGGCCTGGTGCCGTTCAGCACGTAGCGGCCGATGTGCTGGACCTTCCAACGGGCCGGGTCGTGCAGGGTGTGTGTGCGGGCGTCCCGCCAAAGGCGGTGCAGACCCAAGGAGTCGAGTGCCGACCGGGTGCCGGAGACCTCGAAGAGGGCGCTCGCGACCTCCACGGCGGCCTCGCCCGCCGTCACCTTGGCCGCGGCCACCGCGATCGACGCCTCGGCGGCCGAGTCGTCGGTCAGGTCGGCGAAGGCGGCGTCCACGGCCCTGGCCGCGGCGTCGAGCAGCGCGTCGGAGGCGCGGACCCGGATCGCGAGTTCGCCGAACCGCTGGATCAGCAGCGGGTCCTGGGCAGCGGTCTCGTGACCCTCGTCGACGCTCTCGAACCACGGGCGGCTCTTGGTGCGGACGAACTCCACCGCCTCCCCCAGCGCGCCGAAGGCGATGCCGGCGTCGATGGCGGCGTGCAGCAACTGGGCCACGGCACCGTGTAGTTGCGGGCCCTGGAAGGTGAGGTGGTGCGGCACGACCCGGTCCGCGGGGACGGGCACCGACTCCAGCCGGACGGTGCCACTGGCGGTCGTGCGCTGCCCCATGCCGTTCCAGTCGTCCACGACCGTCACACCGGGCGCGTCCCGCGGCACGTACGCCACGTGCAGGTTCTCGTCGTCGCCGCGGGCGAGGACCGGAATCCAGTCGGCGAACAGGGCGCCGGTGGAGTAGTGCTTGACCCCGTCGAGGACGTACGCACCGTCCGGGAGGCGCACGAGCCGCGTACGGATGTCCTGCACATGCTTGGTGCCCGCCTCGGACTGCGCGTTGCCGAACCGCTTCCCCCGCAGTACCTCGCCGAAGAAGAACTCCTTCTGCTCGGGCGTCCCCTGCCGGCGCAGCACGTTGACGTACGCGAAGTGGCTCTGCGGGATCTGGGCGAGGCTGGCGTCGGCGGCGGCGAGCAACCGGAAGACCCGGGCCAGCGTCTCCGCCCGGACGTCCGCGCCCCCGAACTCGGCGGGCACCGTCACCGCGAGCAGGCCGGAGGCGGACAGCCGCTCCAATTCCGCGTGCGGAAGCCGGCGCAGCGCGTCCCGTTCGGCGGCACCCTTGCGGAAGTCCGCGGCCAGCGCGGCCGCGACGGCGAGCGCTTCGGCGTCATCGGTGATCACGGTCGCGGCGCTCATGCGGTGGCCGCCAGCAGGGTGGGGCGCCCGCCGAGCGCGACCGAGAACTGGTCCGTGACCTGGGCCAGCGCCTCGGCCGTGGCCGGTGCGACGGTCAGCGTGCCGTCGTCGGCCACCGTGATGTCCTTGTCGAGGGTGAACCAGCCCTGCGTGATGTGCGCGGCGCCCATGGAACTCAGCACCGGGCGGAGCGCGTAGTCGATGGCCAGCACATGGGCGGTGGTGCCGCCGGTGGCCAGCGGGAGGACGGTCTTGCCCGCGAGCGCGTACTGCGGGAGCAGGTCGAGCAGCGCCTTCAGCAGCCCGGAGTAGGCCGCCTTGTAGACGGGGGTACCGATCACGACCCCGTCCGCGCGCCGGAACAAGCCGGCGGCCTCGACTATCGCGGGATGACCGATGTCGGCGTGCAACAGTGCCGCGGGCGGGAGCGTGCGGACGTCGAGCGGGATCACCTCATGGCCCTGGGCCGTGAGCCGGTCGTCCAGGTGGCGCAGCAGACGCGCGGTGCGCGAGGTGGCGGAGGGGCTTCCGGAGACGGACAGGACGGCGGCCATACGGACCTCTCACGGATGTCGGGTGGGTCGGCGAGTGGCGCTGCTGGTGAGGACGGGCCCGCGGCCCCGGCCGGCTCGGCGCGCCGCCGCTCACGTCGGGCGTCAGGCCGGCGAAACGGCGAAGGCGAACCATCGGGTGACCGGAGTTCAGGCACACCCAAGCGGCAAGTCCGGGCAGGACCTCATCAGGAGAAGTCGGCGCGCGTGCGAGGGTTTGCCCCGGGTGCGCTCAGGCCGGACGGCGACAGCAGGCGCTGGAGACACGCCCGAGATCTACGTGGCGTCGCCGCGTGAGCTCCTGTCGCTTCATGCCATCGATACAACCAGCGCGGAGTCCGGCCGGTCAAGAACGCCCGGAGGGGATTCCACATGCTGAGAGCCGCTGTTCACGAGGTCGTGACAAGGTTTCCCTCGAACTCGGCGCGAGCGGTCGGCAGTCTCCCGTCGTGTCCGTCGCGCAGCCGGAACGCATCGCCGGAAGCACCGCGTTTCCCGGTCCCAGGTGTGAGGACGGCCCGCAAGGGTATCCGCGCCAAAGTCCCGCAACAAAGGGCGTCTACACTCTCCCCGCAACGGCCGGCGCGACCGTGACCGAGAGCGGGCAGCTTCTGCCAGACCCGAAGGGTATTCGGCGTTTTGATACGGATAGACTCAGTTACCAAGCGGTACCCGGACGGCACGGTGGCGGTCGACCGGCTCTCACTCGAGATACCGGACCGCTCGATCACGGTTCTCGTGGGACCGTCGGGCTGTGGCAAGACCACCACGCTCCGCATGATCAACCGGATGGTCGAACCCAGCGACGGAACGATTCTCCTCGACGGCGTCGACATCCAGAAGCAACCCGTCAACACCCTTCGCCGGTCGATGGGTTACGTCATCCAGAACGCCGGGCTCTTCCAGCACCGCACCATCCTGGACAACATCGCCACCGTGCCCCGGCTGCTCGGCTGGGACAAGAAGCGCGCGCGGGCACGGGCGGCGGAACTCATGGAACGGGTCGGGCTCGACGCCGCGCTCGCCAAGCGGTACCCGTACCAGCTGTCGGGCGGTCAGCAGCAGCGCGTCGGCGTGGCGCGCGCGCTCGCCGCGGACCCGCCGGTGCTGCTGATGGACGAGCCCTTCTCCGCCGTCGACCCCGTGGTCCGCAAGGGCCTTCAGGACGAACTGCTGCGGATCCAGGACGAACTGGGCAAGACCATCGTCTTCGTCACCCACGACATCGACGAGGCCATCAAGCTGGGCACGACGGTCGCGGTACTGCGCACCGGCGGCAAGCTCGCCCAGTTCGCGCCGCCCGCGGAACTGCTGTCCGCCCCCGCTGACGAATTCGTCGAGGACTTCCTCGGCACCGACCGCGGCATCCGGCGGCTGTCCTTCTTCTCCTCCTCGAGGCTGGAGCTGAGGACCGAGCCCGTCGTCGCCGTGGACTCCGGCGCCGAGCAGATCGCCGCCCGCGCCACCGCGGACGTGCCCTACCTCCTCGTCACCGATCTGGACGGCCGGCCGCTGGGCTGGAGCGAGCCCGGGCGACTGACCGCGGGCGCGGTCGATCCCGGCCGCCTCCTGTCCTACGGGCGGCCGTTCGAGCACGGCAAGGAGTCGCTGCGGGCCGCGCTCGACGGCGCGGTGCTGTCGCCGACCGGCTGGGCCGTCGGCGTGGACAGCACCGGCCGGGTCGTCGGCGTCGTCTCGCAGCAGGCCATCGGCGTGGCCATCCGCAGCGCCCACGCCGAGGTCCAGGAGGACGGCGAGGGCCGTACGGCCGGTCAGGTCCGCGCCGAGGCCGAGGCCGCCGGATGAGCGGCTTCTTCGACATCCCGAGCGACCTCCAGCACAGCTGGTTCGGCCTGATCGGACTGCATCTGCGCGAGGCCCTGCTGCCGGTGCTGGCGGCGCTGGTGATCAGCCTGCCCATCGCGCAGCTCTGCGTCCGGTACCGCTGGGTCTACGCCCCCACGCTGGGTGTGACGACCGTGCTGTACGCCATCCCGTCGCTGGCCTTCTTCGTCGTCCTCATCGACTACACCGGCCAGACCGAACTCACCGTGATGATCCCGCTCGCCGTCTACAGCCTGGTCGTGCTGGTGCCGGCCATCGTCGACGGCGTCCGCTCGGTGCCGCAGGAGACCTTGGCCGCGGCCACGGCCATGGGCTTCGGACCCGTACGCCGTTACGTCCAGGTGCAGTTGCCCATCGCGGTGCCGGCGATCATCGCGGGGCTCCGGGTGGCGGCCGTCTCCAGCATCAGCCTCGTCAGCGTCGGCATGCTGATCGGCAACCAGGGCGCGCTGGGCAATCTGCTCAACGACGCGCAGATCTACCACCGGCCCGAGCTCGCGGTGAACTCCGTGGTGACGACGGCCGTGCTGGCGGTCGTGGTCGACGCGGTCCTCGTCGCCCTGCGCCTGCTGCTCACCCCCTGGATGCCGAAGGAGAGCGCGGCCCGGTGAACGTACTGCACTTCATCCACGTCTTCTTCAGCGACAGCGCCCACTGGCACGGCTACGACGGCATCCCCACCCGCGTCGTGGAGCACATCCAGTACTCCCTGGAGGCGCTCGCCCTCGCCGCCGTCATCGGACTGCCGATCGGGCTGGTCACCGGACACTACGGACGCGGTGGCAACACCCTGGCGATGACCGCCACGGCCGCCCGGGCACTGCCCACCTTCGGCCTGCTGGTGCTGGTGGTCACCTGGCTGGGCTTCGGCCTGGGGCCCGTGATGATCCCGCTGGTCGTGCTCGCCGTCCCGCCGATCCTGGTCACCACCTACGAGGCGGTCCGCTCCGTCGATCCCTCGTCGGTCGACGCGGCGCGGGGCACGGGCATGGAGGAGTCGCGGATCCTCTTCCATGTGGAGCTCCCGGCCGCGCTGCCGCTGATCCTGAGCGGACTGCGCTCGGCCGCCATCCAGATCGTCTCCACGGCCACCATCGCCGCGTACGTGGGCCTCGGCGGGCTCGGCCGGTACATCATCGACGGCCTCTACCAGCGCAACTACGAGAAGGTCGTGGGCGGCGCCACGCTGGTGGCCGTGATGGCGCTGGCGACGCTCGCGGTGTTCTGGGCGATCGCCCGGCTCACGGTGTCCCCGGGGGTGCGCCGCCCCGCCTGACACCCG
This sequence comes from Streptomyces sp. NPDC058691, assembly GCF_042714775.1. Lineage (NCBI taxonomy): Bacteria > Bacillati > Actinomycetota > Actinomycetes > Kitasatosporales > Streptomycetaceae > Streptomyces > Streptomyces sp. NPDC058691. The sequence goes on along the minus strand of NZ_JBHXSO010000052.1, from coordinate 38 downwards.
CGGCGGCACGGACGGGCGGGCCCGGAGCGATTCTCCAT
>NZ_JBHXSO010000051.1:38084-58838 GCF_042714775.1 Streptomyces sp. NPDC058691 | reverse complement strand
GACCCCGCACGACGGCCCAGGCCGTCGTGCGGGGAGAGGCAAAAGCCGACGCGCCCCGCGAACCGCGCGCAGCCCGTCCCACACACGAAGGAAGGACCCCACCATGTCCGCAGTAACCGCAACTTCTGCTCCGACCAGAACCGTTGACGTCGCAGGGACCCCGTTCGCCTACCGCGAGGTGGGCACGGGCGAGGGCGTTCCGCTGGTCCTCCTGCACCACGTGACCGCGGTGCTGGACGACTGGGACCCCGCCGTCGTCGACGGCCTGGCAGCCGAGCGGCGCGTCATCCTGGTCGACCTGCGCGGGGTCGGCCGCTCCGGCGGGACCACCCCCGACACCTTCGAGGCGATGGCCGACGACACCGTCGCCTTCCTGGACGCCCTCGGCCTGGAGGAGGTCGACCTGCTCGGCTACTCCCTGGGCGGCATCGTCGCCCAGGTCGTCGCCCAGCAGTATCCCGACCGCGTCCGCCGGATCATCCTGGCCGCCACCGCGCCCGCCGGCGCCCAGGGCCCGGCTGCCACCGGCGCCACCCTCCAGACAGCCATCCAGAAGGCGACCGAACAGGGCAAGCACCCCAAGCACTTCCTGTTCTTCGAGCCGTCGCCGGCCGGCCAGGCAGCCGCGGACTCCTTCCTCGCCCGCCTGGACCAGCGCACCCCCGACGACCGGGACACCCCGATCTCCAACGAGGCCATCGGCGCCCAGCTCACCGCGCTCACCACGTGGGAGCAGGACACCTCGCCGGCCGGCCTGGCAGCCGTGAAGCAGCCCGCACTCGTCGTCAACGGCGACAACGACACGATGTGGCCCACAGCGGACGGCACCCTCCGCCTCGCCGAGCTGCTCACCGACGCCAAGCTCGCCGTCTACCCCGACTCCGGCCACGGCGGCATCTTCCAGTACCACGAGGTGTTCGTGCAGCAGGCCCTGGACTTCCTCCGCAACTGACCCCACACCGGGGCAGTTCTCAACCTTGTCCCGAACCGCCGTCCAGGTCGCCCTTCGCGGCCGCCGCCGGGTGCGACCACAACACCCGACTCGAGTGAGCAACACCGACCGGCACCTGGACGGCAAGCCCCAGGAGCCACGGGGCTCCGCATCTCTCATCGGCCAAGTCGCAGCCATGCCGAGCCGAAGCCGGTGATCCGTCGCCTGGCCTGCCTTGCAGGCTAGGGCGCGTATCGAGTCGCGATCAATCTTTGGAGTTGCCCTCGCGCTGGGGCCTGAACCGGTACATCGTCTTGCGTGACGCGAGTGCAACTGGTTGTGCGGGTCCCCCAAAGGTGCGTTCGCCGCAGCCTAGTGGTCGATGAGCAGGCCGATCCCTACGCCCAGCACCACGTACAGCGACCCCAACAGCCCCACCCAGCCGAAGCCGAGGGTGCCCAGCCGCCGGTTGTCCCTCAGGCGGTCGTCCGGGTGGCCGCTCTCCATCCAGCGGGTCCTCCAGCCGTGGAAGTCGAAGACCAGAGCCCCGCAGGCCAGCCCGCACGCGGCGAAGACCACCCAAGCGTCCGTTGCGGCGGATCATGTCTTCGGAGGCCGTATCGCCGTCGACCACCTCATCGGCCAGGGCCGAAGGCGGCTCGGCTTCGTATCGGCTGATCTCGACAACCTGCGTGTTCAAGACCAGCTCCGCGGTGCCGTGCTGGCTCTCAGCTCCGCACCCGGCGTTGCTCTGGAGGTCATTCGCACAACCAGTGGAGCTCTGGACGCGGGAGTCGCCTGCGCCGAGGCCATCGCCCAAAGGCCACAAGCGGAACGGCCGGATGGACTCTTCTGCACCAATCAAATCCTGGCGATCGGCGCGAGCCGGGTTTTCGCCGCCGGGTACAGCAGGCGAGAGTCCATGGATGTTGCCATCGTCGGCTACGACGCCCCCGAGATGACGTCCCTGGCCGCGGTACCTGTCACGGCCGTCCGAATCCCCTACCAGGAGATGGGCGCCGCGGCAGTGAACCTGCTCTTCGAGAGCATCTCCCAGATCCAGCAGGAGGGGAGCGCGTCTGGCGCTTCCACACGCTCTCACGTACGGCTCAACCCGGAGATCGTGTCGCTGGTGTCCACGGCGTAGCCCCACCGCGCCGACCCACGGGGCCACCGCGCCGCCCACCCGAGGGCGTGGTCATACGCGGGGAATCCCGACGCGTCGCAACCACGCTTCGATGTCGGAATCAGCGCCTTCGACTTGTTCGCCGCGGACCGCGAGACCCTCTGCGACGGCGGCGCCGGGGCAGGAGGCGGCGTAGTCGCGTCGGGTCGTTCCCAGGACGCTCATGGCGTAGGTGGTGACCGGGTGGACGGTCTTGCCCCGCCAATCGATGGCTTCGGTGAACGTCGTCATGATCATCGGTGCCCTGACGTTCCAGATGGGACTGCCCAGCAGGATCGTGTCGTAGTCGTCGAGAACGGGCAGGCGGCCGGCGACGGCGGGCCGGGCGTCGGTGTCCTGCTCGTGGACGTTGCGCCGGACGGTTGCGTCGTAGTCGTGCGGGTAGGGGTCGGCCGCCTGGATCCGGTAGGTGTCGCAGGTGATGTGGCTGCTGATCTTCCTCGCCAGGACCTCGGTGTTGCCCACCTTCAAGTCGGTGCGGCGGCCGTAGTAGTAGTTCTCGCCCGGCCGGGAGAAGTAGACCAACAGGACTCGCCTTCCGCTGCTTCCGGTCGTAGCAACCGACTGGGCGGGCGCGGAGGTTTCCGGCTGTGGTGAGGAAGGTGAGCAGCCCGTCAGATGGCTTCCGGTCAGAGCGGTGGCCCCTGTGAGTAGTGCCCGGCGCAGGACGGAGCGCCGGGCAGGGATGGCAGTGCTGTGCTGTGGAGTGATCACGGTGGACAGCTCCCGGTGAACCGTCGGGCTCGGGCGGTGCCAGGGGATGCCGCGAGTCCGCGTCGGGGCTCGCGACTGGCGGTAGCTGAGGTTCGGGCATGGAGCCGCTGCCGCGGCCCCTGCCGGTCAGCCGTCCAGGCGGCGCTTGCTGAGCCAGGCGACCATCTCGGGATCGTGGTGGTCGAAGAACAGCGTCGTGCCGGTGTCGAGCCCGGCGATCGCGGCCATCTGGTCGTCGGTGAGCTCGAAGTCGAAGACATCGATGTTCTGGGCCATCCGGTCGGGGTTGACCGACTTCGGGATGGTGACGATGCCGCGCTGGATCAGCCAGCGCAGTACGACCTGCGCCACGGACTTGCCGTGCGCCGCGCCTGTCTCGCTGAGGAGGGGGTGGGTGAACAGGTCGTTCCTGCCTTCGGCGAATCCGCCCCACGACTGGTGCCGGACGCCGTGCTCGCGCATGAGGTCGTGGTCGGTGGTGCGCTGGAAGAACGGATGCGTCTCGATCTGGTTGACCGCGGGCGTGACGTCGTTGTTGAAGATGAGGTCCAGGAGCCGGTCGGGGTAGAAGTTGGCCACGCCGATCGCCCTGGCCAGGCCCTCCCGGTGGGCGGCCTCCATCGCACGCCACTGGCCGTAGACGTCGCCGTAGGGCTGGTGCATCAGGTACAGGTCGAGGTGGTCCACGCCCAGCTTCTTCAAAGAGGTCTCCATCGCGCGCCGGGTGTTGTCCTGGGCGGGGGCGTCCTGGACCCAGAGCTTGGTGGTGACGAACAGCTCGTCGCGCGGGATGTCACTGGCTTTGACGGCGCGGCCGACGGCCTCCTCGTTGCCGTAGGCGGCCGCGGTGTCGAGGAGCCGGTAACCGGCGGCGAGGGCCTCGGATACGGCCTGCTCGGTCTGCTCCGGCGGGATCTGGTAGACGCCGAAGCCGAGGATCGGCATCTGCACGCCGTTGTTGAGGGTGACGGTCCGCACGGGATTTTCCTTGTCGCTCGGATGCCACAGTGGCCTGATGGACGGGGCGGGCGGACGGTCGGGATTGGACCTGATCCGCAGGCATGGGTCAGAGGGTGATGAGGGCCTTCAGGACGCGGCGGTCGGCCATGGCCTGGTAGGCCTGCGGGACCTGGTCCAGCGAGAAGCCTTGGTCGAAGACGCGGCCGGGGTTGATGGTGCCGTCCAGGACATCGGGCAGGAGCTGCTCGATGTAGGCGCGGGCATGGCTGGCGCCGCCGGTGAGGGTGATGTTCCGCATGATCATGGAGGGACCGACCGGTCCGTCCTCGTACTGCGGGACGCCGAGGCGGCTGATGGTGCCGCCGTCGTCGACGGCAGCCAAGGCGGTCTCCAGGGTCTGGCGGGTGCCGACCGCCTCGATGACCTTGCGGACTCCGTCGCCGCCGGCCAGGTCCCGCACCCGGGAGGCGCCTTCCTCGCCGCGTTCGGCGACGACGTCGGTCGCCCCGAACTCGCGTCCGAGGTCGGTACGGGCGGTGTGCCGGCCCATGAGGATGATCTGCTCGGCACCGAGGCGCTTGGCGGCGATCACCGCGCACAGCCCGACGGCGCCGTCGCCGATGACCAGCACCGAGTCGCCGCGGCGGACGCCGGCGGTGACGGCGCCGTGGTGCCCGGTGCCCATCACGTCGGAGAGCGTCAGCAGGGAGAGCAGGAGCGCGGAGTCGGCGCCGGCGGTGAGCTTGACCAGGGTGCCGGCGGCCTGCGGAACACGTACGGCCTCGCCCTGGCCGCCGTCGACCCCGTCGAATCCGTACCGGCCGCCGTTGCGGCACGACATGTGCAGGCCCCGAGCGCAGTAGTCACACGTGTTGTCGCAGTACGTGAACGGTGCCACGACCAGATCGCCCGCCTGGAGCCCCGACACCGCGGAGCCGATCTCCTCGACGACGCCGAGGAACTCGTGACCCATCGGCCGGCCGGTCCCTGCGACGGGCATCGACTTGTAGGGCCACAGGTCGCTGCCGCACACGCAGGACAGCACGACCCGGACGACGGCGTCGGTGGACTGCTGGATCTTCGGGTCGGGACGGTCCTCGATGCGGACGTCGCCGGCTCCGTACATCATTGCTGCACGCATGAAATTTGCTCCTGCCTGGAAACGTGTCTTGACGTGGGAGATCCCTGCCGGGCGCTCCCGGCCCCTTCGGTGCTCGCTGCTCAGCGTTCGAGCAACTGCGCCTGGGCCTCGGTGTGGGTCTCGCCGGCGGCGACCGGCAGACTGCCGAGCTTGTCGATCTGCGCGGCGGTCAGGGTGATGCCGTCGGCCACGGTGTTCTCCTCGACCCGGGCCACGCGCTTGGTGCCGGGTATGGGCGCGATGTCGTCGCCCTGCGCGAGCAGCCAGGCCAGCGCGACCTGGGCGGGCGTGGCGCCGACCTCGGCGGCGACGGCTTGGACCTCGTCGGCGATCGCCAGGTTGCGCTGGAAGTTCTCGCCGGTGAAGCGCGGGTTGCCGCGGCGGAAGTCGTCCTCGTCGAACTGGTCGGTGGAGCGGATGGTGCCGGTGAGGAAGCCGCGCCCGAGCGGTGAGAACGGCACCAGGCCGATGTTCAGTTCGCGCAGTACCGGCAGCACCCGCTCCTCCACGCCCCGGGTCCACAGGGAGTACTCCGACTGCACCGCGGTGACGGGATGGACGCCATGGGCGCGGCGGATGGTGTCCGGGCCGGCCTCGGACAGGCCGAAGAAGCGGACCTTGCCCGCGGCGACCAGTTCGCCGACCGCGCCGGCCGTCTCCTCGATCGGCACGTCCGGGTCGACACGGTGCTGGTAGTACAGGTCGATGTGGTCGGTGCCCAGCCGCTTGAGCGAGCCCTCGACGGCCGTACGGATGTTGGCTGGGCTGCTGTCCAGGTTCCACGCCCCCTCGCCCGCGTGTGACACCAGGCCGAACTTCGTCGCCAGCACCACCTGCTCACGTCGGCCCTTCAGCGCCCGCCCGAGAAGCTCCTCGTTGGTGTACGGGCCGTAGATCTCCGCGGTGTCGACCAGCGTGACGCCCAGCTCCAGCGCCCGGTGCAGGGTCCGCACGGACTCCGCCTCATCGGTGCCGGAACCGGTGTAACCGTGCGACATGCCCATCGCACCCAGTCCGATCCGGGAAACCTGCAGGTCACGCAGCTTGAGGTACCGCATCCACTCTCTCCGCTCTCCGTCGTCTCACGCGCTGTGTCCACCTCGCCTACCGACCACCCGTGATCGCCGACCGCGACGTGGTGAGGCCTGTGGACGCAGCTCGTCGTGTCTTCACCCTCGTGCTTTTCCGCGGTCGCAGGCAGGCCGAGCCGTTCGGGGGTAACGACAGGGCCCCCCACCGCGGGGCCACCCGGTGTGACACTGAAGCCATGGCATCCGAGCACCCCACCGGCGACAGCGAGGGCGCGGAGCTGGGCCGATTCCTGCGCGCCCGCCGCACCCAGACCAGCCCCCAGCAGGCCGGTCTCACCGTCGGCCCGGGGCTGCGGCGCACGCCGGGCCTGCGCCGCGAGGAACTGGCCACCCTCGCCGGGATCAGCATCGACTACTACGTCCGCCTGGAACGCGGCAAGGAGACTCGCCCCAGCCCGTCCGTCCTTGACGCGCTCGCCCGCGCGCTCCACCTGGACGACCAGGAGCACCAGCACCTTCGCGATCTCGCCGCCCGCGCGGCCCGCTACGCGCCCGAGCCACCCCCCGCACCGAGCCGCACCGTGCGCCCCCACCTGAAACTGCTGCTGGAATCGCTGCGGCCGAACCCCGCCTACGTCATCAGCCGCAGCATGGACATGCTGGCCTGGAACCCCGGCGGCCTGGCCCTGTACGCGGGCCTGGAGGACTGGCCGGCCAAGCACCGCAACCTCGCCCGCTACCTTTTCCTCCACCCCGCCGCCCGCGACCTGTTCCCGGACTGGGACCGCCAGATCACCGGCTGTGTCGCCCGGCTGCGAGCCATCGCCGGCACCGCCCCCGACGCCCCCGACCTGACCAACCTGGTCGGCGAACTCCTCCTCAAAAGCCCCGACTTCGCCGGGCTCTGGGAACGCTACGAGGTCACCGGCCACAAGCCCGCACGGAAGACCTTCCACCACCCCCGCGTCGGAACCCTCACCCTCACCTCCCAGTCCATGCACCTGGAAGGCACCCCCGGCCAGCGCATCGGCGTCTACACCGCAGAACCCGGCACCCCCGACCACGACGCGCTGCTCCTGCTCGACATGACCGCACCCCAGCCGACGCAACGCCCGGCGAAGACGGACGCGGAACAGCACCGCCAGCCTTGAAGGGGCGAACGCCCCTATCCCCCCATCCCTGTGCCCACACTCCCACAGGGACTACCGCTCCTCACCGGATCGGTGTCCAAGACGGCGACGGCGCCAAGCGGTCCCCACCTTCTCCGCGCCGCCCGCAGAGCCGGGCACACCGCGCCGAGGTCCTCGGCCCGCTTCCCGGCGGCGGCCGCGACGGCAGCCCGGTGGGGTAGACCGCCGCTGAGGAGGCGCCTGGCCGGCCCCCTCAGACTCGGTCATCCCGCCGTGCGGTCTGCCCGCCGTTCAGCTCGAACGGATGCCCTACTCTCGGCGGGTGACGCTCTACTTCGACCCGGTGGCCGTCCTCGGCAAGGACCGCGATGCCTTTCGGGGCCGTTGGGAAGACCGACTGTGGCTCAACGTCCCCGGGCCCTTCTACGGCGGGGAGACCGACACCTGCTGGACCGGACGGCTTGCGGCACCCGCTCACGTCCTCTATGGGGGCGAATACCTCAGCGAGTACGTCTATCGCCAGCCAAGAACGCCTGCGGACACGGCCCTGCTGGTCGAGGCGGCAGACAACGACCCGTTCCTCGGGTACGGCTGTGATGGCGACTCGCGATGGACACCGGAAACGGTCCGCGAGTGGTGGCACAGCCGCGGTCAGGTCGTGCAGTACCTGTCCGATCAGCGGAGCAAATGGGACGAGAGCGATGCCTGGTCAGGCCAGGGCATAGCCGCTGCCGTCCGCGACTTCGAGTTCTACATCGACGGCAACCTCGCAACCGACCTGCGGATCTACCTCTACTGGCTTCAAGAGCGGCGGTCTCCCGCACCCGTTGACCGGTTGCCCGAGCTGTAGCGCCACGCGGTGAGCGCGTGGGAGCCATGGTCAAGAGCTGTGGATCGACGTTCGACCTGCAGGCCATGACCCGGCCTCGCAGGATGGTGCGGCTGGGGTGGGCCAGAGCGGAAGCGTCGAGCGTGGGGTCGGTGTCGTAGGCGACGCAATCGGCGAGGGCACCGTCGACCAGGCCGGCCAGGCGAAGAGAGGAGCGGGCCGACCACGAGGCCGCGCCCAGCGCCGCCTTGGGCGACAGGCCCGCACGGACCTGCCACGCGATCTCCGCGCACGGCGGCCAGCCACGGGCGGGACTCCGCCGCCTTTGACGCGTACCTGCTCCGCAGGACCGAAGCCACCACGGACCGGTCCCGCCACTGCACCCAAGCTGCACCTCCAGACCACACGGTGCGGTCCTGGAGGTCTGCTGGGGGAGAGTGTCAGCTGAACAGCCCCGCCACGAAGATCAGACCGATGGCCAGGCCCGCAGCACCTCGGCGATCTTGTTCACGGTGCAAGCGGGATCGAGGAGGAGGTCACGCAGGGCGACGGCATCCTGATGAGAGGGTTTCACGGAGATTCCCGAAGCTTCGAGGTACATCACACCCGTGGCCGCGGCGACCGCAAGGTTGGAGCGCTCCAGCCACCGGCACCGGCCCAGAGTGTGCACCAGCGCCGCAGCCCGCGCGTAAGGGCCGTCGTACACCGGCCGCTCCATCAACTCGGCCTGGTGCCGGGCACACGCGGCCACAGGGACGCCGTAGTCGTCGGGAGCCGGATCACCGGCCCCCGCGAGCTCAGCCACCTGCAGGATCCACGGGACATCGATGTGCAGATCCATTACGCGGCGTCCGCCCCCGCCCCGCCCTGACCCTGCTCGGCCTCGTCAAAGGCCGCCTGGTGCTCGGCGAGGAAACGCTCCGCCGCGCCCATGGCGCGGGCCCGCAGACCGCTGGAGTCTTCCAGGACGAGCTGGGCGAGGTAGTCGCCGACGGACAGACCACGGTCCGCTGCCCGCTTCCGGGCGATCTCAGCGACCTCGTCGTCGACGCGTGCTCCGAGCTGTGTCTTGGCCATATCTGGATGGTAACAGCTGTTACCGGGCTTGGTGAGAACGGCGACCCAAGACCACGAGCCGGCGCCCCCTCCATGCGCCAGATCGTCCACGTCGTCCTCGACGACACCGCCCTGGTCGAGGCCGACCGCGCCCGCCCCGGCACCGCCGAACACATCGCAGCCCTGCCCGGCAAGACCGTCGTCGACCTCGACCTGCCCGCCGCCCTGACCGTCGCCCGGGAGAACACCTGGGCCGCCTCCCACACGCGCCAACCCGCACTGCCCCCTCCGGAACGCCCCGAGGGTGCGGTCATCGCCACCGCCGCCTCGGGCCAGTGGGCCGGGCAGCCCGTCAGGATCCTCGACCTCACCTGACTCTCGCGAAGCCGGCCCCCTCAGCCGTGCGGTACAGGCTCATCCGCGAGCGGGCCTCCCCGAGGCCCTAGGAGCGTCGGCCGGACCAGACGACGCGCAAGGGCAGGTCCACCGTGCCGGCCGCCGAAGCGGCGAGTTCGTCCAGTGACTCGGGGAGCCGCCGCGTGTACGGCTCGCGCATCGGCTCGAACGCGCTCGGCGCGGAGGGCCGCAATCACGACTGACCAGACCGCCGCGCATTGCCGGGCGTCGTGGCCCATGGCCGCAGCTTCTGCTTCAGGGGCGGGGGAGCAGCACGAGGTCGGGGCGGCAGGCGGTGCAGGGGGTGGCGTCGGTGCGCTGGAGTGCGGCGCGGGCTTGTTCGGTGGTCGCGGGTTTGAAGATGTCGCGGATGGCACGGCAGTTGCTGCGGTGGACGATGCGGGCGGGGCCGACGTTGCCGGTGAAGTGCGTGGGTTCTTCGATTTTCCAGTCCGGGGCGATCTGGTGCTGGATGGTCGGGCACCTTGTTGTAGTCCTGGTCGGTGATGGGCCGGCCGGGGCGAGGAAGACGACTGACGTGGGTTCGTCGGTCAGGTGGCCGCGGACGTCGGTGATGGAAGGCAGGCGGATCTCCAGTTCGTACCACCAGGATCCGTCGGCCTCGTGGAGTCGGCTCTTCACCACAGGTTGCTGGCCTCTCACAATCCTATGTGTCACACCTCAGTGGCAGACTGGCGGTACAACGAAGCTCCGGAAGGGCAGAGTGATGCGGCAGGGTCACCCGTCGAGCGCCACTGCTCGGGGGCGGCTGGTGCCACGGGGGGAGATGCGCGGCTGTGATCTTCGACAGTCTTGATGTGTCGTACGGCAACATGTGGGGTTCCCAGCGGGGAATGACGCATCCGGACCCGATGTCGCGCGCGGTCGCGGCACGCAGACATGCTGCCGGGATGGAGTACGCGGTTCTGCTGTCCGCGCGGGAGCGACCGCTGGCACTGGTCGAATACTGGCCGCGCCGGATGTGGCGTGTGTATCTGTTCGACGACAGGTCCTGGCGCATGCAGATGATCGACCTCGAGCCGCACAGCACGGGGATGTTGTTGGCTCGCCGGAATACCCGGTGGCAGTTTTCCGACGAGCAGGAGTACTCGTCCTGGAACTGGGATGTTCAGGAGACCACGACCGTCTCGGCCGACGGGCAGGTCGAGGTGAGGTCCGAGTTCGCCGGGCCGAGGGGAGCACTGCACGCTCTAGCAGCCGGCCCGTCGAGCGTCCCCGTGCGGCGGTTCCCGGCGCCCGTCGAAAGCTTCCTCTGCCCCGCACCGGATTTCGGCGACTGGCAGGTGTTCGCGCCGTTCCTCGCCCAGCAGGGCCACGAACCCGCCACGACCGTGGTCCTGAACGACGTGTCGGTGGACGAAGGATCGGGACCGCTGCGCGCCACCGGAATTGAGCAACTGTTCAGTCCGGGCGCGTGCGACACTCCGGATGGGCGGGCCGTCGTCGAGCCCGTTGACGCCGGCCTGCTGCGGATCACGTCAGGGCAACTGGCGGTCTCGGACCCAGGCTGGATCGGAGAGACCCCGCGGACCGTCGCTGTTCCACCGGGCGAGTTCCCGGTCACGCTGTCGCTTTTGCGCACCACACACGGGGCCGGTGTCGCCGCGGCCAGGGTGAAATTCCTGGACATCCCGCCCAGCGAGTGGGAAATGGCCCTCCGGCCCGACGAGGACCTGGGGCTGCTCGGCGAGGGCCAGTTCTACGGGGTTGGCGTGGATACCGGGACAGCGGCTTTTATGGATGCGACTCGGACGGTGATCGAAGACCAGCTGGACGAGGACCTGTTCGTACCCCTCGACAGCCATTTCACCGTCGAACTGCCCAGCACGGAGCCCGAGCCGAACCTCATCGCCTTCCGTGCCGGCCGGGGCGACGGGGCCTACCCTGTCTGGATCGGCCGCACCGATGACGGACAGGTTGGTTGCGTCGTCGTCGACTTCCAACTCCATTCCGCCGACAGGGGAGAGTAAGAAGCCGCCGACCATCGGTGCGAGGGCGCACTGCCCGAGACTGGGACCGCGGCGAACCCCCAGAGTGCACACGGCGATTGAGGAACTCGACAACTCGATCACCGACTTCGGCCTGGTGGACGTCTTCCCGGAGGACGTCAGCCCCCGGGCACATGGGCGACTACATCTCGTGGAAGGTCGTGGAGGGCCCCAAGGGTCTGCAGGGCGTCATCGTCTGCGACCACCCCGCGGTGCGGTTCGTCCTCGACGGCACCCGTCCTCACATCATCCGCACGGTGTTCGCCGCGTACGTCCGGCACCCGGGCACCAAGCCGTTGTTCGCGAACAACTCCGAACAACCCCGGGAGCTCGGCGGGGGCAACCCATCCGCGCAGGTCAGAAGAGGGGCAGCGCCGCGTCCTCGGCTGCTCGGGCGGCCTCGTCGGCGCCGAGCTCCAACTGGTGCGCGCCGGTCGGGAGGTCCACGACCACGCGGGAGCTGGAGCACGACACCAGGGCCCCGCCGTACTCGGACCGCATCCCCGGCTCGTCGTGACGCGAGAGCCGGCCCCGGCCGAGGGTGCCGGCGACGGGCCGGGCTGCGATGGGCCGGCCGCATGTCGGACAGGGAATGCGAGGCAGCTTCATGCCCCCAGTCTGCAGGGGCCCGCCGACAGTGGCGAGCGAGTAGGGCACGTTGTGCTTCGGCCTGGTCCTGTGGCGGTCAGTCCAGTGTGCGCACGTAGCCTGCATAAAAGCATCCTTTGAAAATCCTTAAGCCCTACGTCCGCTGGCGCAAGCCGATGGAGCTGCGGATAGGTGCCATCGGCATCGGAATGCGCGAGGTGGCCAACGCTGGGAGGCTCTTCCGGTGGAGTGACATAGTCACCGTCACGGTTGGGCGGCAACCGTACAGTCTCGATCCGCGCCCTTGCCTGACGGCGTGGCCGTTGCCGGGTGCGCATGACTGCGATCATGCCCGGCATTTGATCGACGGTCACCGGGGCTACGTTCTGGACCGGATCGACAGACTGCCGGGGGGCGCGGAGGCGGTCGTGCCGGTGTTGCGGGCGTATGCGGGGGAGCGGTACGCCGAGACGGCGTGACCGCCGTGGCGAGCGGACGATTCGACGAGCGCGGCACGCTGACGATGCGCGAACTTGAGGCGCTGCGGTCGCTGAGACCACGAACGGGTGCACGACGGGACGCACGACGCTGCGGGCGCCGGTGGCCGCGGGCGGCGGCGACCGGCGCCCCCGGTGCGTCACACCTTGGGCGGCACGGTGTTGCAGTCGGGAACCCCGTCGAGCCAGGCGGGTCCCTGGATGTAGATGTTGGTCATCCAGGCCTTGTAGTCGGGCAGGTAGGCCCAGACGTCGTTGGAGTAGCCCTCGGCCTCCACGAGTTCGGCGTGCTTTTGGCACTGCACGCGGATGGTGGTCGGGCCGGGGAAGGCGTAGACGCGGACGGCGCCGAGCGAGGGCGCCTGCTTGGTCCACACGCCGCTGCCCCAGGTGCGGTGGATGTGGCCGGTCACCGTACCGGTGTTGACGCGGACGGCGCCGTAGTAGTCGCCGCCCAGGCGGACGTCGCTGACCATGAGGCGGGTGCCGGACTCCTTGGCCTCCACCATCTTGCCCGCGCCGAGGTAGATGGCGATGTGGTGCAGGTCGTCGGAGCGGCCCCAGGCCAGCAGGTCGCCGGGGAGCAGCGGCGCCAGGCCCTGGGCGGCGGTGAAGCGGTTCGCCGCCCGGTGGGTGTAGTACTGCGTGCTGGCGGTGCCGTTGAGGATGTCCGAGCCGGCGGCACGAGCGTAGGCGTGGCGGACGAGGCCGGAGCAGTCGAAGCCGAGCCGCTCGGGGTCGTGGGCGCTGTCGGGGTCGGTCGGGTCGATCTGACCGTAGGTGGCGCCGGGTTGGGCGCCGTGGCCGCCGCCCCAGGTGTACCAGGTGCCGGCCGTCACCTCGGCGCAGGCGGCGGCGATGGCGGCTTCGGCGGCCGCGGAGGCCCCCGGGGCGAGAGCGCCGCACGTGGCGGCGTCCCGTTGCGGAGCGTGCGGCGGACTCGCGGCGGCGGTCGCGGCCGGCGCGGCGAGGAGAAGGGCGAGCAGGGCGATCAGTGTGTGGACGACTCTGGTTCGGCAGGCCATGCCAGGACCCCCGTTTTCTGGTGGTGTGCGGAACTGGTCGGACAGCAGCCTGGGGGCCGCGCCCTGGGCCCGTCGAGGTGCGGGGCGTCGCCCCGCTGCGGTGGGCAACGGGAAACCCTCGGGAAACCCGCGCCCACCTGGGAGTGCGGCCGTCACCCCCGGCCGTCACCTCGGCGGGCGCAGGCGGCCGGCCGCGGCAGCTCGGACGCGGGGACACCGGGCAGCAGGGCGGCGAGCTCGCGGGCGTCCAGGCCCGCGCGCAGCCGGCAGATCGCGGCCAGCCGGGCCTGCGGGTCGAGGTCCCACAGCCGGACGGTGCCGTCGGTGCTGCTGCTGGCGAGGGTGCGGCCGTCAGGGGCGAAGGCCACGCTCCACACCGAGTTGGTGTGTCCCGTCAGCGTCGCCCACCCCCGGCGCCCGCCGACGTCCCACAGGCGCACGGTGCGGTCGGTGCCGCTGCTGGCGAGGGTGCGCCCGTCGGGGGAGAAGGCCACCCCGCGCACCGAGCCGACGTGGCCGGTCAGGGTCGCCTCGGTGCGGTGGCGGCGCACGTCCCACAGCCGGACGGTGCCGTCGTTGCCGCTGCTGGCCAGGGTGCGGCCGCCCGGTGCGAAGGTGACGCTGCGCACCGCGCCGGTGTGGCCGGTGAGGGTGGCGACCCGGCGGTGGGTGGTGACGTTCCACAGCCGGACGGTCAGGTCGTCGCTCGCGCTGGCGAGGAGGCGTCCGTCGGGGCTGAAGGCGACATCGTTGGCATAGTCCTCATGGCCGGTCAGCACGGCCAGCGGCCGGCCGTCCGCGGTGTCCCAGAGCCGGACCGTGCGGTCGCTGCCGGCGGAGGCGAGGGTGCGGCCGTCGGGCGCGAAGGCGACGGCGAAGACCTGCCCGGTGTGGCCCTGCAGGGTGTCCAGCAGCCGGTGCCCGGCCACGTCCCACAGCCGGACGGTGCCGTCGGAGCCGGCGGAGGCCAGGGTGCGGCCGTCGGGCGCGAAGGCCACCGAGAAGACCGTCTCGGTGTGGCCGCGCAAGGTCGCCACCAGCCGGCGCCGGCCCGCGTCCCACAGCCGCACGGTGTGGTCGGTGTCGGCGGTGGCCAGCAGGCTGCCGTCGGGGCTGTACTGGGCCTGCCACACCTCGGTGAACGGGCGGGCCGTGAGCGCCGGGCCCGCGAGGTTCCACAGCACCACGGACTGGTCGAAGCCGGCCGTGGCGAGCAGGGCGCCGTCGGAGGTGACGGCGATGCCCAGCGCGTAGTCGGTGTGGCCCGCGAGCACGCCCGTCTGCCGCCCGCTGTGCACGTCCCACAGCCGCGTCGTCCCGTCGCCGACCGCGCCGGCGACCGTGGCGCCGTCGGGCGTCCAGGCGACGGCGTTGATGTCGTCGCTGCTGCCGGACAGCGTCGCGGTGAGGCGGCCGGTGCGCACGTCCCACAGCCGCACCGTCCGGTCGATGCCGCCGGACACCACTCCGCGGCCGTCCGGCGAGAACGCCACGCCCAGCACCCCGTCGGTGTGGCCCCGCAGCACGTCGAGGGAGCGGGCGCGGCGGAGGTCCCACAGGCGTACGGTGCTGTCGGCGCCGGCGGAGGCGAGGGTGCGGCCGTCGGGGGCGTAGGCGAGCGCGTACACGGCACCCCGGTGACCGGGCAGCGCGGCGGTGACGCGGTGCGCTCCCGTGCTCTCACGCACCTCGATCGTGCCGCCCGCGGTGGCCACGGCCACCTCGCGCCCGTGCGGGGCGAACGCCACCGCGCGGGCGGCCCGGGTGGCTGCCGGGAGGGTCGCCGTCACACGGCGGCGGGTGACGTCCCAGAGCTGGACGGGACCGCTCGTCGACGTCGCCGCGAGGGTGCGGCCGTCGGGGCTGAAGGCGATGGACCGCACCGGCCCGCGCACCGGCAGCACGGCGACCGTGCGGTGTCCGGGCATGCTGCGCAGGATCACCGTGCCGTCCGAACTCCCCGTCGCCAGCAACTTGTCGCCCGGGGCGAAGGCCACCGTGTTGACGGGTCCGCGGTGTTCGTCGAGCCGGGCGGCGAACGGCTGGGACTGGGTGCTCAGCAGGGCGCCGCGCGCCTCGGGGGTGTCGTGGGTGCGGAAGGCCTGCTCCGCCAGCAGCATCGACGCCTCCGGGCGGCCGCCGGCGAGGGAGGCCGAGCGGACGGCGAGGGCCTGGGAGTACGCGACGTGTGCCTGGCTGCGGGCGCTCTCGCGCTGCTGGTAGGCGAGCCCTCCGGCGGTGACCGCGAGCCCGAGCAGGACGGCGAGGGTGGCCAGCAGGTACTGCCGCAGCCGGGCCTGACGTCCGAGCTGCCGGCGGTGGCCGTCCTCGGCGGCCTGGCTCGCCCGCAGGAACTCTTCCTCGCCCGGATTCAGGCGGCTCCATCCGTCCAGTTCGTCGGCCCAGGTGCGAACGACGTCCAGCCGGGTCCCGCGGTACAGCGCGGAGGGGTCGCGGCCCTCGCTCTCCCATGCGGCGGCGGCATGGGCCAGTTGCTGGTGCAGCAGCAGTCCGGCGCGGTCGGCGTGGATCCAGTCGCGCAGGCGCGGCCAGGCGTGCAGCAGCGCTTCGTGCGTGATCTCGACGGTGTCACGGTCGAGGGTGATCAGCCGGGCCCGCACGAACGCGTCGAGCACGGCGGCGGCCCCCTCCGCATCCGTGAACTGCCCCATCAGCGCGACCCTGCTCACACGACGGCGGGTGACGCCGCTGCCGTCGGTGACGAACACCAGCCGGGACAGGATGCGGCGGATGGTGCGCTGCTCTGCCGGGTAGAGCCGGGCGAAAACCGTCTCCGCCGTCCGCGCGATCGCGCCCTGGATCCCTCCGGTCCGCTCGTACCCGGCGACGGTCAGGGCGGCGCCCTCGCGCTGCTGCCAGGTGGCCAGCAGGGCGTGCGAGAGCAGGGGCAGCGCGCCGGAGGGGGTCTCGTCGCCGCTGCCGTTGCCGCGGGCGGTGCCCGGCTCGCCGTGCAGCCCGACGTCGCGCAGTAGCAGGGGGAGCAGACCCGGTTGCAGGGTGAGCCCGGCGCGTTCCGCGGGGCGGGTGATCGAGGCGCGCAACTCCGCCTCGGACATCGGGCGCAGGACGAACAGCCCGTCGGTGAAGACCGGTGCGAGGTCCGGCAGGTCGAGGCAGTTGCCGATGAAGTCGGCGCGGACCCCGAGTACCACGATGCCGGGGATGTGCGGGTCCGCCGTCGGTGGTGGGCCGGCCAGGGCGACCAGCACACGGACGAAGGCGCGTCGTTCGTCCTCGTCGGCGCAGGTGGTGAAGAGTTCCTCGAACTGGTCGACGATCACCACCGGACGCGACGGTGGCGGGCGCCGCTCCCCGGGCGCGGCCAGTGACCCGCCCGAGCGGGCCATGATGCCTTCCAGCAGCGCAGTGGGCTCGCGCCGGAGCTGCTCGGCAGTGACACCGAGGTCCTCGCCCAGGGCCTTCGCGGTCCGCTCCAGCAGCTCCTCGAGCGGCCGCGCGATCGGGGTGAGGGTCACCAGCGGCCACCGGTCG
This sequence comes from Streptomyces sp. NPDC058691, assembly GCF_042714775.1. Classification (NCBI taxonomy): domain Bacteria; kingdom Bacillati; phylum Actinomycetota; class Actinomycetes; order Kitasatosporales; family Streptomycetaceae; genus Streptomyces; species Streptomyces sp. NPDC058691. The sequence goes on along the minus strand of NZ_JBHXSO010000051.1, from coordinate 41,832 downwards.
GCCCCCGGCATCGGGAAGTCACCGCGCCGCAGCGCCGGGACGAGACCGGCGTGCAGCAGGGACGACTTCCCCGCGCCGGACGGCGCGACGAGCATCAGCAGCCCGCTGCCGAGCCGTTCGAAGATCCGCTCGACCAGAACGGCGGTCGCCCGCTCCCGGCCGAAGAACCACGCCGAGTCCTGCGGACCGAACGCCGACAGCCCCCGGTAGGGACACGCCCCCTCGGACTGCGCGCCGGTCCCGTCCGCCTCCTCGCGTGGCCCTGGCGGCTGTTGCGGTACGCGCTCGACGAGGTCGAGCAACTGCCCCTCCGCGTGCAGCACTTGGTCGCAGAGCCGGGCGACGTCGACGGTCGCCCGTTTCGCGCCGGTCTCGATCTTGCTCAGGTAGCCCTTGCTGTAGTGGGTCCTGCGGGCCAGGTCGGCGAGCGACAGACCGCGTTCACGTCGGAGTCGTCGTAGTTGCGCGGGGAACGAGTGCGTGGTCGGCGCATCCGGGTTCCCCGCGTCGTGGTGGGCTGCTTCGCTCGGGTGGCGCGGGTCGACCACGATGTCCCCCCAGGGCAGTACGGCCGTGAAACGGCGCACGTCGAGGCTACTGGGGGGACGGCTGGGGCATCCCGGTGTTTCGTCGGTATGGCGCAAAGACGCACGCCCGAAGCCGCGTCGACGGCTCCGGACGTGCGTCCCCAAGGTGCCCCGGCGGGGCGTGCCCTCAGGTGAGGGCGGTGGCCCCGCGCACCGCTCGCCGGCCGGGCGGATCAGGTCAGGGTCGCCCCACAGCCGCCGCTGACCCACTGGTGCGACCGGATGTTGTTGTCCACGACGTTGCTGTCGGTGAAGTAGTTGTCGGACAGGTTGTCGGCGTACAGCTCGCCCGGGTACAGGCAGGTGTGACCGCCTTGGTAGTCCTCCAGGTAGAAGAACTTCACGATGGACAGGCTGCCCGTGTAGCCCCGGTTCATCACCGAGGACGCCCGGTCGTTCGCGCCGCCCCAGTTGGAGCTGTTGCCGGCGGCGACGATGATCGGGCTGCCGTTGCAGTCGTAGCCGTCCCAGGCGTACATGTTGCCGTTGCGCGCCCCCCACTTGCTGTCGCACACGGTGCCGGCGACGCCGCTCTCAGCGGCCTGCGACGTGGCGGCCGGGACGGCCACGCCCAGGGCGGTGAGCCCGATGAGCGCTGCGGAGACGGTGAACTTGCGCATGGTGGTTTCCCTCGTTTCTCGATGGTGCCCGGTGGTGGTGCGCCGGCGGGGCGGGGCGTCGGGTGCCCGTGGGGTGCCCGCGCCGGTGGACGGGGCGCTTCCGTGCGCGAGATGGTCAGTCACGCTCCGGAACGATGCGCACCGCCCGGTCGTAGGCCTGCCGGCCGAGACGGCGGTAGGTGTCGATGTCCTTGACGTACCGGTCGGGCAGGCGGTCCATGTAGTGCTTCTCCCGGGCCGTGGCCACGGCCCGCAGGGAGGTGCGGCGCGCACAGCCGGCGTCCGCGACAGCGGTCCTGCGCTCGGCGGCGAAGGCCTCGTCGGCGCGGGCCGCGCCCAGCCGCAGGGCCGCGGCCCGCACGCCGTCCTGGGCGGCCTGGGGGTCGGGGTAGGGCTCGCCCCCCTCGCGCATGCACGCGGACCACGCCTGGACGGCCGAGGTGAGCTGCGGGTCTTTCATCAGCCGCCCGGCGTAGAGGGAGTTGGCGCTCAGCGCGATCTTGCTGGTGCGGAACCACGCGGCGGGATCGCCGTAGAGCGTGCGCTCTGCCTCCTCGGTGCAGCCGCCGATGCGCTTGCGGATCTCGCCGCCGTTCGGCATCGGGGCGGTGAGCATGCGGGCGCCGTCGCCGCCGTCCAGGGCCTCGTCGAACAGGGCGCGGCGCGTGGCGGGCAGGTCCTGGCGGTAGGTCCCGTTGACGTTGCGCTCGCGCAGCCGCGCGCTCTTCGCCTCGATACGGCTGCCGTAGCCGTAGGTCCGCGCCCACGCCAGGTCGTCCTGGACGAAGCGCACGGGCCGGCTCTCCTGGAGCGTCAACTCGCGCTCCTCCTGGTAGGTGAAGCCCTGGCGGCTCATGCACCGGCTGGTCAGCCGCTGAAGCGCGTCGTTGACGCGGACCTCTTGCCGCCAGGTCAGCGCCGGTGTGCGCACGCCGGTGTCCTGGCGGGTCCGTCCGCCGGCGTCGCCGGCGCCGTCACCGCAACCCGTCACCACGGCAGTGGCGAGCGCGGTCACCGCACACAACGACAAGAGCGCACGTCTCATGGACCCCGATTCCCCCTGCCGCCTCATGGCCCCGATCCCCGGGCCGCCCGGTCCCCCGTGCGGCACCGGAGAGGGCGCCCCCCTCGGTTGCCGCCGGCCACGGTCGTGCCGTGCGCCGACGGGACACAGACTCGTGGCGCCGCCCGGCGGGGTCGACAGGTTTCCCGTTGCCCACCGGCTGCCGGACCGGGAAACCGGGGGAGAGGTGGGGGAACGGGGCGGGGGAGGCAACGTCTGCTGAGCAGCCCGGAGGAGGGAATGCCGACGTACGCTCGGGCGCCTCCCGCTGCGGCTGCCCGGGCGGTGCCTCGCGCGGGAGGACCACGTTCTCCGCGCTCCGCCCGGTGGGGGCCATCCACGGCGCCGCCTACGCTCCTGGCGCGCTCACGCCCACGGTCGCGACCAGTCTGGTGGTCACCGTCCGGACACCGGGTCGGGCCGCCAGGGCCGGCGGCACCGGCTCCTCCACCCGGTGCGCCGCGGCGGGGTCCGGCAGGCCGGGCAGCGCCTGTGCGTCGGCCTTCAGGACGGCCTGCACGGTGACCGACACGATGCCGTGCGGGGCAGGGGCGATCGGGGCGGGGTGGGTGAGCAACTGAGCGACGCAGGAGACGTCGCCGCGGATGTCCGGCTCGGACCGGGAGTTGAAGACGACCTCGGCCACGCCGGCCCGTATCGACTTCAGCCGGTCCACCTCGCCGGGCGGACCGGTCAGCTGAGCGTGGGTGAACGCCGGGCCGGGCGACGGTACAGAACCCGAGGCTGCTCCTGGGCAGAGGGCGGGAGTGGCCTGGAGCCTCCTGGGCCACACGGCGCAGGATCAGTGTGGCAGCCGCCCGGGGTGTGAACGGGCGTGGTGGCACGGGCGTTCCGGGATCCTCGACCGCAGCGACAGCACTTCCCGCCCGGCGGGTCGGAACCTTGGTCCGTCCCCCGTCAGGCGGGAGGCAGCCGCCGCTTGTCCGGGCCCGGACGTGCTGCCCTGAGTCCCACCCAGATGTCGGCTGATGGCCGGGTTCGGTACGTCCCGGCGGTCAGGGGCGGCGGAAGCGCCGGTCGGGGTCACGGGCCCGGTCCTCGTCGGACGGGCTGAACCACTCCAGCGGGACCGATGTTGACCATGCCCAGGGCGCGGTCGCCGTCGCTGTCCTCATCGACGCCCGGCTGTCCGGACTCTGCCACGTCCACGACCCCGCCGTGCAGTGGGGGCAGCCGACCGCATCCGGGAAGACGTGCCCGATCGCGACCGGCGAAGGCCCATGCTCGCACCATGGCGGGACACCGCCCCTTGTGCAGGAAGCCGCAGATGGGCGCCCAATACCCGAACCAAGTAGATCATGCGACAGGTGCACGATCGGGCAGGATCCGACCCCCTTCGTCAACCGCAGTTCGTGGTGGAGCAAGCGACTGCGGACGCACAGCGGGGGATCTGAGCCGGCCCGGCTCAGATACCCCGCTGTGTGGGGCTTGTGAGTCGGTCAGACGTTGGCCACGCA
>NZ_JBHXSO010000051.1:0-38074 GCF_042714775.1 Streptomyces sp. NPDC058691 | reverse complement strand
GGCCGCCTACCCCACCACGCACTCAACGAGCTGGTCGTGGCCCAGCCCGCGGTCGTCGACGCCCTGGGGTGCATGGTCGCCGGCCCGCAACCGCCCCCCCGCTGTGTGGGGCTTGTCAGTCGGTCAGACGTTGGCCACGCACCAGTTGGCGAACGTCTTGAACGCCGCCTGGGTCCCCGGACCGGCTTGGCCGTCGATGGCACCGGTGTAGCCCCAGCCGTTGTTCTTCAAGAAGCGCTGCAGCGCCGACACGGTGCCGCCTCCCACGACTCCGTCGATGGCGCCGGTGTACCCGTGATAGGCCTTGAGGTGGCGCTGGAAGGCCTTCCAGCTCTCCGGGCCCAGTTCCCCGTCGATGCCGCCGGTGTAGCCCCAGGACGCCTTGAGCCAGCGCTGGACGCCCTTGGCCTGCGTGGTGTTCAGGCCGAGGTTCACCACCGCGAGCGGTGTAACCACAGGGGTCGCCGCCGACTGCGTCGAAGCCGAACCTGATGCCGCAAAGCTTGTGCTCGCGCCCGCCAGGCTCCCGGCCGCGATCCCGACCACAGCCGTGACGCTGACCAGCGACCTTGCCAGAACGTTCCTTCGCATACGGCTCTCCCTTGAGAAGGCAGACAGAGTTCCGGCACCACCGTCGATCGCATGACCCAGTCCGTGGGTCCTGCAGGTGACACCCGTGCGTGTCGCGCTAGTTCGAATCGCTGCCACGGGGCCCTGCGGCATGCCGGTCCGCTTCCCGGACCCGACGCAACAGAGGGAGCCCCCTTCAACCCGCTGCCGTGCATCAGAACAATCACATGCACACCCTCTCCCCGCGCATCAGAAGCACACACCTGTCGCAAAAGCAGGGGTAATTGGCCAGAACCGGGAGAGTCGATGCCAATGAGATCAACCACTCAACACCGCACGAAGCCACCAGCCGCCCAGGCGCGCGGGAGAGCCAGGGCGTGTATCGAAAGTGCTGGTCACAGCGCGTGCGCCATGGTGGTGAGGAGCCGCTCATAAGCGCCACGCGGTCGGGCGGCAGCCCCGGGTGGGACCTCTATCGGACTGAGATCAGCATGTCGTCCAGGCGCCAGTTGTTGTTGTCCTTGGTGGACACGGTGCAGACGTAGTCGCTGCGGATCTTGTGGCCGAGGGCGTCTGGGACGTCCACGACGCCGATCACCTTGAACTTCCACGGCTTGGTGTCGTGGAGCGTGGTGGTCTTGTCGTCCTCGTCCATCACGCTGGGGAACTCGGCTGTGTCCGGCGACTCGACGCGGTCCCTGACGAAGTCCTCGCACATCACGGCGGCGGACGTCTCATCGGGTACGCCGTTGTCGCTACCGCAGGCAGTGAGGAGTGGGGGGAGTAGGAGGGTGGCGGCGATCGCGGCGATACGGATTCGCATGCTTCCCCCTGAGGCTGTGTGCCTGAGGGAGCATCATGTGCCGGTTTGTCGCCTGGTGTCTGCCGTGTGGCGGACCCGTGACGTGCCGAAGCCCCGGCGGCGGTATGCGCGACCGGGGCCTTCGTAAGCGGCCTTCACCTGTTTTTGGGCATGGTGATCTCCCGCGAGTGTTCAGAGGCAGCCGCAGTTCGCTCCGTACAAGAGGAACCACAGGCCGAGGAAGAGTAGGACGGTCGCCGGGGTCAAGCCCGGTCGGCGAACCCGAAGCGGGCCGGGGTGTCGCGAGACAGTGATCGCGACAACGACGCCGATGAACAACACGGCGATGGCCCCTGAGGTGAGCGCGGCACTCTGCTGCCAGCTCCAGTGGACCCCTGCTGACATGACCGACCGGGAAGCGGCCAAGGAAGTCCTCTTCCGGCTGCGGCTCATGCATCCCGAGGTCACCATTGTCTGGGCTGACTCCGCCTACGCCGGACCGCTCGTGACCTGGGCGAAGAAGTACCTGAATCTCACGGTCAAAACGGTCAGCCGGCCCAGGAACGCCGTCGGCTTCGTCGTCCTCCCGCGCCGGTGGGTAGTCGAGAGGCCCCCTGGCCTGGGTCATGCACGCCCGCCGGCACACACGCGACTACGAACGCGTCGTCCAGCACTCCGAAACCCTGATCACCTGGGCCCGCGATCACCCTCATGACCAGGCGTATCACCCGACGCCAATCCCGTCGAGCCGGGCAGCCGGCCTCGCGCGAACACACCCGCGACTGACCGGGGTCCCCGTGGGGAACGCCGACCTCACCGTCCGGATTCTGCGGCTCTCGCACAGATCGGCCGATCCGTCATCGCCCCACATGCTGGACGCAAGCGCCGATCGTTCACTCCGGTCCACGGCGCAAACCGTCGATTCGGGCGAGCACGACCTCGACGTGAGGGCGAACCTGGGACCTCAGCTCGTCGCTCCACGTCTCGTCCTGGTAGTGGCAGGTGAGATACAGGTTCCGCGCGTGTTCCAGAACGGGGCGATGCCGTGGAGGAAGCTGGGCAAGAGCCCATGCGGCTGCAGCGTCCTTCGTTTTGATCTCGCCAGTGGCGAGAGTGGTCCAGATACGTGGCAGGGTCAGTAGGACATTGCGGGTGTCCCCATCCAACTCGGCCAGGAGTTCCGGGATGCCCGCGACGCTCGCCCGGACAAGGTCGCCATGCGGCACCGGGGCAAGAACCTCGGCGGGCCGCGGGCCAGTCAGCGGACGATCACCCGCCAGCGCCATCGTGATCACCAGGGCCAGGTCCGGCACAGGCCCGGGCTGGGGGATCTTGCCCTCTTCATACTCCGCTCGCAGCCACTCGCCATAAAGCAGATCGACAGTCGGCGGAAACCTCCAGGGGCGGACCTCGGACTGGACAACGACGGTGAGCTCGACCGGCCGGACTACGGAGGTCAGGCCGGAGATCTCCAAGAGGCCTTCCACCAGCGAACGCCGCTGATCATCCTTCAGGCTCCTGCGTGTCACGGCCAAGACGTCCAGGTCACTGGCCGGTGCAAGCCCCCCGAGCACGGCAGACCCGTGCAAATACACGCCGACAAGCTCGGGCCCCACCGTGTCGCGGACAAGTTCGACAGTCCGCCCAAGCTGATCCATCAGGCCAGTGTCATACACCTTCGTATGCGGCCACCACACCCGCGACGGCCTCCTGCGGCAACCCGCGCGCGGCCATCTCCCGGTCCACTGCGTCCGCCCGGCTCTGCCTGTCGCTGATCGACGTGTCGGCGCTGGGCGCCGTGGAGACCATCGCCATCGGCGGGGGCGGTGTCGGAGGGGTCGGCAACTCCCCGGGCAGCGCGGGCGGCACGAGCAGCTTCGGCGGCGTCGTGTCCGCGCCTGGCGGTGACGGCGGGTCCGCCGTCGAGATCTCCGGGGTCGCCCTGGACGCCGTGTCCGGCGTGCCGGGGCCGGGCGCCGGCATCGGGCAGTTCGCCCAGGGCGGCGGGGGAGGCGGCGGCGCGATCCGCCTGTCCGGGACGCAGGGCCTCGCGGGCGCGGGTGGTGAGAGCCGCCTCGGACACGGCGGTTACCCCCGAGCCAGCGAGGGGCCCGGCACGACCACCCGCGGCTACGGCGCGGGCGCCGGTGGCTCGCTGTCGTTCGGCGGGAACGTTGCCGGACTCGACGGCGGCAAGGGCATCGTGATCATCGAGCTGTACGGCTGATGCCCTGAGCCGGAGGCCAGAGGACCCCGCGGCCGATGTGACGGTCTGATGACCGTGCGCGGACACACCTGGCACGCCGCGTCGCAACTGGGGTCGGTACGGCCTTCGTCCTTGAGTTCGTCCCCGGTTCCCGGGGGTGCGAGTAGCAGAGCCGGAACCGATACCTGCGTGACGACCTGAAGGAGCATCATGTCGAAACGAAGAGCCGCACTTCTCGGTCCATTGGCAGCCCTCTTCGCGCTGCTGCTCACCGTCGCCCTGCCCCAGTCCGCCGGGGCGTACACGACTGCCTCCCGGGTCACCATCTCCAATAGCGGCGGTTACTGCCTCCAGGCGGACCTGGGCATCGACCACAAGAGTCCCGGCGTCCCGTTCTCGTCGTACACGGTGTGGGCCAACGCCTACGCCTTCCAATCTGACTGCCGAACCCCCCGGGTCTCCCAGGTCAGGATCCGCGTCGAGGTTGCGGGGGCGCGGGCGAACGGCGACTGGTGGGAGTGTGGGTGGAGCAACTGGACGGTCGGCACTACGGGTACGAACAGCTGGGGACCGTACGGTCCCGGCGCGAGCTATGACTACGGCAGGGACGGCACGACCTACTGCAGCGACCGATCCGGGAACTTTGTGGTCCAGGTAAGGGCCTTCGTGCAGGTCTTTCAGCCCATCCTCATCAACGGCTACAGCGGGGGCTACTGGGTCGGCGCCGGCTCGGCCAGCGTGAGTGAGCAGGTGATCCCACTCTGACCTGACCAGGCGCCGCGTACCGCCGCGGACACTGTCCTTGCCCCGTCAGGGACAGTGTCCGCGCAGGCCACGGACCTGTCCTGCCTGATGTCCGGACACCCGGCCTCTCGTGTCCGGGACAGTGTCCGGGCAGGTCTGTTCGCTGTCCGGGTGGCCGACGCGGCGCGTCGTTGGACTCGTCTGTGCCGCTGGTTCTGCGAACGCACGGATGATCGGGCAGTTGGTCGACCGGGCCCGTGCGGGTGGGTTGCACCTGACGGGCGAGGGCGGGCTGCTGCAGCAGCCGACCAAGCGGGTGCTGGAGTCCGCTCTGGAGGGCGAGATCACCGACCACCTCGGCTACGAGAAGCACGGCCCGGCCGGTGCCGGCAGAGGCAACAGCCGCAACAGCGTCCGCTCCAAGACCGTGCTGACTGACGTCGGTCCGGTGGAGATCGAGGTGTCGCGGGACCGGGAAGGCAGCTTCGAGCCGCTTCATCGATGCCATCCACGAGCGGATCCTCGAACAGACGGGGGCACGCGAGCGGTTGACCCGTAACCGCGCCCCCGCCCGGGTGCTACAGGGTCAGTGCCCGGCCGCTTCGGCGACGGCGTCGAGGTCCGACCATGCCGCGTCGGTCAAGTCGGTGCCGGCCCAGCGGGCAGCGGCCCTGACCTCGTCGGAGGAACGGAAGCCCGCGACCACTCCGGCCACGACGGGGTCGCGCAGCGGGAAGCGTACGGCGGCGTGGGGGAGCACGGTGCCGTGCCGTGTGCAGACCTCGGCAAGGCGCCGGGCGCGGTGCAGTACCGCGCCGGAGGCGGGACCGTAGTCGAAGGTGGCGTCGTCGGGAGGGGAGGGCCGGCTGAGGAGGCCCGAGTTGAACGGGGCCGCGGCGACCACCGACACACCTTGCTTCGAGCACGCATCCAGCAGCGGGCGAGCGGTGCGATCGAGGAGAGTCCACCGGCCGGCCATCATCACGGTGTCCACGTCCGCTTCGGCGACGATGCGCAGCAGTGGGGCGACGGCGTTCATGCCTACGCCGACGGCTCCGATGAGGCCTTGGTCGCGGAGGGCCACCAGCGCGGGCAGCGCCTGGTCGATGGCGGCGTCGAGGTGGTCGTCGGGGTCATGGACGTAGACGATGTCCACCCGGTCCAGGCCCAGACGGGTCAGGCTGCCCTCCAGGCTCCGCAGGACGCCGTCGCGCGAGTAGTCGGGGCGGCGGATCAGCGTGTCCGGTACGGCGAAACCGCCTGCGGCCAGGTCGGAGCCGGTGGGTGCGGGGTGGGGTTCCAGCAGACGGCCGACCTTGGTGGAGACGGTGAACTCCGCCCGGGGACGGTGGGCGAGGGCCGCGCCGAGCCGCCGTTCGGACAGTCCGAGGCCGTAGTGCGGGGCGGTGTCGTAGTAGCGCACGCCGACGTCCCAGGCGGCATCGAGCGCTGCCCGGGCATCGTCGTCGCCGATCGGCGTGTAGAGATTGCCGATGGGGGCGGCGCCGAAGCCCAGGGCACTGACGCGGACGTTCGTACGGCCGAGCCGGCGGGCGGTCACGCGGCGATCCCGTACCAGCGCGCGGCCGTCGTGCCGAAGACCGCCTCGCGTTCGCCGGGACTCAGGTCCTCTGTGAGCGTTTCGGCGACGGCCAGGACCTCGTCGTATCCGGCCGCGAGCAGGCACACCGGCCAGTCCGAGCCGTACATGAGGCGGTCGGGGCCAACCGTCGCGAGCAGTACGTCTGCGTAGGGGCGCAGAGCCCGGGCGGGGGCGGCTCCGGTCCGGGTGACCAGACCGGACAGTTTCACGGCGACGTTGGGGCAGTCGGCCAGATCGGTCAGCAGCGAGGTCCACGGTGTGAGGCCGTCGGTACCGACGACCGGATTGCCGGCGTGGTCCAGTACGAAGCGGACGTCGGGCAGCTCTCGTACGGTTCGGACGGCAGCGGGCAGTTGGTCGGGCCGGACGAGCAGGTCGTAGACGAGGCCCGCGGATCCGACCGCCTCGATGCCGCGGCGGACCTCGGGACGCGCCGACCAGTCCGGATCGGCCTCGTCCTGGATGCCGTGCCGGATGCCGACGAGCGCGGATCCTCCGGGCAGCTCGCGCAGTCGCGCGAGGCGGTCGGCGATCCCGGGGTCGGTCAGGCTCGTCCAGCCGACGACGGCTCGGACGTGGCTGTCCTCGGAGGCGAGGGCGAGCAGTTCGGGGGTCTCCTCGGCGACGGCGATGGTCTGTACGAGAACCGTGGCGTCGATCGCGTTCCGGTCGAGCGCCGGCCGCAGTTCGGCGGCGGTGAAGGTCCGGCGCAGGGCGGGCAGGTCCCGGGTCCACGGCTGGTCCCGCACCGCGAGGTCCCACAGATGGTGATGAGCGTCGATGCGCACCGTTCGGTCCTTCGGGTCGATGGACGGATGTCGGGAGGGCGTCGGGCCCTCCCCCACCGTCCCGGGTGGGGGAGGGCCCGGACTTCGCGGGCGGCGGCGAGGGCGTGGCGCGGGATACGTGCCGTCAGTCGAGGTGGAAGATCTCCTCGGCGGAGGCCCACCACTGCCCCTCGGCCACGCTGTCCAGCGGCTGCTGGCACGGGTCGGTCAACGCCCACCAGTCGCGGGAGACCGGGTCGGCGGCGATCACCGCGGTGTCGGCGGCGTAATCCGTCCCCGTGTACTCCAGGTAACTGAACAGCAGGTCGTCGCGGAGGAAGATGGAGTAGTTGCCGATATTGGCCCTTTTGAGGGCCGCGAGCACGCCCGGCCACGCGGCGGCGTGCAGTTCGCGGTACTCCCGCTCCTTCTCGGGCCGCAACCGGATCACGGCGGCGAAGCGCTGCATCCCGCTCAGCCCTCCTTCCGCAGGCGCAGCCCGTCCATGCCGCCGTCCACGGCCAAGAAGGTGCCCGTCGTGGAGGCGGCGGCCGGGGAAGCCAGATAGGCGACGGCGGCGGCGACCTCGTCGGCGCTGACCAGGCGGCCGTGCGGCTGCCGGGCCGCCAGCGCTGCATGTTCGGCCGCCGGGTCGTCCGCCCGGTCCAGTAGACGGCTGACCCACGGGGTGTCGGCGGTGCCGGGGTTGACGGCGTTGACCCGGATGCCCTCCGGCAGCAGGTCGGCAGCCATCGCGCGGGTCAGTGACAGCACCGCGCCCTTGCTGGCCGAGTACAGCGCCCGCTGCGGCAGCCCGGCGGTCGCCGCGATCGAGCTGACGTTGACGACCGCCGCGTGGGCGGAGGCCCGCAGTGCGGGCAGCGCGGCCCGAGTGACGCGCACCAGCCCGAGGACGTTGATGTCCAGGACGCGGTGCCACTCCTCGTCACCGTTGTCCTCGATGCCGCCTTGTGCGCCGATGCCGGCGTTGTTGACCAGCACGTCCAGTCCGCCGAGGGCCGAGACGGCCTCCCCGACACCGGCCACGACCGAAGGGTCATCGCCGATGTCCGCCCGGACGTGGGCGGCGAAGCCCTCGGGCGCTGCCGCGGCCAGATCGAGCACGGCAACCCGCGCACCCTCGGCGGCGAGCAACCGGGCGGTGGCCAGGCCGATGCCGGAGGCACCGCCGGTGACCAGGGCGCTGAGCCCGTCGAAAGTACCCATGTCAGGCCTGCCCGAATATCTGCCGCTGGCGGCCGAGGCCGTCGATCTCCACGTCCACGGTGTCTCCCGCTCGTAGATAGGGCCGGCCTGGCCGGCCCATGGCGACGCCCGAGGGAGTGCCGGTGTTGATCACATCGCCGGGACGAAGCACCATGAAGTGACTCAGATACCGGATCAGGTAGTGCACGCCGAAGATCATGTCGGAGGTGTTGCTGTCCTGGCGGGGCTCGCCGTTGACCGACAGCCGCAGTCCGAGCGCCTGCGGGTCGGGTACTTCGTCCGCGGTGAGCAGCCAGGGGCCGAACGGATTGAACGTCTCGCAGTTTTTTCCCTTGTCCCACTGGCCGCCGCGTTCGAGCTGGAACTCGCGCTCGGACACGTCGTTGCTGATCGCGTAGCCGGCCACACATGTGGCGGCAGCGGCCTCGTCGGGCAGGTAACGCGCCTCGCGGCCGATGACGACGGCGAGTTCGACCTCGTAGTCGGTCTTCACGGAGCGGCGGGGGATCAGGACCCGGTCGTCGGGACCGACCACGGTGTCCGGGGTCTTGAGAAAGACGATCGGCTCCTCGGGGACGACGGCGCCGGTCTCCGCCGCGTGCGCCCGGTAGTTCAGCCCGATGCAGACGATCTTCCCGATTCCGCTCAGTGGCGGTCCGAACCGCTCGGGCGTCCCGACGACCGGCAGTGCGTCGACGTCGACGCCGTCCAGGACCGTGGGGAGCGTGTCGGGCGTCAGGTCACCGACGACGGGGTACAGGTCGTGCCACACCCCGTCGGCTGCGGATATCAGGGGGCGTTCGGCTCCTGCCGTGCCGTGCCGTGCCAGTCTCATGGTGGTCTCTCTCACGTGCGTGCGCTCGGAAATCGCGCCGCGTGGGGCACCGACGGGCCGGACGGCCCCGCGCTCCGATCGCGGCTCGCGCCGGACTGCGGGTCCTGATGGCAGCCACGTCGGACGCCCATCCCGGCGTCGGCCTGCTCTCCATCGCAACGGATCTGCTTCATCCGACATGAAGGACCATAAAGATCGGATCCCTTCCATGCAATAGTTCCGACTTGATGCCCCTTTTATGACACTAAGGGGGGCTTTTGTGTCGGGAGTCAACGGAGTTTCCCCCAGACTCTTTCCAGTTCGTAACGCGGATGTCATAGTTGCTCCTGCCGATGAACCTGATTCATTTGAAGTTGCATGAGGAGGATTAAGCTGTGGCAGCTCAATCGCACGTTCCTGGCGAAGGGGATGACGACGCGTCACGTCGCTACCGGCCGGGTTACGAGCTGGTCGCCGAGCAGCTGCTGAACTACATCGCCGAGCAGGACCTGCGATCCGGGGACCGGCTGCCCACTGAACAGGGCCTGGCGCACATCCTGGGCGCCTCCCGCAACGTCACACGTGAGGCCGTGAAGGTCCTGGCGGCCATCGGCCGGCTGAGTGTGCGGCGTGGCGCCGGCATCTTCGTCGCCGAGTCGACCGGGGGGCCGGCGGACGACGAGCTCTCGCACTTCCGGCCGACGAGCATGGAACACGTCCTGATGCTTCTGGACTACCGGACGGTGATCGAGTCGGAGACGGCACGCCGTGCGGCCTCCCTCGCCACGCCGATCGAGGTCCGGGCCATCCGGGAGAGCGCCGAGACATCACTGCGGGCGGCCCAGGCGGCCGACGGACACGCCTTCGCCAGGGCCGACACGGAGTTCCACGACGCGGTGGGTGCCGCCGCACACAATGTGTTCTTGAGATCGAGCGTCGCCAACGTGCGGCGTTTCGCGTCACAGTCCGACGTGCTGCTCTTCCATGGCGACGCTCCCGGGTCGCTGGAAGTGGCCGCACAACAGCACCTCGCCATAGCTGAGGCGGTCGCCGCGGGGGAGGCCGATCTCGCCAGGGAGCTGATGGTGGAACATATCGCCACCACTCAGAGCCAGTTCGAACGAAAGATCCGTGACCGGCTGTTCAATCTCGACGGCCGCGGAGCCCCCAAGGTGCCGGTGCAGCCGTCGAGGAGCACCAGTGCCGCGGAGGAGCCACCGTCCCAGGAGACGTCCGCCTCGTAGATCCGGCATCACGCCGGTGCACGGGCGCGCGGATCGAGCCACCCAACGCCGGAGGAACCCGGAGGACGACCGGGTTCCCAGACGTCACTTCATTCAGGCGATTGGATTTCCGTGTCTGTACCGTCTGCTCGCAATCGAATATCTGTACCGCTCCGAAGAGTGGTGGTAGCCGCACTCTCCCTGGCCGTGGTGACGGCGCCCCTGGCCGCCGTGCCGGCCCAGGCGTCCCCGTCGAACGGGTCGGGTCTGAACGTCTACGTCTCGCCTACCGGCCGGGACTCCGGTTCCGGCACCGCCAAGCATCCGTTCAAGACGCTGGAACACGCGCGGGACTACGTGCGTGACGTCAAGAAAAAGGCCACCGGCGACGTCCACGTGCGGCTGATGTCCGGTACCTACCGGCTGAGCCGTACCTTCAGCCTCACCGCCCAGGACTCGGGCAGCGACCGGCACCGGATCATCTACGAGGCAGCACCTGGGGCGCACCCGGTGATCAGTGGCGGCACGCAGGTCACCGGCTGGACCCCGGCCGACGCGTCGGGGCAGGTCTACAAGGCCAAGGTCGGCGACATCGACACCCGCCAGCTCTACGTGAACGGCGAGCTGGAGACCCGGGCGCGCGGCGAGAAGAACCCGCCCGGCTTCAGCAAGACGTCCACCGGCTACACCTTCACCGACACCAGCCTCAGCGACTACAAGCGTCCCTCGGACCTGGAGGTCGTCAGCAGCTGGGGCTGGAAGCTCATGCGCTGCCCCGTGCAGTCGATCTCCGGCAACACGATGACGATGCAGCAGCCCTGCTGGCACAACGCCAACCTTCAGCAGGGCCAGGAGATCACCAACCCGACCTGGCTGGAAAACGCCCGCGAACTGCTGGACACCCCCGGCGAGTGGTACCTGGACAAGGGCGAGGGCGAGATCTACTACATGCCCAGGGCCGGCCAGGACCTGTCCACCGCGACCGTCACGGTGCCGCGTGTGCAGGACCTCGTCGACCTCAACGGCACCAGGGCCAAGCCGGTCACCGATGTGTCCTTCGAGGGCATCACCTTCTCCTACTCCACCTGGCTCGCCCCCAGTTCGTCCGACGGCCTCATCGAGGGCCAGGCGGGCTTCCGGATGGTCGGCACCGGCAACCCCGACTTCGACTCCACCCGGCTGAAGTGGCAGAAGACGCCCGGCGCGGTCAACGTCAGCCACGGTCACGATGTCGCCTTCCGGGGCAACACCTTCACCCACCTCGGCGCTGTCGGTCTCAATCTGAACACCGGCACCCAGGGCACCGACGTCACGGGCAACGTCTTCCGCCAGGTCGCCGCCACCGGCATCCAGATCGGCGGCACCGACGTGATCGACGCCCACCCCGACGACCCGCGTGACATCACCAAGGACACCACGGTCGACAACAACGTGGTCACCAAGGTCGCCGACCAGTACAACGGCTCGGTCGGCATCCTGGCGGGCTACACCGACCACACGGTGATCACCCACAACAAGGTCTACGACCTGCCCTACAGCGGCATCTCCGTCGGCTGGGGCTGGGGTCTGACCGACAAGGGCGGCGACACCAACTACCCCGGCAACTCCGGTGTACCGATCTGGGACACCGACACCACCAGCCGGGACAACAAGGTCACCGACAACGACATCTCCGACATCATGAAGTCGCAGGCCGACGGTGGCGCCATCTACACCCTCAGCACCAACCCCGGCGGCGTGGTCTCCGGCAACTACATCCACGGCGTTCCGGCCCCGGCCTACGGTGCCGTCTACCACGACGAGGGCAGCCGCTACTGGCGGAACACCGGCAATGCCTTCTGCGACGTGGCATACCAGTGGCTGCTGATGAACCACGGCATGGACATCACGGCCACCGGCAACTTCACGACCCAGCCCAAATTCAGCACCCAGGCCAACAGCACGGGTGACACCGTGACCGGCAACACCACCGTCGGCTCGTGCGACCAGCTCCCGGCCTCGATCGTGAACAACGCCGGCCTCCAGCCGCGCTACCGTCACCTCGACCCGGGACCGGCCGTCACCGACCACCAGGCGCCCACCGCGCCCGGTACTCCGGCCGCGGTCACCGACTTCCCGACCGTGGCGGACCTCAACTGGCCGGCGTCCTCCGACGAAACGGGCGTCACCGGTTACGCCGTCTACCGTGACGGCACGCTTGTCAGCGCCTCCGGAAAGACCTCGGTGCGCTTGTCCGGCCTGACGGCCGGCAAGACCTACAGCTTCCGGATCACCGCCCGTGACGCGGCAGGCAACGAGTCCAAGCCGAGCCCCGCACTCGAGGTCACCATGCCCTCGGGCTCCGACCTGGCCCTGAAGAAGCCGGTCACCTACTCGTCGTACTCCGAGGACAACACCCCTCAGAAGGCGGTGGACGGCGACCTGTCCACCCGCTGGGCCCAGGGCCTCGGCCTGCCCGACCCGTCCTGGATCCAGGTGGACCTCGGTGCCTCGTACGACGTGAACGGCGCGATCACCACCTTCGAGAAGAGCAGCGGCTACGAGTACCGCATCCAGGTGTCGCCGGACGAAGTCCACTGGCAGACACTGGAGGACCACACCTCCGCGAACACCACGGAGATGACGAACTACTTCCACACCGCGAACCCTGTCGCCGGCCGCTTCGTGCGGCTGACGGTCACCGGTTCCAGCGGCAACGGCGGCAGCATCTACGACTTCCAGGTCTACGGCACCCCCAGGGCGCCCAGTTCCGATCAGACGCCTCCCGCGGCCCCCGGACAGCCCACCGTCAAGCCGCTGCTGCCCAGCCTGGTGGACCTCAGCTGGCCGGCCGCGACCGATGACACCGGCGTGACCACCTACGTCGTCTACCAGGACGGCAAGCGGATCGCCGTCACCGACGCCACGACCCTGCGGGTCTCCGGTCTGACCCCGGAAAAGGAGTACTCCTTCACCGTCGTCGCCCGCGACGCCGCGCTGAACACCTCCGACCCCGGCCACGCGGCTGTCGTCACCATGCCGGCCGACCACGACCTGGCGCAGAACAAGCCGGTCATCGCTTCGTCCTACTCGGATGACCACACCCCTCAGAAGGCGGTGGACGGCGACCTGTCCACCCGCTGGGCGCAGGGCCTGGGTCTGCCCGACCCGTCGTGGATCCAGGTCGACCTGGGCCAGGACACCGAGGTCTCCAGCGTGGTGACCACCTTCGAGCTGCCCGGCGGCTACAAGTACCTGCTCGAGTACTCCGCCGACGGAGTCACGTGGTCCACGTTCGAGGACCACACCTCCGCGAACACCGTCGCGAAGGCCAACTACTCGTTCGCCGACACGCCCGTCACCGCCCGCTACCTGCGGCTGACCGTCACGGGATCCAGCTGGAACGGCGGCAGCATCTACGAGCTCCAGGCGTACGGCGACTTCTGACCGGTACACGCCTCTGGGGCCGGCCCGCTCACACAGAAATGACACCAGGATGAAGATCACCCATGTCGAAGTACACCGGATCGAAGTTCCGGCGGCCAGCCCGCCCTTCCGCTGGCGGGACGGACTGAGCGGAAGCGCTCCGGTGGGCGACGGCGCGGTGCTGCTCATAGGCACCGACGAGGGAGCCGAGGGGGTGGCTCTGTTCGCCCGGCCGGGAGCCTATGCCACCTTGCGGGACCTGGTGGAGCGGGTCTTCCGCGACGAACTGGTCGGAGCCGACCCGTTCCAGCGGGAATGGCTGTGGCACCGGGTGTGGGAGCTGGACCGTATCCACGAACTCCCGCTCCCCACCCTGGGCCTCATCGACACCGCCCTGTGGGACCTGGCCGGCCGGTACCACGGCCAGCCGGTCTGGCGCCTGCTCGGCGGCTTTCGGGAGGCGATCCCCGCCTACGCCTCCACCTCGACGTTCTCCAGCATCGCGGAGTTCCTCGACGTGGCGGACCAGTGCCTGGAACTCGGCTACCGCGGTATCAAGCTGCACGCCTGGGGCGACGCCCGCCGTGACGCCGAGCTGTGTCTGGCGCTGCGCGAACACGTCGGTCCGTCGATCCCCCTCATGTACGACGGGTCGGCCGGTTTCGACCTGCCCGACGCGATCCGCCTGGGGCGGGCGCTCTCCGACGCCGACTACCTCTGGTACGAGGAGCCGATGCGTGAGTTCAGCATCTCCGCGTACCAGCGGCTGGCAGCGGCCGTGGACGTTCCGCTGCTGGTGGCCGAGACCTCCGACGGCGCGCACATGAACTCCGCGGACTTCATCCGGGCCGGTGCCGCCACCTTCGGGGTGCGGGCCGGCACCACCCTCCGGGGCGGCATCACCGGTGCCATGCGCACCGCACACCTCGCCGACGCCTACCGGCTTCGTGCCGAGGTGCACGGTTCGGACATCCCGAACCACCATCTGTGCATGGCGATTTCCAACACCACCTACTACGAGTCCCTGGTGACCGCGGCGACTGTCGTCCGCGAGCGCCACGTGGACGACCAGGGCTTGGTGCACGCCCCCACGGGGCCGGGCATCGCCCTCCCGCTCGACTTCGGCTACGGCAGCGAACTGCTGCCCTTCGTCGAGCAGCCGCGCTGACCGGGCGGTGGCCGTCCGCCCGGACGGCCACCGCACCCGGCGCCCCCCATCAGGCGCGTTACTTGTCCCACGCAAGAAACCAGAAAGGCAAGACGATGAGGTCTTCCGGATCTCCCAGAGTCGGCCGACGCCGCGCAGTGCTGCGCGCTGCGGGGGCCGCGCTCTCCTTGGCCATGGCGGCTGTGCTGGCCGGTTGTGCCAGCGCCGACACCTCCACCGATTCGTCCTCCTCGGGTTCGGCGTTCAAGCCGGTCGCGCAGAAGGACGGCTCGCAGATCACGGTGTGGGCGGACTCGACCCGGCTGCCGTCGGTGCAGGCGTACCAGAAGTCGCACCCGGACGTGAAGATGAACATCGTCACGTACGACGGCAGCGCCGACGGATCCACCTATCTGCAGACGAAGGTGCAGCTGTTCGACCGGACCGGCAGCGGCTGGCCGGACGTCGTGTTCGGCTCACCCACCGACGTGACCTGGGCGTCCGAGCCCACAAAGCCCGGCGCCCAGCCGTTCGCCGCACCCCTGGACGACAAGCTCGTACCGCAGAGCACCCTGGACGGGTTCGCCAAGGGCTCCCTCACGCCCTGCCAGTTCAACGGCCACACCTACTGCCTGCGCAACGACATCGCTCAGGTCGTCCTCTGGTACAACAAGAGCCTCATGGACAAATGGGGATACAAGGTCCCCACTACCTGGGAGGACTACGAGGCCCTGGGCAAGCGGGTCGCCAAGGACCACCCCGGCTACCTCGTCGGCTCGGTCGGCGACACCAACTCCCACGAGTCGTACTTCTGGTCCGGCCAGTGCCCGGCGTTCAGTCTGACGAAGCCGGACACCCTGCGCAGCGACCTGCAGGACCCGAACTGCACCAGGATGGCGACGCTGCTGGACGGGCTGATCTCCGCAAAGGCCGTCACCACCAAGGGCTTCTTCAGCCAGGGCTTCGCCAAGGACAGCGGCGGCAAGGTCCTCATGGCGTACGGCCCGTCCTGGTACGGCCAGTACCTCTTCAAGGCCGCTTTCAAGACCCCGGCCAAGCAGGTCGCCGCGGCGTCCCCGCTGACCTGGAAGGGTGAGACCACGGCCGCCACCGGCAACGTCGGCGGCGGTGTGTGGATGGTGTCCTCGCACAGCGCCAACCTCAAGGCGTCGACGGACCTGACCACCTGGCTGACCACCTCCGACGAGAACCAGGCCTCCGCGCCCACCTACCCGGCCTACACCAAGGCCGCGGACGCCTGGCTGGCGAACCCGGTCAACAGCGACTACTTCGCCAACGACGTGAGCAAGCCCTTCCAGGAGGCCGCCAACGAGGTCTGGACCGGCTGGTCGAACACCAAGTTCTCGGACGCCACGGCCTGGTCCAGCGTCGTACTGCCGGCCCTGACCTCCGGCAAGAGCCTGACCTCGACCCTGCCGGCCTGGCAGCAGGAGATCAGCAACGAGGCGAAGGCCCAGGGATACCAGGTGGTCAGCCAATGACCTTGCTGGAGACCGAGCGCGTCGCCGTCTCCCCCCTCCGCCGCGGCACCAAGCCGCGGCGGAGGGGCCGCGGTCTCGCGGGTTACCTCTTCGTCGCCGGATACGCGGTGCTGCTGCTCGCGTTCGGCGTCTTCCCCACCGGCTACTCGTTCTACCTGGCGCTCACCAACGACCGGGGTCAGTTCACCGGATTCAACCAGTTCGTGAAGGTCGCCCAGGACTATCGCTTCGTCCCGGCCTTCACCCACATGCTGATCTACCTGGTCCTCTGGCTGGTCGCACTCGTCGTCCTGGTCGTCCTGGTCGCAGTGGTCCTGCGCAGCCGGGTGCGCCCGGGCACATCGGCGCTCTTCCGCTTCCTCTACTACATCCCCGGCGCCCTGGCCGGGGTGGCCAGCGTCCTGGTCTGGCTGTTCATGCTGGATCCGGACGTCAGCCCGGTGTCCTGGTTGCTCAAGAGCATGGGGATGCAGACCTTCGCGGCCGTGCTGGCCCCCGGCAACCTGCCGCTGATCCTCATGCTGATCGCCTTCTGGACCGGCGCCGGCGGCTGGATGGTCGTGATGTACGGAGCGCTGAACAACATCCCGGACGAGGTGCTGGAAGCCGCCAAGATGGACGGCGCGGGGCCTTGGCGTACCGCCTGGCACATCCAGATCCCGATGATCCGGCAGTGGATCGCGTACATGACGATCATGGCCTTCGCGACCGGCACCCAGCTGTTCGTCGAGCCCCAGCTGCTCCAGACCGCCAGCCTCGGCCGGGTGAGCCCCACCTGGTCGCCCAACCAGCTGGCCTACGTCTTCGCCTTCCAGCAGGGCGACTTCAACGGGGCCGCCGCCATCTCCGTCTTCCTGCTGGCGCTGGGACTTCTGGCCGCCGGTCTGCTGGTCGCCCGATCGAACCTGTTCAAGTTGGACGAGAAATGACTCAATCCACTTTCCCCTCGTCAGCGGCGGGCCGGCGCTTCCCCTCTTCCCGGACCGTCTCCTTCCTGGTGGTGGGCCTACTGCTCGCCGTGCTGCTGGTGTTCTTCGTGCTGCCGGTGATCTGGCTGCTGCTCGCGCCGTCGAAGACCGCCGGCCAGGTGGTGCAGGACAACCCGTTCTCCTTCGGCTCGTTCCAGCAGATCGGCGCCGCCTGGCGGCACCTGTTCGGCTTCCAGGACGGCGCCATGGTCACGTGGCTGCGCAACTCGGCGATCTATTCCGGTGGGTCGCTCGTACTGACGCTGGCCGTCAGCGTGCCGGCCGGCTACGCGCTGGCCCTGACGAAGTTCCGCGGACGCAAGACGCTGCTCATGATCACCCTGGTCACGATGATCATGCCGCAGGCGACCCTGGTGCTGCCGGTCTTCCTGGAACTCAACCGCTTCCACCTGATCGGCACCATCTGGTCCGTGATCCTGCCCTTCTCCTTCTATCCGTTCGGCGTGTACCTGGTGTACATCTACTTCGGGAGCAGCCTGCCCAGGGACCTGCTGTCGGCCGCGCGGATCGACGGCTGTACGGAATGGCAGCTCTTCTCGCGTATCGCACTACCGCTGGCGAAACCGGTGATCGGGCTGGTCGCGTTCTTCAGCTTCGTGGGCAACTGGAACAACTTCTTCCTGCCGTTCCTCGTCCTGCCGAACAGCGACCAATTCCCCGTCCAGGTAGGCCTGAACCAACTGCTGACCTCCACTCCGTCGTTCAACCCGGTTGCCGGTGCCGGCCTGAACATCACCATTCCGGAACTGGCCCTGGCAATCATCGTCGCCATCCTGCCCGTTCTGGTGCTCTTCCTGTTCTCGCAGCGAACCCTGGTGTCCGGGATGCTTGCCGGAGCGACCAAGGAATGACCGCCATGCGCGTCGCACTGTTCCCCACCTGCGTCAACGACGCCGTTCAGCCGGCAACGGCGATCGCCACCGTCACCGTCCTGGAACGGCTCGGCATCGAGGTGGACTTCCCCTTCGAGCAGACCTGCTGCGGTCAGCCGCAGTACAACACCGGCTACCGCCGGGAGACCGAGCCGCTGGTGCGCCGCATGGCCCAGGCGTTCGACGGATACGACCACGTGGTGGCCCCGTCGGGCTCCTGCGTGGCCATGGTCCGGGACAACTACCCCCGGCTCGGCGCCCGCGCCGCCGCCGAGGGGCGGGGGGACGAACTCGCCGACCTGGCCCGTTCCCTGGCCGACCGGGTCCACGAGTTGACCGAGTTCCTCGTCGACGTGCTGGGAGTGACGGACGTCGGTGCGTACTTCCCCCACACCGTCACGTACCACCCGTCCTGTCACGGACTGCGGGTGCTGAGGCTGGGCGACCGGCCCAGGCGGCTGCTGGAGGCGGTCGAGGGCCTGGACCTGGTGGAACTCCCCGGCGCGGAGGAGTGCTGCGGCTTCGGTGGCACCTTCGCGGTGAAGAACTCCGACGTCTCCGCAGCCATGGGCGCCGACAAGATCCGCAACGCCGAGGCCACCGGCGCCCGCGTGCTGTGCGGCGCCGACAACTCCTGCCTCATGCACCTGGACGGGATGCTGCGCCGCCGGGGCAGTGACATGCGCCCGCTGCACCTCGCCGAGATCCTCGCCTCCACCCGGACGGAACCCCTGCGATGACCGGTACGTACCTGGGGATGCCCGCTTTCCCCCGCGCGGCAGCCGACGCCACCCGAGACTCCCGTTTGCGGACGAACCTGACCCGGGCCACCGGCACCATCCGCGGCAAGCGCGAGCGGGCCGTCGCCGAGCTGGGCGATTGGGCACAGCTGCGCGCCGCCGGAGCGGCGATCAAGGACCGGACGCTACGCCATCTGGACCACTACCTGGAACAGATGGAGGCGGCGGTCACCCGGGCCGGCGGCGTGGTGCACTGGGCGGCCGACGCCGCCGAGGCCAACCGGATCGTCGCCGACCTGGTCAAAGCGACCGGTGAGACCGAAGTCGTCAAGGTCAAGTCCATGGCCACCCAGGAGATCGGCCTCAACGAAGCGCTGGCCGCCGAAGGCATCACCGCCTACGAGACCGACCTCGCCGAACTGATCGTGCAGCTGGGAGACGACCGTCCCTCTCACATCCTGGTCCCCGCGATCCACAAGAACCGCGCCGAGATCCGGGACATCTTCAGCGAGACCATGAGCCAGTGGGGGCGCGCGGCGCCCGAGGGGCTGACCGACGACCCCGCCGAACTGGCCGAGGCCGCCCGCCTGCACCTGCGCGAGAAGTTCCTGCGCGCCAAGGTGGCCGTATCCGGCGGGAACTTCATGGTCGCCGAAACCGGCACGGTGGTCGTGGTGGAGTCCGAAGGCAACGGCCGGATGTGCCTGACCCTGCCCGAAACACTGATCTCCGTTGTGGGCATCGAGAAAACCGTGCCCACCTGGCAGGACCTGGAAGTCTTCCTCCAGACCCTGCCCCGCTCCTCCACCGCCGAGCGGATGAACCCGTACACCTCGATGTGGACCGGCACCACCGACGGCGACGGACCCAGGGAGTTCCACCTGGTCCTGCTCGACAACGGCCGCACGGACACCCTGGCCGACACCACCGGCCGACAGGCACTGCGCTGCATCCGCTGCTCGGCCTGCCTCAACGTCTGCCCGGTCTACGAACGCGCCGGCGGCCACGCCTACGGCTCGCCCTACCCCGGCCCCATCGGCGCCATCCTGACCCCCCAACTGCGTGGCACCACCACCGAACTGGACGCCTCCCTGCCCTACGCCTCCTCCCTGTGCGGCGCCTGCTACGAGGTCTGCCCTGTCGCCATCGACATCCCGGAAGTCCTCGTCCACCTTCGCGAACGGGTGGCGGCGCAGGGCGGTGCCGGCCACCGGCTGGAGAAGGCGGCCATACGCGCCGCGGGCTGGGTCCTCGACCGTCCCGCCGTTCTCGCCGCGGCCGAGCGAGCCGCCTCCCGTACCAGACGGCTGCATCCCCGCCGCCTGCCCGGACCCGGCAGCGGTGCCTGGAGCGAGCACCGCGATCTGCCCCGTATGCCCGCCGCGCCCTTCCGCGACTGGTGGCGCGCCAACCGAACGCCCAAGGAGCGCCCATGAGCAGCCGTGACGTGGTGCTCGGCCGCATCCGCGCCGCCCTGAGCGACATCCCCGGCCAGGAGCGGCCGGAGGACGTCCCCGTGGCCCGCGACTACCTGGCCACACACGCCACGGACGACCCCGTTGAGCTGCTGGACGTGCTCCAGGACCGTCTCACCGAGTACCGCGCCACCGTGCACCGGTGCGGCACCGCCGCACTTCCCGAGACGGTTGCCGCGGTGCTGGCCCGGCGGGGCGCGCGTACCGTGATCGTCCCCGAGGGACTGCCGGAGGAGTGGCTCACCGGGGCTGCGTTCACACGGCTCACCGACACCCCGCCACTGAGCCCGCGGGCCTGCGACGAGGCGGACAGCGTGGTGACCGGATGCGCCCTGGCCATCGCCGAGACGGGCACGATCGTGCTGGACGGCGGGCCGGGGCAGGGCCGCCGTGCGCTGAGCCTGATCCCCGACCATCACCTGTGCGTGGTGCGCGCTCCGGAGCAGGTAGTCGCCTCGGTGCCGGCCGCCGTGGCGAGGCTGCACCCCACCCGTCCACTCACCTGGATCTCCGGTCCTTCGGCCACCAGCGACATCGAACTCGAACGTGTCGAGGGCGTCCACGGCCCCCGCACGTTGGACGTCGTCCTCGTCCACGCCTGAGCCCTACCGGCGACGTGAACCCTCGCTCAACAACACCTGGAGCAGCCTTGAAAGCCGAGCCCGGCCGCATCACCTGGCCGCCGCCCGATCTCGCCGTACCACCGGTACAGCTGCCACCGACCGCTCCTGCCATCGGCGCCGACGGCACGCGCCATTACGACGGCCTCAGCTACGCCACCAACTCCGGATACCGGCCGCGCCTGCTCGACCTGTCCGTGCCACCCGCGGCGGCCGAACCCCCCGCCGTGGTGGTGTGGATTCACGGTGGTGCCTGGATGGAAGGCGACCGCCGATACCCGCCGCCGACCGTGAGCGCGGACCTTCTGTTCGGCTCCCTGCTGCGGGCCGGACTGGCCGTCGCCACCATCGACTACCGACACGCCCGCGAAGCCCCGTTCCCGGCTCAGTTGCACGACGTCAAAGCGGCCATCCGCTACCTGCGCCACTACGCCGCGCCGCTCGGGATCGACGGGATGCGGATCGGCGTATGGGGCGAGTCGGCCGGCGGTCACCTGGCCGCGCTCGCGGGACTGACCGGCGCGGGCAACCCCTCGCTCGAAGGCACGGAGGGCATCGCGGACGGCGACACGACGGTCGCGGCTGTCGTGGACTGGTACGGGATCACCGATGTAGGGGAGCTGCTGCCGGACAAGCACGGCCCCGACGACCCCTTCGTGACCTTCCTGGGCGGCGACCCGGCCGACCGTCCGCGCCTCGCGGCAGCGGCCAGCCCGGTCAGCTACGCGCGGTCACCGGCGCCGCCCTTCCTCCTGGTGCACGGGACCCACGACACGCTCGTCCCCTTCGAACAGAGCGAGCGCCTGGCCGGACTCCTACGGGCCGCCGGCAACACTGCGGAGGTCGTGGCAGTACCGGACGCCGAGCACATCTTCCTCAACGCCGATGTCGCACCGCTCGTCGCCCGAAGCGTCACCTTCCTGGCCCAACACCTGCGCCGTCCCACGACCGACTGAGCCGGTTCGCCGGCTTCCGAAGTACGGCCGCCGCAACCGCCGACGGCCGTTGGGGACCGGCAGCAGACCACGGGAACTGACCGCCCTTCGTGACCCCACCGGGTCTGTCCATTGAACGGTGTAACTCGGGGCGTGTGGGTTATCGGCGGCCGGCGGTGAGTCGGCCGTCGAAGGCGATGTCGAATGCCTGGAGTGCGGGTTTCCAGCGCATCGTCCAGCGTTTGCGGCCGGCGCCGGTGGGGTCCAGGCTCATGACGGCCATGTAGACGCACTTGAGCGCGGCAGCTTCGTTCGGGAAGTGTCCGCGGGCACGGACGGCCTTCCGTATGCGGGCGTTGACCGACTCGATGGCGTTGGTGGTGCAGACGACGCGGCGGATCTCGGTGTCGAACTGAAGGAACGGTACGAACTCGGCCCAGGAGTTCTCCCAGAGCCGCACGATCGCTGGATACTTGGCGCCCCATTGCTCCTGGAAGTCGAGGAAGCGGTCCTCGGCGGCTTTCGCGGTCGGTGCGGTGTAGATGGGCTTGAGCGCACGAGAGATCTTGTCCCAGTCCTGCCGGCCCGCATAGCGGAACGAGGCCCGGATCAGGTGGACGACGCAGGTCTGGGTGACCGCCTGCGGCCAGACGGTGCCGATCGCGTCGGGCAGCCCTTTGAGTCCGTCGCAGACGACCATGCACACGTCCTCGACGCCGCGGTTCTTGATCTCGGTCAGGACCTGGAGCCAGTACTTGGCTCCTTCGCCGCCATCGCCGGCCCACAAACCAAGGATGTCGCGGGTCCGTCGACGGTGACCGCAAGTGCGACGTAGATCGGGCGGTTGGCGACCTGCCCGTCGCGGACCTTCACGTGCACGCAGTCGATGAAGATCACCGGGTAGACCGGGTCCAGCGGCCGGTTCTGCCATTGTGGTCATCGCAAGGAGTGAATATCGGACACTTCTTGACGTTCCAGCAGAAATGGAGGCGCGTGTACTCGACAGGAGGAGTCATCTGGGATGCGGTGAAGTTGGCTGCCTAGCTCAGATGATCGAGGATGGCGTTGATCCCAACGGCGCGACTGCGACCTCGGTATTCGTTAGGGGGTCCGACTTCAAGGATGCGGCGCTACATGGCACTGTGATCGATCCGTGTGGGAGATGCAAAAAGACGCTCGGACGTTTCGGTGCGAATTGGACACCTCAGGATGGTTAAAGTAGCGTCATTTAGTGCGGAGTCGATGGAGGAGCCGACGCGCTCAGCGCTTGTCGCTGCCGGCTGGTTTCCCGGTCGCTTCGTCGACATGTCCGCGACGGCTCAACAGTTTGAGCAATGGGGGGCGACGATGCATCCGCTCGCCAGAAGTATTCTTGAGCAGCTCGGTGGGCTTTTGGTTGGGCCGTTCGTGGAAGAGGGTGTAAACTATTCTGTGGAGCCGTTTGTTTTCGACCCTGTCAAGACGGCGGAAATGAATATCGTCGATGAGTTGAACGAATGTTTTGGTGGCCCGTTTTTCCCGGTCGCCCTGATGTACGTGAACGGCATCTATGTTTCCGCGTCCGGACTGACGGTCTGCTCTCTCCAATACGAGAATTGGGAGCTCGGTTGGAGCTTCGGTGAAGCTTTGGAGCGCCTGGTGTGCGCAGAGGGGGAAATTCGGAGATTCGATCGACCTTGATGTTGCCTTCTGGGATCTTTCGCTGCTGTGGATCTCTGCTGTCCGCCGTGTACCTGCGGACAAGTACAGAGTGAGTCAGAAATGTTCATAGCGGGTAGGGGTTGGCGTGTCCGCAAGTGTGGTGGCCACTTGCGTGTTCGGGCAGGCGGCTGCTTCGCGGAAACTAGGGCATTGTGTTCGAGGTCGTCGACCGCCAGGTGCCAGCGCGTCTTCACCGTCACCCGGTTCACCAGGTATCCGCACCGAGCGGCCGCGGTCGGCAGCAGCCACTCCGGACATCCTGATGATTTGGACCGGTTGGAACGTACGGTGACGGCGACCGGAGCCCGTGGTTCGTCGAGGTCGTTGGCATAAGCCTGGCGTTGAGCGGGGGTCCATTGGGAGGCTCCGACTGGCGGGGAGCGTCATTCCAAGCACGCGATATTCGGAGGGCTTCGGCGTCAGTGAACCGTAGGGTGAGTGCGCCAAGGCAGCCTGGTAGCAGGGGAGAAGCGTGCGGTCTGAGGAACATGTGGGGTGGGAGCGGGACTTCCCGGTCCGGTATCTCCTGGTGCGGGAGGACATCGGGGGTGAGGAGGAGGGCGTGCTGTGGGGGCGGTGCGCGGAGGTCGAGGGCCTGTTCATGGACGCGCCTCCGCTGCCGCGAGAGGTCCTGACGCTGCGCGGCTGCCCGCGCGAGAGCCTGCTGGTCCAGGCCATGGCGGCCAGCGCCGAACCGGTGCGGCTGCTGGGGGACGGAATGCTCTCGATCGTGCCTGTGGATCCCTCGAACGACGGGCCGTCCCGCTTCTGGGACCTGGAGGACACGGCTGTCCTGGCCCAGTGGCCCACGCCGGGCGATCCCGGGCGCGTGGACATCGTCGTGGGCACCGGCGTCAGGGAGGACGACTTCTGGGGCGGCAAGCGGCTGCCTTCGAGCCCGCGGTTCGACCTGTGGTTCCCCTCGATCCGGGGGGACAGCCCATCGGGCGGTTGCCGTTCCATTGACGGCCTGCTCACCCCGCGCCCGCAGCGACCCACCCAGCCCGTGCACCTGATCGGCTGCGAACCCGCCGCACCGCTTCTGGCCCTGCTGTGTCGTCCCCTTCCGCAGGAGGGCGACCCGATCACGCTCTGGCGCCTCGATCGCCACGGCCGGACGATGACCGGGTACCACCTCGACCTGGACACCGTCGAGGCACGCCCATCCGTCCTCGGCGGAGCCCTGATCGACGTCACGGTCACCGACCCCGGTGACGACCGCCCCACCCTGGCCGCCCGCGCAGTCTGGGAGATCTGGTCCGACGGTGTTCCCACGCGGCCCAACCAGTGGGCACAGTTCGATGCCGAGGGCCGATCCGAGTGGCTGGACCTCACCCGCGTCGGCCCGTACGGGCTGCAGGGCCTCTCCGGCGGGACGTACCACCTGGACGGACAGCACGTCACCGACAGGACCGGCTTGCTCCTGGCACTCGGCGAAGCCGTGCTCGGCCCTGGCGCCCACTACGGCAGAGACCTGGACTCGGTGCAGGACTACCTGTGCAGCGGGCCCTCCGTCGTCCCCCCGTTCACCCTCGTGTGGCACCACGCTGCCATCGCCCGCCACGCCCTCGCCGGAGACGTCCTGGCCCACCGCAGCGGCCTGTCCTACTTCGAGGAGACCGTGAACCTCCTGCGCGAGTACGGCGTCACCGTCGTGCTCCAGTGAGGGAGGCGACGGACAATCCCGGACCCCTTGAAGACGGCGCCTGACCTGGAGAAGGAACGGAGTGGGGCAACGGCCAGGTCATCAGGGCCCGTCGTATCGTCTCCTGGTGCCCGGCTGGTGCTACGGGCTTCGAGGTAGGCGGTCCAGTCGGTGGCGGCGCCGGTCGGGCCATCACGCCTGGCGTGTCAACGGAGGTCGTGAGGGTGCCAGCCGGTGGGGAGTTTGGGGAGGCCGATGAGGGCGTCGATGCCCAGGTGTTCTTTGAGGAGGGCTTTGAGGCCGCGGCCGTCGATGAGTTCCATGCGGCCGGTGCGTTGGGCGAAGTCTTTGCTGGTGGTGCCGAACCAGGAGGTGGTGACGAGGATGCCTTTGGCGGCTGCTTTGTCGTGCATGACGCCGGCCAGGGCGCGGACGGCTTCGGCGGGGACGACGTTTTTGTAGCGTTTGGCTTGGATGATGCACAGGCCGCCGATGATGGGGTCTTCGTTGGTGGCGACGGCGTCGATGCCGTCGTCGCGGGAGGCCTGGGTGACCCAGGCTTTGAGCCCGATGGCTTCGAACAGGCGCCGGACCAGGTGTTCGAACTCGGTGGGGTCGAGTGCGACGAGGTCGGGGCGGCTGTCGAGGCCGGCGACGACGTCGATTTCCTCGACGAATTTGTATTTGCTGAGGTCGAAGGTGACGACAGGGCGTACGGGTTCGAGGTCGTAGGGGTGCTGGGAGACGATGGCGTTCAGGTGGCGCAGGCACAGCACGGGGTCGAGCTCGGGCTCGTCCAGGACCAGTTCGGCGAAGGTGTCGCGTTCGGCGCGGACGCTGACCAGGCACGGGCGGACGGCCTTGCCGGTGGCGCGGTCCTTGGCCTGGACGTGCCCGTTGAACGCCACCGAGGCGACCACGGCGGGCGGTGTGACGGCGAGGACCTCGTCGACGGCGCGCAGCGCGAGGCGGGCGACGAGCTGCCTGTACAGCTCCTTGGTCTCCGCTTCCTTCCGTGGCTGCGGGACCACGGCCGGCGGGTCGGCTGCCTTGTACCGGTAGCCGGCCGCGGACGGGATGACGTCCTGGCCGGGCAGGTCCACGTCCACCATCAGCTCACGTGACTCCGGCGCATACGCCAGCCGCCACGCCCTTCGCAGCCCCGCCGGATACCCGCACCCGGCCAACACGCCCTCCACCGCCTCCACGAACGCCGTCGCCCCGTCGGCCAGCGTGTGCTCCACGGCCCCGCGGTGATCACGCAGACCGGGGGAGCGGTCCACCAGCACGCGGCTCAACCTCGCCTCGTGAGCCTGCACGTCCGCGGTCCGCTGCTGCGCCTCGGCCTTCAGCGCCTCGACCAGCTCCTGCTTGGCCACCCGCGCCGCCTGCTCCGCCTTTTGCTTGCGCTCCCTCTCCTTCTGCGCGGCCTGCCGCTCCCGGGCCTCCTGACGCCGCGCCAGATCCCGCTCGACCTGCTCCGCCTTCCGCCTGCGCTCCGCGTCCTGCCGCTTCTTCTCCCGCTGCGCCGCCGCCCAGCGCTGCGCCTGCTCCCGTTCCTCCTTGGCCGCTGCCCGCTCCTTTTGCAGTCGCTCCTGTTCCGCAGCGCGGGCCCGGCGGGCCTCTTCCTGCTGCAGGCGCTGCTGCTCGGCGGCCTTGGCCTTCTTTGCCTCCTGGTAGGCTTGTACCAGCTGAGCGGTCAGGGATTTCTTGCGGGCCACGGCGCCCCCCCAGATCCGTCGTGTCGCTTGATGTGAAGCCATGCCCGCCCTACAGGACCAACAACCCCTCGCCTGGCCGGATCGCATTCCGCTCTGCTGAGGTGAAGCACGTCGGCTGCTGTCTCACCGTGCGGCCTTGCGGAATGAAGCCCAGCGTTGCTCTCTGCGGCATGCGCCACGGGGTGTTCTGGCGCCCCTTGGATGCCCGGACGTCACAGCAGGGGCAGGTGGTCCGGGTGGTGCTCTCGCCGGCGCTGTGAAGTGAAGGGATGCCGCCCGGACGACGGTGAGCTGCAGGTGTGATGTAGGGGAGCAGCGCTGTGCTTGCCCGGGTCTGGTGCAGTCGTCTGGCGGTGGGGGTGGTGGGGTGGGTGTGCTGGTGTGCTCGTTCGGGGGATGGGTGTCAACCCGTCGGGTGTGGGCTGTGTGGCGCGTTTCGGCTGGTCAGGACGCTTACGGTGTTTGTCCGAAGCTGACGGATTTTCAGTGACTTGACGTATCCGGGCTTTAGCTACGCCTAAAAGTGGCATCCTTACCGAGGACTGGGAGCCGGCCGGATGGTCACTGCCGTCCGCGTCGCCGTCCTCCGGCAGCAGCAATGTACCGAGGTGCTTCCCAAATTCAGCGACATCGTTCCTGTCCGCTGCAGACCGCTCTCGGCGCTGACCAACAATCGCTGCTGGATCTTGGCGACAAAGCCAGGGGACCGGGCACGGATTGCCCAGTGACCGTGATGACGCCGATTTCCATAGCCGCGGCGGGGGCGGCCTGGGGGCCGCTGGCGTTGGGCTGACGGGAAGCGGGGGTGCGGCCCGTGAGCGGGCCGCGGTGGTGGCCGGGGGCTTCCCGGACGGCACGAGGCTCCCGGAACCGCGGGGAGAGAGAACTGTGCGAGGACTGAGCTGACAGCAAGGGACCCTGGGTCATGCCGGCCCGGGGTGCCCTGCTGTGTGATCTACAGTCGCTCAGTCCACCGACGAACTGCAATTGGCGTCACGCCCACTCGACGCCCATGTGTCCTAGGACAGCGCATGCCCGGGAACGCTCCGGCAGAGCAGCCTGCACTGCCCGTGTGGCGCCTCATGCCAGCAGCGGGGCGGGGATTGCCCTCGGTGGCGGGCGCTGGCCGGTGGCTGCGCTTATTGCGGTGTTGGGTTGGTGAGGAGGTCGCCGGTTTTGGTGCGGTGGTAGACGACGCGTCTGCCGATCCGGGTTCCGGTGACGAGGTCTGCGTTGCGGAGCACAGCGAGGTGGTCTCCGACGGTGCCGGGGGACAGGCCGAGGTGGGCGGCGAGTTCGCTGGTGGTCGCGGGGCGTTGGAGTTCGTGGAGGATGGCGGCGCGTCCGGTGCCGATCAGTCGTCCCAGGGCCTGGCCGGGTGTGGCGTGCGGGTGGGTTGTGGCGGTTCCGCGGGCTGGGTAGACCAGGGCGTACGAAGCTGGCGGGGTCTCGCACAGCCACGTACCGGCGGATATCGCGGCGACCGGTACGAATTGCATGCCGTCCTCGCCGACGACGCGGTCGGGGGAGGGCCGGTCGCTGAAGCGGATGGCGTCGGTCCCGACCCAGGCGCTGCGGCGGTTCATCTGCTGCAGGGCATGGGGCCAGCCGTAGGCGGCCAGCAGCCCGGCCCGATAGGTGACGTCCCGTTCCAGCAGTGCCCGGCGCCGGGGCCAGTCCGGGGCGACGTGGGTGGTCCAGATGTGCCGGAACAGGTCCGCGGTCCTGGCGGCCCAAGCACGCCCGGTCAGCCAGCGAAGATCGTGTTCATTCCAGCTGTGCGCCACCGACTTCTCCAGTTCGCAGCGCACCTCGGTATCGGATATGCGGGCTACCTGGACGAGTTCGCTGTCAATGGTGGTGCGCATGCCCGTGGTGGGCGGTATCGCCACGTGACTGGGAAGCCACTTGGTAGAGGCCAACAGCCGGACGATGCCCTGGGCGAAGGGGTCTGCATCCAGCCCCGCCCGGAACGCGGCTTGGTGGCGGGCATGCCAGGGAGCCAGCCACGGGTCACAGTACGACGCGTTCAGCACCTTCATGGACGCGAGCGTCTCCGCTAGCGGCGACAGCGCGAACCGGGACCGTGACAGGGCCTGGGAACTCAGCCGCAGCAGCGTCATCTTTCGCCTCCTGCCGAAACGATAGCGCCCACCGCCACGCCTTCCACAGACTCAGCCCGTGCCCTCACCACTGATGCTGCACCGGGACTTCCGCTGGTTTGTCACCGCGCAATCGGTGTCCCTATTCGGCACTGCGATGGCGCCGGTCGCGCTGGCGTTCGCCGTCCTGGACGCCTCCCAAAGCCCTGGCGACCTCGGGATCGTCGTGACCGCCTACATCGTGCCGCTGCTGCTGTTTGTCCTGGTGGGCGGGGCCACAGCCGACCGCTTTCCACGCCGCACGGTGCTGACGGCCGCGAACCTGGGCTGTGCACTCACTCAGGGCGCCGTCGCCGCCCTGCTGCTGACCGGCAGCTACGCCCTGGTGCCGGTGGCCGCCCTGGGGTTCGCCAACGGCGTCCTGGCCGCGTTCACCACGCCGGCCTTGCGCGGCATCGTGCCCCAACTCGTGCCGGGCGACCGGCTCCGGCAGGCGAACGCGCTACTGGGATCGGTACGCAACACTACGAAGATTCTCGGGCCGGGCCTGTCGGGCGTCCTGGTGGCGGCTGTGGGCGGAGGCGCGGCCATCGCCTTCGACGCGCTGACCTACCTCTTTGCAGCGGCGTGCCTGACCCGCCTGTCCTCCCTCAGCGGCCCATCCACGT
Source organism: Streptomyces sp. NPDC058691 (assembly GCF_042714775.1). Taxonomy (NCBI): domain Bacteria; kingdom Bacillati; phylum Actinomycetota; class Actinomycetes; order Kitasatosporales; family Streptomycetaceae; genus Streptomyces; species Streptomyces sp. NPDC058691. The sequence goes on along the minus strand of NZ_JBHXSO010000051.1, from coordinate 8,596 downwards.
CCCGCCGTTCCCTGGGACTGTTCACCGACATCCGCGAGGGCTGGGACGCCTTCCGCCGGATTCGCTGGGTCTGGACGGTGTCGCTCGCCTTCTGCGTGGTCAATCTGGTGCAGGTCGGCACCTGGCAGATCCTTGGCCCTGTGCTTACCCGCCAAGCCGATGGCGAGGTGGCCTGGGGGTTCGTGCTCAGTGCCCGCGGCGCGGGTCTGCTCGTGATGAGTGCCCTGATGTACCGGCTGACGGTCCGGCACCTGCTGCGATTGGGCCAGCTGGTGAGCGTACTGGGTGCACTGCCGCTCCTGGCGCTGGGCGCCCACCTGCATGCCCCCTGGCTGATCGCCGCGTCCTTCACTGCCGGACTGGGATCCTCCGTCGCTGCCGTCGGCTGGGAAACCTCGCTGCAGGAACACGTCCCGCCACACGCGCTGTCACGTGTGTCGTCCTTCGACAACCTGCTGTCCTACCTCGCCATGCCCGCAGGCCAGCTGAGCGTCGCCCCGCTCGCCGACCGGTTCGGAGGATTCCAGGTCGCCTTGGTCGCCGGCGTCGTCCACGCCGCGGCTGTCATGACCCCTCTGGTCTCCGGGGTGGTACGTCGCCTGCCCCATGGTCAGGGCCCCAACAACCCCGTCGATGGCGGTGCCGCCACCAGCACGCCCCCTGAACCTGTCACTACGTAGGTGCGCACCATTTGCTCGGCAGCATCGCTCTCGTAGCGCCAGCGCTGGGCTGGGGGTCCCGATCCAGCCCTTCCCCCGTGCTGCGGCTTTTACCAGCGGATGCCGGGTGTGTCGAGTTCCGTCCGTCGTTCCTCGGTGAGCTTGTCGGCCCGGCGGCGGGCGCGCTGCGCTATGCGCTTTGAAGAGAGAGGAAGGTCGTGGCGCGGGTGCGCTGGAGTGCGGTGATCCGGCGGACGACGAGTGCCGCGGCGATGGCTGCGAACACGCTGACGCTGTGCTGGATGGCTTCGCCGAACGCGTCTATCCGGGTGATTGCCACGGCGTAATCGTCCATGTCGGTGGAGCCTTCGAGGTAGATGAACTCGGCTACGAACGTGTACAGAAAGCCGCCCCAGATGGAGCCGATCCACAGCGTCCACCAGGTGTTGAGGAGCAGGCGTGTGGGGCCGGTCGGCTTGCTGCCCGGCCGGTCGGCCGGCGGTCCGTCCGGCGAGGGCGGGAGGGTGGCACGATCGATGTCGTTAGCGATCTTGCGGCCCATCCACAGGTTCAGCACGGGCACCACCCAGCCGCTGATCGCCCAGCTGGGGGTGGTGCGCATGGCGGCGGGGGCGAATACCTCGGCGTTGAGCCGCGCTCGGTGGAACCAGGCAACGAACGGCACTGCCGCGGCAAGCAGCGAGCCTTTCTGCACCCAGCCGGCCATTTTGTGGAAGTCGTTGACGGAACGTATGCGGTCGTCGGTGACATCGGGGGAGAGGTGGAGGATGTCACCGGCTAGGGACGCCGTCCGTACGGCGGCGAAGACGGCGAGGACGTCGGCCAGCAGTGCCACTGCGAGCAGCACGGTCGCGATCTTCGCAAGGCCGCCCGGATCGCGGTACTCCGGTTGGTGGGGGGTCAGCGCATGCGGTGTCCATCCGACGCACTGCGCGCATCGTCCCGAGGACGAAACAGCGGGGTGAGCAGCGCAGTTGGTGCATCTCATGGATCGGGGTGCCTTTGTGGTGGTTGTGCTGGGCGCCCGGATTCGGCCGCCGCCGTACCGTAGATGAGACTGCACACCGCTGTCCACAACGTTTCCGCAGGTCGGAAGGAGGGGGACGGCCTCACGGACCTCGGGTGCGGCGCCCGATCAGGCGCGGAAGCAATTGGGCGGTGCCGGACTGCCGGTGGATCCATTTGGTCGCCCCGCCCTTGGCGGTGATCCTGCCGCGCTTATCCGTGCGGGTACAGGTCTTCGACGTTCAGGCACAGCACCTCATGCGCCCGGGCAGCGGACTCGCAGAGCATCCTCTACTGCGCCTTCTCCCGCAGGGTGACGCCCGGGCGCCAGGGGACGGCGATCTGGTTCTTCGCGAGGGCCTTGGTGCGGCCCGGCGGCGCCGGCCGCCGCTCGCTACCGATGGTCGGATCGCCTTCGATCCGGCCCTGGCGCTGCCACCGGCGTCTTGCGGGCCATGGACAGCTCGCTGTTGACGGTGTCGGCGTCCATCTCGTCCGCCCGTGCCGCCGCCAGTTCGGCCAGTCGAGCTCGGCCGGCCACACACGCGCTCGTAGCGTTCATCGACGAGCACAAGGGCCGTTTCGGCGGCGTCGAGCCGATCTGCCGTGTTCTGACCGACCACGACTGCAAGATCGCCCCGTCCACCTACTACGCTCACCACAAACGCCAGGCCACGCCTGCGGCTCGCACCCTGCGGGACACCGAACTCAAGATCCTGATCCAGAAGGCGCACGACGCCGACTACCGTGTCTACGGGGCCAGAAAGATCTGGCGGCACCTGAACCGCCAGGGCCGTGATGTGGCCCGCTGCACCGTCGAACGCCTCATGCGCGACGACCTCGGCATCACCGGCGCCGTCCGTGGCAAGAAGGTGATCACCACCATCTGCGATCCGTCCGCGCCCAGGGCGCCGGACCTGGGCGACCGCGACTTCGTCGCCGGCGCGCCGAACCGCTGCTGTGTCGCCGACTTCACGCACGTCGCGACGTTCTCCGGCGTCGTGGATACCTTCTCCCGCCGGATCGTCGACTGGTCCGCCTTGGCCGTCGATACACCACTCCAGCGGACGTGACCCAAGCAAGGTCTGCTTCCCGGTTCGGTGTGGGCCCCGGCGCGGTACCCTCGTGCCCGCTCAACACTCAATGCTGGGGGGAAACTTGCCGCGTAGAAACTGCGGACGCTTGCCGATTGAGCAGTTGCACGAAGCGCTTGTGGACACTATTCCCGAGTGGTCCTCCATCGATGACCATGACACCGAGGTCAAGGTGCGATGATGAAGCGAACGGGCATCTGGGCAGCTCTGACCGTCGCGTTGAGCACCGTCCTGTTCTCCGCCTGTGCGCAGCATCCGGCTTACCGGCCCCGGGTGGATCCCGCACAATTGATCATCTCGCAGTCGCAGATTCCGGATACGCATTGCGGTGCCCGCGGTTTGAAGGATCTGCGTCAGGCGAGCAGCGTCGGCGAGAAGGAGAGTCGGGGTTCGAAGTGGTGGACCCTGCGCTCATGGGAGGCCGAACACGGCTGCGAGGTCAGCATGGCGGCATATTCCTATCCCGCAACGGAGGATGCCGAAAATAATTTCACCCGGAACAGTCCTCAGGCGGTCTACGGGTCTTCCTGGCCGTCGGAACCGACGGAGGTCGACGCCCCGACTTCCCTAGGTGGTAACAAGGTTCAGATCCTGTGCTTGGGGGGAAACGCAGACGTGGGGTGTTCGGACTGGATTTATTGGGCCCGATACGGAGACACTCTTGTGAACGTTGAAGTCTTCGATTTTGCGACACCGGGAATTAGGCTGGATAAAGAAACCTTTCTTGAGTTCGTGGGTATAGCGGACAGGAAAGTGGTGAACGAACTTGCGTGACGCCATGAAATTTTTGCGCGATCACTGGCAGGTGGCGGCGCTGGTAGTGGCTCGGCGTACAGCAGGGCTGACCGCAACCGCTGCAACCGCTACTGCACTTGAACTCGTGATGTCGGCCCAGAGTCTCGCCGTGCCGCCAGGACGGCTGCTCTACGACTCCGTGCTTGCCAGGCGTGAGGCGACGAGCGCCACGAAGCGCTGGAGGACGGCGAACGGCAGCGTTTGCGCTGCGTCGAAGTAGACCTCTGCTGGTTTCTCCTCCTCGGGCGCGTAGGCAATCACCGTCACCGCTGTCGGCCCTGGAGCCGGTGAAGCAGGCGTGGAAGCGGTTCCACCGGGAACCACGCGGGCCTCGCTGAGCTCGAAATGCGTCATCCGGCCCTCACCCGCTCCCGTCTCGGTGGTGAGGGCGCAGAACAGATCGCCGTCATTTCGAAACGGGCCCCGCCTGGATTGTGACGGCCTGGCGGGGCCCTGTGGCATGCACCCGGCAGTGACGATGACACCGGTGCGCGCCCGCCCACTGAAGCCGACCGTGGGCAGTGGTGCGGCGCGGCGTAGCCGGTACCGGCGCCACTCCAATGGGTGCGCGTCGTACGACGACCTCGTGACCCGGTGGGTGCCTGTCCGCAGGGGGTCGGCCGAGTCCGTTGTCTTGTGCGGTTGTTGTGTGGTGGTGATACTTCAGCGGCCGGAGAGTTCCGGTTGACGTTTCTTGAGTGGGGGCTTGATGCGCAGGAGACAGTGGTGGGCTCGGGCAGCGGCAATGCTGGCGGCCGCATGGGGGCTGGTGGTGCTGGCACCGGCTCCGCAGGCGAGCGCGGGGGGCTGCACCATCGTGGGGTGTTCGCAGTCCTGGAACTACACCTCCACCTATGCGACCGCGTTCAAGAGCTGGACGTGCGACTGGGGGACGACCGGTTCGTGGAGTACCGGCTGTGTCGGGGGTGATCCGTACGGGCTGTCCGGCTATGCGACGCACACACCGGACGGACAGGACTGGGATGTGGTGCGCATAGACGCGGGCTGGTGCTACAAGCTGCATCTGATGGCGCCGGGCAAGACGTGGGACGTGGTGTACGACCGTCGCGGAACGTCGGCGGCGTACGTCAAGGTCGAGAACTGGGGCTACGCCAAGATCACGTACCAGTCGTCCACGTCCTGTCCGTAGATCCAGGAACGCGCCGTCTCAAGGGCGCGGATGCCACACGACCTGGCGCGGGTCCTATGCGCCAGAGACGAGTCGCCGACCTGCCCCATGACCAACGGAGCTCGCCCCTGTGTCGGCAGTCCCCTTTGATCCTGAGGCAGCCAGGCCACCGGCTCGCGACTGCCTGAGCAGCAGGAACCTGCGTCCCGGCACCGTACGGCGCCGGGACGCAGGCCAGTCGGTACAGCCCGGCTTCCGGCGGCGTGTAAAGAGCCGAATCGGGGTGAATGGCCAGAATGCCGTGGAGGTCGGCTGTTGGACCGGCAGTCCGGTCGAAGGGCGTCACCTCGACATGATGAAGTCCAGCGCGTAGCCGGGGGCGGTCGTCCAGTACGTGACACGCTGGCCGTCGTTGGCGTAGAGGGTATCGACGGGCATGGGGACGTCGATCGGCTTGCCGGCTGTGCTGCCAGGCTTACGGCCCTGCAGGCTGAGCGTGATGCTCTTCGCCTCGTACTCGTCCATGGGGCTGTTCACGAGCAGGGCGGCGTACGCCTCCTGACCGGGTGCGAGGGTGACGGGCTCGCCGGGCGTCGGGGCGCTGTCCTCGATGACGGGGGCCGTGGTCCGGCCGTCGCCGAGCCGCACGAGCGGGTAGCGGTAGACGTTGCACTTCTTGTCGCCGGCATTCTGGACGGTGAGGAGCAGGTGCCTGGCGTCAGTGCTGTCCGCCGGCTCCTTCACGGCGGACACGCCGAGGTCCTTCTGGGAGCAGGCGGAGACGGTGGCGCTGGCGCTGGTGCGGTGCGTCGCCGCCTCGCGGGTCTTTCCCTTGGCCGTCTGCGGCCCGTTGGCGGAGGCGTGCGCCGAGACACCGTACCCGAGCACTAGGACGAGGCCCGTCGCTACGGCCACGAGGCGGGCAGCGGGGTACTTCATGTTCATGTGGGAGTTCCTTTTCGATCGTCACGAGGTCGCACGCGGCCGCGGTCCGCAACTGGGGAGCCAGGTGCGTTCCAAACGGTCGCGCCACACCGCCGTCCCCTCCGGGGCCGTGGGGGCGCCAGGGCATTTCGATGAACGGCTGCCGTGGCACCGGCGGGTGCTCCGGCCGGTTCAGCCGGTGCGACGGGCATAGCGTCGGATGCCCTGTGGCCGTGGGACAACAGCTGCCCCGCAAGTTGCAACGGTGGGACGGTCCCAGCGCTGGTGACCTGGGAAGACGCACATCCCTGGGATGCCGCTCCGGGACGAAAGACTTCCCCGGGCCGGAGATGGGACGGCCGGCGCCACGGGCGCCGAGCACAGTCACGACCGATTGGCGGCGAGGCCATGCGTGACGGAGGTGACGAAGAGAGGGATGGCGTGAGGGCGGAACCATCCCGGCCGTAGTTGCGTGCACGTATGCGGGGCAGCTCGTGGCCGGCACGGATCGGGGCCATGCAAGCGCGGAACCGATGGACGGATGTGAGGTCGGACCGCATGGACGTAAGCCGCGACGAGGCGGCGGAGTTCGCGTCCCTGCTGACGCGTTTGAAGAGCCGCACGGACCGCAGCTACTCGGCGCTGGCCCGCCACCTGAGCATGAACGCCTCCACCCTGCACCGCTACTGCGCGGGGGAGGTGGTTCCAGCGGACTTCACCGTGGTCGATCGGTTCGCCGAACTCTGCGGAGCCTCCTGGCAAGAGCGCGAGGACCTGCACCGCCGGTGGATCCTGGCGGACGCGGAACGGCGGCGACAGCGCTCGTCCGGTGCCCGGCGAGCAGTCAAGTCACGAGTGGACGGCGGCGATTCCGTGCTGCCCATGGCCGGGAGTCCGGACGGCTCGGCGGACGAGTCCGCCGAGCAGGGCTCGCCGGCCCGTCCTGGTCGGGAACCGGTCTTGTCGGCAGAGCGGCGCTCCCATGACGGGCGCCCCCGGCGACGGCCCTTGCGAGTGACGGCATTGGCGGTGTCGCTCGTCGTCTCGCTGGCGGGCCTCACCGCATCCGCTGCCGTCCGCGACGGCTCGCATGACCGTGTATCAGCGGTCTCGGGCCGCGGCACGCCGAGTGCCTCGGCATCGTCGCCGCGGAGCGACGGCAGTCCACATCCGGCCGCAGCCCCTTCCGCGAGTGGCAAGGGGCCGTCGGCCTCCGCGCGCTCCTCGTCGAAACCCTCGGCATCGGCCGCAGGGAGCGGCGAGAGCTCGCGCGAGGGCCGGGCGGACACCGGCACGGTCCCCGCCGGGGCGCCGCTCACCTGGACCGCAGACTCCCATGTCTGGCAGCTCGAATGCGACCACGACTACGTCATCGCCAGGCCACCGCGTCAAGTTCCGCCGCCCCCCGCCCCGGCGGACGCCGCAGTGTGGGCGGCGTCCCAGGGGGCGGTGCACGGACGCAACACCAATCTGCGGATCACGGTGCAGGGCCGGAGCTCGGGCGCCGTGGTCCTGACGGCGCTGCATGTGCGCATGGTCGAGCGCAGTGCTCCCGCCACCCGCGGAAGCATCGCCTATTCCATGTACGAGGGCTGCGGCGCCGTCCTCATTCCCCGGTACTTCTCGGTGAACCTGGACGTGCACCGGCCCCTGGCCCGTTCAGTGCCGGGCAACGATCCGGACAGGCCGGCCCCCGCGATCGACTTCCCCTACCGGGTGTCTCTGCGTGAGCCGGAGGTCCTGTTCCTCTCCGCGCGCACGGGGGCCTGCACCTGTGACTGGTACCTCGAGCTCGACTGGTCGTCGCAGGGCCGGACCGGCTCGGTCCGCATCGACGACCACGGCCGCCCGTTCCGCACCACGACCATCAAGGGGCTACCGCACTACTGGTATCGCCACCCCGGTGGCTGGGTCCCGATGACGGCCGTTCACGAGGATTTGGAAGCGGGCGGCTGACGGGACCCGGATCTCAGGCGGACAGCGCGTAAGTGCCCGGTAGAGGGCTGTTCCCGTGCCGGTGCCGGCGAGGATCAGGTGTCACCGCCTGGAAGAGCTGCTCATGATGGAGTGCTGTGACCAGTGATTGTGCACTCTGATTGGTTGCTCCGGTTCCGCTGCGAGGCTGTCTTCCTGTATGAGCCTGTTCCGCTTTGACGGACACCAATGGTGTGGTGGTCAGGCTGCGTGTGCTGTCTCGTATTCCGCTGGGCTGCGGTAGCCGAGGCTGCTGTGCAGACGGTGCAGGTTGTACCAGCTTTCGATGAAGTCGAAGATCGCAGTGCGGGCAGCGGCCCGGCTGGGCCAGGTGGTCCTCGTCGGCTTTCGCGGTCGGTGCGGTGTAGATGGGCTTGAGTGCGCGGGAGATCTTGTCCCAGTCCTGCCGGCCCGCATAGCGGAACGAGGCCCGGATCAGGTGGACGACGCAGGTCTGGGTGACCGCCTGCGGCCAGACGGTGCCGATCGCGTCGGGCAGCCCTTTGAGTCCGTCGCAGAGGACCATGCACACGTCCTCGACGCCGCGGTTCTTGATCTCGGTCAGGACCTGGAGCCAGTACTTGGCTCCTTTGAACCGTTCCGGGTTTGGTGTCGAGCGGGATGTCACGCGCTGACGGGTTCGTCGGCGTGGGTGTGTTGGTGATGGTAGGCGTCTTCGTACTCGTCTGGGGTGGTGTGACCGAGGGCTCCGTGCAGGCGCTGGTGGTTGTACCAGTCGATCCATTCGGCGGTGGCGAACTCGACGTCAGTGAAGGTCTTCCAGGGTTTGTTGCGGTTGATCAGTTCGGTCTTGAACAGGCCGATCGCGGACTCGGCCAGGGCGTTGTCGTAGGCGTCGGCGACGGTTCCGATCGAGGGTGCGATGCCGGCTTCGGCCAGGCGCTCGGTGAAGGCGATCGAGGTGTATTGACTGCCTGCGTCGGAGTGGTGGATCAAGCCGTTGACCTGCTCGTTCGGCCGGTAGCCCCGCTGCC
>NZ_JBHXSO010000050.1:19321-59053 GCF_042714775.1 Streptomyces sp. NPDC058691 | reverse complement strand
CCTTAGGGAGTCCGGCCCCGGCCGTGTTCAGCGCGCCTCCACGGCGGTGCAGCGCCAGCCGGCGCCGCCCGCCCGGGTGCCGTCGCGCTCCAGGCGGAACGCGAGCGCCCGCACGATGTCCGGGGCGAGGGCGACGGTGGCGGCGACCTCGATGGCCGTGCCGTCCGGAGAGGGCGACACCCGCGGTTTCGTGAGCAGCCGGGGCGCGTGGCCGCGGGCGACGTAGCCCCAGTCGGCGCGGGCGTTCACCAGGTCCCAGAGGCGGTCGTAGGCCTCCGGGACGACGCGTCCGGCGAGACTGGCGACCGGCCGCCGGCCGGTCAGCACGTCCAGCAGCCGCCCGGCGAACCAGACATGGGGCGGCAGTGCGGTGACGTTCTGTGTGTGATGCGTCGCTGTGCGTGATGGCGAGGTGGCGTGCATGTGTGGACCCCCGTGGTCTACCGATTGGTAACCGGGTTGTACGGGAGCCGCCGTGGGGCCGGGAAGCCGGGCGGGGGCGGCGCGGGAGGCGGGCCGGGATTCACCTATCCGGAGTGCCGCCCACGTATGCTGACGCCATGCGCGTCTACATCCCCACGACCCTTCCCGGACTGGCCGAGGCGCACAAGGCCGGCGAACTGGGCCCCGCCCCGCTGGACGCCTTCGCGGTCACCCCGAGCCTGCGCGAGTGGTACGTCTCCGACGACCTCGAGGAACTGGAGTACGCCGCCCTGACCCGGGCCGCCCAGAGCTCGCTACGGCAGCTGGCGCTCACCCCGGACGCTCCGCGGCGCCGTGTCGTGGTCGCCGTGGACGTCGCCGACGCCGCCGTCTCCTTCGACCCCGACCGCGCCCTGGACCCCGCCGCCCTCGGCTCCGTCCGCCTGTCCGCGCCCGTGCCGATGGCGCGGGCCGCGGCCGTGCACGCGGACGCAGACGAGGCCGAGGCGGACATCTCCGCGGCCGCGGACGCCCTGGGCGCGGCGGACGCCGGGGACGACGACGCGCGCTTCACGGTCGACGGCGCCGAGGACCACGAACTGCTCTGGTACGCCACGCAGGAGATCCCCACGCTGATCGCGTGACCCGTGACCCGTGACCCGTGACCCGTGACCCGTGCCGCGGATCGCGCGGAGGCGTTCCCCGGGGCCCCGATGTCTACGAAGCGGCTTCGTATGTGACCTCGGCACTTGCCTTGGGCCGGGAGGGTCTGGGTACGGTTTCGGATGTGAACGCGCATCTCGTGTGGGACTGGAACGGCACGCTGCTCCACGACATCGACGCGGTGATCGAGGCGACCAACGCCTCCTTCGCCGAGATCGGCATTCCGCGGATCACGCTGGAGCGTTACCGCGAGCTGTACTGCGTCCCCGTACCGAGGTTCTACGAGCGGCTGATGGGGCGCCTGCCCACCGAGAACGAGTGGGAGGTGATGGACGAGATCTTCCATCGCCACTACTGGGCCCTCGCCGGCACCTGCTGTCTCGCGGAGGGCGCCGCGGAGATCCTGGCCCGCCGGCGGTACGAGGGGCTCACCCAGTCGCTGTGCTCGCTGGCCCCGCACGAGCAGCTGATACCGATCCTGCGCACGCACGGCATCGAGAACCACTTCCTGCGCGTGGACGGCCGCACCGAGGGCAGCCACACCGGCAAGTCCGAGCAGATGGCCCGGCACCTGGCGGCGATGGACGGCATAGCGCCGGGCCGGGTCGTCGTCATCGGCGACGCCGTCGACGACGCGGTGGCGGCCCGGCACGTGGGCGCCCTCGCGGTGCTGTACACGGGCGGCTCGCACAGCCGGACGAGCCTGGAGAAGGCCGGCGTCCCGGTCGTGGACACCCTGCTCGAGGCCGTGGAGACGGCCGAGGCCCTGGTCGCCTGAAAACCCCGGGCGGCGGTCTCCGGGGCGGCCAGGGCCCGTTGCCCGCCTCAGGTCACCGGCGCCTTCGACCGCAGCACGGTCAGGAACTCCCGCATCCAGAAGGGGTGGTCCGGCCAGGCCCGCGAGGAGACCACCATGCCGTCCACGACGACGGCGGTGTCCTGGAAGCCGGCGCCCGCCGCCTCCATGTCCATCTCCAGCGCCGGGTAGGCGGTGACGCGCCGGCCGCTGAGGGCGCCAACCGCGGCCGTCAGCAGCGGTCCGTGGCAGATCTGGGCGACCGGCTTGTCGGCGTCGAAGAAGGCCTTGAGCACCTTGCGCAGCTCGGGGTCGTTGCGCAGGTACTCCGGGGCGCGGCCGCCGGGGACGACGACGGCCGCGTACGCGCCGGGGTCGACGTCCGCGAAGGACAGATCCGCCTGCCAGGTGTAGCCCGGCTTCTCGGTGTAGGTGTCGAAGCCCTCCTCGAAGTCGTGCACGACGAACCGGAGCTTCTTGCGGCTGGGCGCCGCGATGTGCACCTCGTACCCCTCTTCGAGGAGCCGCTGGTACGGGTACATGACTTCGAGCGACTCCGCGGCGTCGCCGGTGACGATCAGGATCTTGGTGGCCATGACCGGGTTTCCCGTCCCTTCCCGTCGCGTGGGTGAACGTCTCGCTACGACCTCCGTACGGTCACCTCCTCAACCTGCACCCGCGCGGCCGGACTGTCCAGTTCGTCAAAGATTGGTTCATGGTTTTGTACACAAAGAGCCCCTGACAGCCCCCCCGGCCGTAGCGATAGCCTTACAGCGTGATCAGCGCTGATCCATCGATCACCACGACCTACGTCACGCAACGGCGCGCGACAGGGAGCATGAGGACATGCAGACCAAGCTGGACGAAGCCAAGGCCGAGCTGCTGGAACGGGCGGCCCGCGTGGGCCCCGGACCTTCGGCGGGGGGAACGCCGGCTCCCGGCCAGACCGGGCCGGACGGCGGTCAGGGCCCGGTGAAGGAGGCGCTGGACTCCTTCCTTCAGCGCTACTACCTGCACAGCGCCCCCGAGGACCTGATCCACCGCGACCCGGTGGACGTGTACGGTGCCGCCCTGTCCCACTACCGCCTGGCCGAGGTCCGCCCGCAGGGCACCGCGAACGTCCGCGTGCACACGCCCTCGGTCGAGGAGAACGGGTGGACGTGCAGCCACACCGTCGTCGAGGTGGTCACCGACGACATGCCCTTCCTCGTCGACTCCGTCACCAATGAGCTGTCCCGGCAGGACCGCGCGATCCACGTGGTCGTCCACCCGCAGATGCTGGTGCGGCGCGATCTGACCGGCAACCTGCTGGAGGTGCTGGAGGCCGTCACCGGCGACGGCGCCCAGCTGCCGCACGACGTGCTGACCGAGTCCTGGATCCACGTCGAGATCGACCGCGAGACCGACCGTGAGGACCTCAAGCAGATCAGCGCCGATCTGCGCCGCGTGCTGTCCGACGTCCGCGAGGCCGTCGAGGACTGGCAGAAGATGCGCGACGGCGCACTGCGCATCGCCGACGAGCTGGCCGCGACCCCGCCGCCGCTGCCCGAGCAGGAGGTCGGCGAGGCCTGGGAGCTGCTGCGCTGGCTGTCCGACGACCACTTCACCTTCATCGGCTACCGGGAGTACGCGCTCACCACGGAGAGCACCCCCGAGGGCCAGGAGGACGTGCTCACCGCGGTGCCCGGCACCGGGCTCGGCATCCTGCGCTCCGACCCGCACCACCACGACTCCGAGGGCCGCCACAACGCCCACCCGGTGTCGCCGTCGTTCAACCGGCTGCCTGTCGACGCCCGCAAGAAGGCCCGTGAGCAGCGGCTGCTGATCATCACCAAGGCGAACAGCCGGGCCACCGTGCACCGGCCGTCGTACCTGGACTACATCGGGGTCAAGAAGTTCGACGCCGACGGGAACGTCATCGGCGAGCGCCGCTTTCTCGGCCTGTTCTCCTCGGCCGCGTACACCGAGTCGGTGCGCCGGGTCCCGGTGATCCGCCGCAAGGTCGCCGAGGTGCTGGAGGGCGCCGGCGTCACGCCGGACAGCCACGACGGCCGCGACCTGCTGCAGATCCTGGAGACGTACCCGCGCGACGAGCTGTTCCAGACGCCCCCCGACGAGCTGCGCGAGACCGTCACCAGCGTGCTGTACCTGCAGGAGCGCCGCCGGCTGCGGCTGTTCCTGCGGCAGGACGAGTACGGGCGCTACCTGTCCGCGCTGGTCTACATGCCCCGCGACCGCTTCACCACGGCGGTCCGGCTGCGGCTGACGGACATCCTCAAGGAGGAACTCAACGGCGTCACCGTCGACTTCACCGCCTGGAGCACCGAATCGGTGCTCTCCCGGCTGCACTTCGTGGTCCGGGTCGCCCCCGGCACACGGCTGCCGGAGCTCAGCGACGGCGATGTCGAGCGGATCGAGGGGCGGCTGACCGAGGCCGTGCGCTCCTGGGCCGACGGCTTCGCCGAGGCGCTGAACTCCGAGTGCGGCGAGGAGCGCGCCGCCGAGATGAACCGCCGCTACGCGCACGCCTTCCCCGACGGCTACCGCGCCGACTTCACCCCGCGCGCCGCCGTCGCCGACCTGCAGCACCTGGAGCGGCTCAACGGCGAGGACTTCTGCCTCAGCCTGTACGAGCCGGTCGGCGCCGCCCCAGGCGAGCGCCGCTTCAAGATCTACCGCACCGGTGCGCCGGTCTCGCTGTCCGCGGTGCTGCCGGCGCTGCAGCGCCTGGGCGTCGAGGTCACCGACGAGCGCCCCTACGAGCTGCGCCGCACGCCGTCCTCCTCGCAGGCCGGCGAGGAGGGCGCGGGACGTGCCTGGATCTACGACTTCGGGCTGCGGATCGACCCCTCGCTCGGCGACCTCGGGGACGACGCCCGCGAGCGCTTCCAGGAGGCCTTCACCGCGACCTGGACCGGTCAGGCCGAGAACGACGGCTTCAACTCGCTCGTACTGAGCGCCGGGCTGACCTGGCGCCAGGCGATGGTGCTGCGCGCCTACGCCAAGTATCTGCGGCAGGCCGGCACGGCCTTCTCGCAGGACTACATGGAGGACACCCTCCGCAACAACGTCCACACCACCCGGCTGCTGGTCAACCTCTTCCAGGCGCGACTCTCCCCGGACCACCAGCGGGCCGGCAGCGAGCTGACCGACGCCCTGCTGGAGGAGGTGGACGCCGCCCTGGAGCAGGTCGCGAGCCTGGACGAGGACCGCATCCTGCGTTCCTTCCTCACCCTGATCAAGGCGACGCTGCGCACCAACTACTTCCAGCGAGCCGACGGCGGCAAGCCGCACGCCTACCTGTCGATGAAGTTCGACCCGCAGGCGATCCCGGACCTGCCCGCGCCGCGCCCGGCGTACGAGATCTGGGTCTACTCCCCGCGCGTGGAGGGCGTGCACCTGCGCTTCGGCAAGGTCGCCCGCGGCGGCCTGCGCTGGTCCGACCGGCGCGAGGACTTCCGCACCGAGGTGCTCGGCCTGGTCAAGGCGCAGATGGTGAAGAACACCGTCATCGTGCCGGTCGGCGCCAAGGGCGGCTTCGTCGGCAAGCGGCTGCCCGACCCGGCGGCCGACCGCGACGCGTGGCTGGCCGAGGGCATCGCCTCGTACAAGACCTTCATCTCCGGTCTCCTCGACATCACCGACAACCTGGTGGGCGGCCAGGTCGTGCCGCCCGCCGACGTGGTGCGGCACGACGGCGACGACACCTACCTGGTGGTCGCGGCCGACAAGGGCACCGCGTCGTTCTCCGACATCGCCAACGAGGTCGCGATCTCCTACGGCTTCTGGCTCGGCGACGCGTTCGCCTCCGGCGGCTCGGTCGGCTACGACCACAAGAAGATGGGCATCACCGCCCGCGGCGCGTGGGAGTCCGTCGAACGGCACTTCCGCGAGATGGGCCACGACACCCAGAACGAGGACTTCACCGTCGTCGGCGTCGGTGACATGTCCGGTGACGTCTTCGGCAACGGCATGCTGCTCAGCGAGCACATCCGGCTGGTCGCCGCCTTCGACCACCGGCACATCTTCATCGACCCCGTGCCGGACGCGGCGACCTCCTACGCCGAGCGGCGCCGGATGTTCGCACTGCCGCGCTCGTCGTGGGCCGACTACGACGCCAAGCTGATCTCGGCCGGCGGCGGCGTCTTCCCGCGCAGCGCGAAGGCGATCACCGTCACCCCGCAGATCCGCAGGGCGCTCGGCATCGAGCAGCCGGCGGCCAAGATGACCCCGGCCGACCTGATGAAGGCGATCCTCAAGGCCCCGGTGGACCTGCTGTGGAACGGCGGCATCGGCACCTACGTCAAGTCGTCCGCCGAGACGCACCCGGACGTCGGCGACAAGGCCAACGACGCCATCCGCGTGGACGGCGCAGAGGTGCGCGCCAAGGTCATCGGCGAGGGCGGCAACCTGGGCCTGACCCAGCTCGGCCGCATCGAGTTCGCCCTGGCCGGGGGCCGGGTCAACTCCGACGCCATCGACAACAGCGCCGGCGTGGACGCCTCCGACCACGAGGTCAACATCAAGATCCTGCTCAACGCGGTCGTCACCGAGGGCGACATGACGGTCAAGCAGCGCAACAGCCTGCTGGCCGAGATGACCGACGAGGTCGGCTCCCTGGTGCTGCGCAACAACTACGCGCAGAACGTGGCGCTGGCCAACGGCATGGCCCAGTCGCCCAGCCTGCTCCACGCCCACCAGCGCTTCATCCGCAGGCTGGTGCGCGACGGCAAGCTGGACCGGGCGCTGGAGTTCCTGCCCACCGACCGGCAGATCCGCGAGCGGCTGGCCGCCGGCCAGGGGCTGACCCAGCCCGAACTCGCCGTCCTGCTGGCCTACACCAAGATCACCGCCGCGGAGGAGCTGCTCGCCACCGACCTGCCGGACGACCCGTACCTGCGGCGGCTGCTGGACGCGTACTTCCCGAAGGCGCTCGGCGAGCGCTTCGCCGCGCAGATCGACGGGCACGCGCTGCGCCGCGAGATCATCACGACGGTGCTGGTCAACGACACCGTCAACACCGGCGGCACCACCTTCCTCCACCGCTTCAAGGAGGAGACCGGCGCCACCAACGAGGAGATCGTCCGGGCGCACACCGCGGCCCGCGCGATCTTCGGGCTCAGCCGGATCTGGGACGACGTCGAGGCGCTCGACAACGTCGTGCCCGCGGACGTGCAGACGCGCGTCCGGCTCCACTCGCGGCGGCTGGTGGAGCGGGCCTCGCGCTGGCTGCTCAACAACCGGCCGCAGCCGCTGCGGATCGCCGAGACCATCGAGTTCTTCCACGACGGGGTCACCCGGGTCTGGGCCGAGCTGCCCAAGCTGCTGCGCGGCGCGGACCTGGAGTGGTACCAGTCGATCCACGACGAGCTGACGGGCGCGGGCGTCCCGGAGGAGCTGGCCACCAAGGTGGCCGGGTTCTCGTCCGCCTTCCCGGCGCTGGACATCGTGGACGTCGCCGACCGCAGCGGCAAGGACCCGCTGGCGGTGGCCGAGGTCTACTACGACCTCGCCGACCGCCTGCAGATCACCCAGCTGCTGGACCGGATCATCGAGCTGCCGCGCGCCGACCGGTGGCAGTCGATGGCCCGCGCCTCCATCCGCGAGGACCTGTTCGCCGCGCACGCCGCGCTGACGGCGGACGTGCTCTCGGTGGGCAACGGCTCCTCCACCCCGGAGCAGCGCTTCAAGAAGTGGGAGGAGGCCAGGGGCGCCCTGGTCAACCGGGCCCGCACCACCCTGGACGAGATCCAGGGGTCGGAGGCGTTCGACCTGGCGAACCTGTCGGTGGCGATGCGGACCTTCCGCACGCTGCTGCGCACACACCGCTGACCCACCGTCACACAGGGCAGGGGCCGGGGGAATCCCCCCGGCCCCTGCCGTCGTGTGTGCCGGGGCGTCACCCGATCCGGTACAGCCGTTCGCCCGTGCGCGGGCCGGTGGCGACCAGCGAGGTGTCCGGCGGGACGGGGGCCTTGGGCGCCGTCATGACCCACCGGACGTGGTAGCGGCGGGCGATGGCCTGCCTCAGGTCCGGCGCGGTCGTCGGGGCCAGGAAGGTGCGGACGTCGGAGGCGCGGCGCTTTCGTTCCGCCGCCGAGGTCGACGGGTCGGGCCAGGTGGGGGCGACCAGGAACGCGCCGTAGGCCGGCATGACGTGGGAGGGCCCGTAGGCGTCGGTCAGGACGACGTCGCCGACCGCCACGTGCCGCTGCGCCCACTGGTAGCTCGGCCAGTGGTTCAGCCGCTGCAGGTGCACCGCCGGCGGCACGTAGCGCTTCGGGACGATCGCGCCCGCCTGCGCCACCAGGCCCACGCAGGCCGCCACCGCGGCGAGCGGCGCCAGCACCGTGCGCAGCAGCGTCCACGGCGGGGCCTCGGCGAGCTCCACCGCCAGCGCGAACTGCAGCGGCACCAGCAGCAGCCCGAAGATCCGCCCGTAGGAGTACTCGCCGCTGAACCAGCCGTACGCGGCCACGGCGCAGTCCCCGGCGAACATCAGCACCAGCGGGTCCAGCGGGTTCAGCCGCAGCCGGTACAGCAGCGCCGGCAGACCCGCCAGGGCGAGCCCGTACCACTGCCACAGGTCGCCGTAGAGCTGCCGGTGGATCCCGTCGACCGTCGGGTCGCCCAGCAGCGAGGAGAGGCTGAAGTACGGCCACCAGCCGGCGACCGCGAAGGCCACGGCGGCGGTCAGCGCCCAGCGGCCCAGGATCCCGGCGACGATCGGGGTCTGCTGCATGCCGAGCACCAGGGCGGCCACGCCGATGACGGCGCCCATCGCGGTGAACGGGTGGACGAGCAGGATGACGCCGAGGAGCAGGCCGAGCCCGGTGTGCAGCCATGGGCCGCCGACGCCGCGCCGTGCGGTGCGGGCGGTGATCGTCCAGGTCCAGAAGGTCAGGCCGATCGCGAACGCGCTGGGGTAGGTCAGCCCGAGGGTCATCGACTGCAGGCCGAGGAAGCCGCTCCACTCCTTGTGCTCGGGCCCCCACAGCAGCACGAACGCGGCCAGCGCCAGCACCGGCGCCCAGCGGCGTGTGCTGAGGGTGCGGGTGAAGGCGCCGATGCCGCTGACGACCAGGGCGAGGTTGAGCGGGCCGCAGCCCTTGAGCAGTTGCCAGCCCGGCACGCCGGTCAGCTTGCTCAGCAGCCCCAGCAGCACCGTGTACGGGGTGAAGTAGGGGCTGCCGGTGCCGGACATGTCGAGCAGTGGGTTGGACGGGTGCCGCCAGTCCGCCGCGATCCGCTCGATCGCGGCGGCGTGCTGCCCGAAGTCGGCGGCGGGTACGGCGTCCCAGGTCCGCAGGGCCACCACCAGCCAGAACAGGGTGCCCAGGATCAGGTACGGCGAGGGGCGCCGCACCCGGCGCAGCTCGTACGTCTGGATGCGCCAGTCCCGCTGGGTCGTCAGAACGCCGGTCACGCAGCCCTCCCGGCCGTCGTCGGCTCGTCAGCTCGTCACCACGATGTTCGATCGTGGCAGGCGGTGCTGCATCCCCGGCGGGTCCGTACGGGGACGTGTCCTCGTCCGGCCACCCGTTCGTGGGAGGGGGCTACGGCCGACTGGCGGCCCCCTGGACGGCGCCGGTCCGAGGGGCCGCCGGCTGCGGCACCGGGTGCGGGCGGGCGGGGGTGCGAGCGTCGAGCGGCACCCGTCTGCAGCGGTGTGTCGTCGCCGAGGAGGACCCGGCGCACGACGCGCTCGGCGGCCCGACCGTCGTCGAAGGCGCAGAAGCGGCGGCGGAAGGTCGCCCGCAGCTCGCGGGCCCGGTGGTCGTCGAAGGGGCCGTCGCGGAAGACCCGGACCAGTTCGTCGTCGGTGGTGGAGACCGCGCCCGGGGTGTCGCCGGGCGCGGCGGACAGCAGGTCGAAGTAGACGCCGCGGGAGGCCTGGTAGACCGGCCAGTTGTCGGCGTGGACCACGATGGGGCGGTCCAGCAGTGCGTAGGCGAACATGATCGACGAGTAGTCCGTGACCAGGGCATCCGCGGCCAGGCACAGCTGCTCCACAGACGGGTGCCGGGATACGTCGATCAGCAGGCCCTCCTCGTGCAGGGCCGTATGGGCCGGGTCCTCGCCGTGTCGTCGCCGTCGAGGAAGAACAGACAGTCCCCGGTGGCCCGCTCGGCGCCGGTGTTGCGGGCCGCGTACGCGTCGAGGATGCGGCCGCAGTGGTCCGGCGACCGGTCGGTGACGGGCTGGGACAGCACCGAGTCCGGGCAGGCGCGCGGACAGCCCTGCACCTTGTGGACCGGGACGATGACGTTCCGTCGGCGACGGCGACGGCGGACGACCGGTTCAGCGGGGTGCGGTGCCGGGGCGGCCGAGGAGGCGGTCGGCTGCGCGGGCGGCGGCCCCGCCGTCGTCCAGGTGGCAGAAGGTCGTCCGGAAGTGGGCGTAGGCGTCGGCGCTGTGCCGTGCCACGGCGTCCAGGTCGCGCAGGGCGCCGGCGACCTCGGCGGTGGAGTGCAGCAGCGGACCGGGCGCCAGGGCCTCGAAGTCGGGGTAGAAGCCGCGCAGCGTGTCGCGGACGTGCTCCAGGTCGGGGACGAGGAAGAGCATCGGGCGCCCGGTGTTGGCGAAGTCCGCGGCGAGCGAGGCGTAGTCGGTGACCAGCACGTCGGCGAGCAGGAGCAGTTCGGCCGCGTCGGGGTGCGTGGACACGTCGCGGACGAAGCCGGAGCGGCCGGGCCGCAGCCGGTCGGCGACCGTCGGGTGCGAGCGGTACAGCAGCACATGGTCCCGGCCGAGCGCGGCCTCCGCCTCCGCCAGGTCCAGGTGGGCCGAGCGGCGGTAGTGGCCGGCGTCGTACGCCCGGTCGTCGCGCCGGGTGGGGGCGTACAGCACGACGGTGCGGCCCCGCGGGATGCCCAGCCGGTCCCGCAGCGAGGCGGCGATCTTGTCGCGGTCGTCGGCGAACAGCACGTCGGTGCGCGGCAGTCCGGTCTCGGCGACCTCGCCGTCGAACGCGAGCGCGGTGCGCAGCGCGCCCGTGCTGTACGTGTTCGGCGACAGCAGCACGCTCCACTGGCGGCCCGGGTCCGCGTACGGCGTGCCGGCCAGGTCGCGGCCGGTGCGCTTGACCGGTGTGCCGTGCCACGTCTGCAGCACCCGCTGGTCGGGGCGGCGGACGAACCACCGCGGCAGATGCGTGTTGGTGACCACGTAGCGGCTGCGCGCCAGCGCCTCGTACCAGGCCGCGCTGCGCAGCACCACCGGCCGCGCGGTCCCGGGCGGCACCGCCTGGCCGTCGCGCACCACCCACAGGTGCTCCAGGCCGTCGGCCTCGCGGCGGCGCAGCAGTTCCTCGTGGACGGCGCGCGGGGAGTCGCCGCCGGCGCGGCCGTCGAAGGAGCTGAACAGCACGGTCTCGCGGCGCGGCAGTCCCCGGGTGCGCGGGTAGTGGGTCTCGCGCAGCACGCGCTGCCGGTACGGGCCGCGCTGCGGTTCCGGCACGGTCGGGCCGGCCTCCAGGAACAGGCGGTCGTGCAGGCGCCGGTCCACGGTGAACGCCTTGCCGCCGGAGCCCGCCGCCATCGGCAGCGCGTCGAACGCCCCGGGGGCCACCCGCACGGGTGCGTCGTGGCCGCCCGCGCGCAGCCACAGGTCCCAGCGGCCCTCGATCAGCGGCACGGCCCCCGCGAGGGTCTCGATGCGGCCCGGGCGCACCGTCACGGTGAACCGGCGCCCCTCGCGGTGCCGGGCCCGGCCCGCCGGGTCCAAGGGCGCGGCGGCGCTGTCCAGGCGTACGGGGAAGGCGTGCTCGGCGCTGAACGTGCCGTGGCGCAGCACCAGTTCGGTCCGGCCGGGGGCGGTGTCCGGCGCCAGCCGGCCGGTGAGGACGAGGGCGCCCTCGGCGGTCCAGCCGACCGCGTCCACGACCGGCTGCGGCGTGCGGTCGCGCAGCACCAGCCGGCCGGCCGCGTCGGCCTCGACCAGCAGCTCACGGCGGACGCCGACGAGCCGGGCGTCCGTGCCGAGCGGGTAATGGCCGGCCGGCAGGTCACCGTCGAGGTGGACCGGGTCGGTGCGGCCCGGCCGCATCAGGACGGCCTCCCACGTC
Organism: Streptomyces sp. NPDC058691; assembly: GCF_042714775.1. NCBI lineage: Bacteria > Bacillati > Actinomycetota > Actinomycetes > Kitasatosporales > Streptomycetaceae > Streptomyces > Streptomyces sp. NPDC058691. The sequence continues at coordinate 47,105 of NZ_JBHXSO010000050.1, read as the reverse complement.
TCGGTGGTGTCCGGGGCGATCTGCCGGGGGCCGGGCTCCAGCGCGGGCCGGGCGTCCCCGAGGTCGGCGAGGCGCACGCGGACCCGGCGGACGCCGTGGTCCGCGTCCTGGACCGGATACGTGAGGACCGCCCGTGTCGAGGCGAGCGTCAGGCGCAGCGCGGTGGCGTCCGGCGCGCCGGTGACGTCGAGCTCCACCGTCCCGTCGGGGCCCGCCCGGTGGTCCACCACCGTCCGGGCCACCGGATCCACCGACAGGTGCAGCCGCCCGGCCCGGTGGAACGGCACCACCCGGGTCCCGTCGCCCGCCGGGTACGACTGCGGGGAGGCACCGGAACCGGTGTCCGCGGCGCGCAGTCCCGCCGTGCGGATGACGCCGCGTGCCGCGACGACCACCGCGATCCGCCACCGGCCGGGCCGCAGCCGCGCCGGGTCGACGGTGATCTCGAAGCCCGACCAGTCGTAGCAGTGTTCCTCCTGGCGGGAGCCGGCGGTCGCGGCCGGTTCCTGGTGGATGCGCACCGGCAGCAGCAGCACCTTGACCCGGCGCCGCCGTCCATTGAGTGCGACGGCGGTGATGTGGGCGTCGCCGGGCCGGCCGGCGTCGATGTTGCGCAGGTAGGCGTGGCCGCGCAGCACCAGCCTGCCGTTCTCCCGCGCCACTTCGGCGACTTCGGCGTGCACGGGCAGGTCCGCGCGGCGCAGCCGCACCACGGACGGGGGCAGGGCCATCGGGGCGCCGTCCGCGGCACGGACCACCGCGCGTTTGCGCAGCGGCGGTCCGGCGACGGAGAAGCCGGAGGGGTTGGCCCGCTGGTGGCCGAGGAAGGTGACGAGGTCGTCGAGCCGGTCCTTGACGACCAGGTGCCAGATGATCCGCTGCACGACGGGGAGTTCGGGGAAGACGCCGGGGTCGACGCGGCTGAGGAAGTCCCGGCAGCGCTCCATGAACACCCGCCGGTACTCCGGCCCCGCCGACGGCAGCGCCTCGACGAGGTCCTGGAGGTCGTCGGTGAGCACCGAGCGGTCGTAGGCGGGCTTGTACGCGCCCCAGGCGGGGCGCGCCGGGTCGCCGAGGAAGCGGCTGACCGAGTCGACGGCGCGGATGCAGTCCGCTGCGCCTTGCCCGCCCGGCACGCCCGGCACGCCCGGCCCGCCCCGCGCGTCGGCGCGGCTCCCGGTGACCGGACCCTGGTGGACCCGCCGGTAGTAGACGTGGTTGTGCAGGACGTCCACGGCCTCGGCGAGGAAGTGCGCGGGAAGGGTGAGCGGGGCGTCCTCGTACGACACGCCCTCGGGGAAGGCCAGGTGGTGGCGTTCCCAGAAGTCGCGGCGGAAGACCTTGTTCCAGGCGGCCCGGTCGGACAGCAGGCCCGGGTCCCGGGTGACATGGGTGCGCGGCACGTTACGGGTCATGTCGCGGTGCGGCCAGGCCTCGGTCCGGCCGTCCTCGGTGAGCCGCCAGGCGTTGCCGGTGGCGAAGTCCGAGCCGGAGGCGTCCAGCATCCGTACCAGCGTCTCGTACGCGCGCGGCGGCAGGACGTCGTCGCCGTCGAGGAAGGCCAGGTAGGAGGTGGCCGGATCGGCGTGCCGGACACCGGTGTTGCGGGCGTGGCCCAGGCCCGCGGTGTCCTGGCGGACCAGCCGGAAGCGGGGGTCGCGGTCGGCGAAGGAGCGCGCGATCTCGGCGCCGGCGTCGGTGGAGCCGTCGTCCACGATCACCACGTCCAGCGCGCCGAGGGTCTGCGCGGCCACCGAGCGCAGGCACTCCGCCACGTGCGCCTCGACGTTGTGGACCGGGACGACGACGGTGAGGCGGGGCGTGCGCGAGGCCATCGGCTGACGTGACCCTTTCCGGGAGGGGGCGGCGTGCGGGGACGAGGGGTTCAACTCGCCCCGGCCGCGTCGGTCACCTCCACTGCGCCGAACGGGTGAACCGCCGGGCGTCGCCTCAGCCGCCGGGAGCCGGGTCGCGGGTCTGGTCGTAGACCCCGCCGGGTTCCTGCGCACGGGCCTGCGCGCGGGCCTGCTCCGGGGCGGGGGCGGGGCGGCGTTCCTCCGGCGGCATCACCGGGGGCAGGCCGCCCGGCTCGCCCAGGAAGACCCGGCGCACGACCCGCTCGGCCGCCCGCCCGTCGTCCCACGGGCAGTAGCGCGCCCGGAAGGCGGCCCGCAGCCGGGTGGACAGCGGGCCGCGCCAGGCGCCGGTGAGGAGGATGTCGAGGAGTTCGTCGCAGGACCCGGCCACCAGGCCCGGTGGCTCGGCGGTGATGTCGAGGTAGGCGCCGCGCGCGATCCCGTGGGCCGGCCGGTCCTCGGCGTGCACGACGACCGGCCGGTCCAGGACCGAGTAGTCGAACATCAGGGACGCGTAGTCGGTGATCAGCCCGTCGGAGGCCAGGCACAGTTCCTGCACGCTCGCGTGCGCGGAGACGTCGAGCACGTTGCCGGGCAGGTCCTCGGGGAGGCCGGCCGCGCACCCGCGGTCCGGGTGCTCGCGGGGTGCCCGGTACAGGATCACGAATCCGGGGCCGAGTTCCCGGCCCAGCCGGGCCGGGTCGGCGGCCGGGCGGAAGCCGTGCCGGTGGTCGCGGTGGGCCGGGGCGTACAGCAGGGCCGTGACGCCCTCGGGCAGGCCGAGGGCGGCGCGCAGGCGCAGCACGTCGTCCGCGGACGCCCGGAGCAGCACGTCGTTGCGCGGCTGGCCGTACTCCAGGGTGGCGTAGCCCGCCGGGTAGGCGCGCTCCCACACCACCGAGGAGTGCGGGTTGGCCGAGAGGCAGTAGTCCCAGCGGTCGGTGTGGGCGAGCATGCGGGCGAAGTCCCGGCCTGCCGAGGCGGCGGGATCGCCCTGCACGTCCAGTCCCATGTGGCCGAGCGGGGTGCCCTGGTGGGTGTGCAGGTTCACCTGGCCGGGCCGCTTGACGTACGCGTGCGGGAAGTTGACGTTGTTGACCAGGTACGTGGCGCGGGCCAGCGCCGTCCAGTACGCGGGGGAGTCCGGCTGGAGCCGGCGCACCCCGGGCGGCAGCGTGCCGGCGTGCTCCGCGGTGGTGATCCAGGCCGTGCGCAGGTGCGGGGCGAGGCCGCGTACGGCGGTCTCCACGGCGGCGGGGTTGCAGGCGTAGCCGCCGTACCGGTCGGCGGCGAACACCGCCGACCGCGGGTCCAGGGGCCGGTGCCGCTGGAGGCGGTAGTGCGCCCGCAGGGCCGCCGCCCGCCCCGCGCGGCGGGCGCCCTCGGCCAGCGAGCGCAGCCGCCGGCGCAGCGCGCCCGCGGCCCGTACGGCGTCGAAGACGTGGCGGGCGCCGAGCCGCACCAGCAGCCGCCGGGATCCGCCGCCGCGCCCCGGGCGGCCGGACTCTTCCGGCCGCAGCCGCCGCAGGGCCAGGCCGCAGCGCTTGAAGTAGGCGGCGCGGGACGAACGGGGCAGCCGGACGGGGCTGTTGTAGATCAGCAGCAGGTGGTCGGCCATCCGCCGGAAGAGCGCGGGCCGCCATGGGTCGTGCACGGGATGGCGGTCGAGGAAGGCGAAGAGCCGCTCGTACTGCTCGAAGACGTCGAAGTGGCGGGTGCTGGTGGTGCGCCGGATGCTGCCGCGGCGGCGCTGCCGGTAGTGCACGCAGACCCGGTCCAGCACCGCGACGGTGTCGGCGCCGAGCAGCGCCGGATACGTCCAGGGCACGTCCTCGTACCAGCCGGGCGGGAAGGACAGACCGCGCCGCTGGACGAACTCCCGCCGGTAGGCCTTGTTCCAGGCCACCGGCAGCAGCCGCAGCAGTCCGGGCCGGCCGGCGAGGGGGCCGGGCGGCGGGCCGTCGTGGGAGAGCAGATGGGCGTGCCGGTTGCGGGCGACGCGGCCGTCCCAGTAGGTGCGGGCGTAGTCGAAGACCAGCACGTCGGGTTCGGCGGTCCCGGCCAGCCGGTCGGCGACGGCCCGCAGCGCGCCGGGGGTGAGGGCGTCGTCGCCGTCGAGGAAGAGCAGGTAGTCGCCGGTGGCGTGGGCGATACCGGCGTTCCGGGCCCGCCCGAGGCCCACGTTCTCGGCCAGGTGCACGGCGGTGACCCGGCGGTCGCGGGCCGCGAAGGAGTCGATGATCGCGCCGCAGCCGTCGGGGGAGCGGTCGTCCACGGCGATCAGCTCCAGGTCCGTGAAGCTCTGCCCGAGCACGGACTCCAGGCACTCGTGCAGATGGGCCTGCACGAGGTGGATGGGCACGATGACGCTGAACCGGGGCAAGGCAGCACATCCGTAGGATCGACGTACGCGGCTTATGCCCGTTATATCCCGGTGAGCGTGCCGCGTCCGGCGACCACTGCGGCCACGGAGTGTTGCCCGGCCCCGGAGCCGGTCCCGTTCTCGGGCGCCTACTTCACGGCGCCCGCCATCACGCCGGAGACGAACTGCCGCTGGAAGGCGAAGAAGACGGCCGGCGGGACCACCGTCGACACGAAGCCGCCCGGCACCAGGATGCCGATGGTGTCGCCGAACTGCCGGACCTGCCGCGCCCGGTCGGACGACCGCCGCAATACCGCCTATGCACAGGGGCGTTGGATCATGACCGTCATGTGACCGGCGACCCGGTCGAGCGGGCGAGGGTGCCGTCGGCGCGGCGGACGTAGAGGGTGAGGGCCCGCGAGGAGCCGGTGAGCGCGGCCCCGGTGTGGCTGGTGGCGCTCACCGGGACGGGCGCCCAGTCGGCGCCCGCGCCGACGGCGGCGGCCAGCCTGCTGCCGCCGGACGGGGCCAGGACGTACAGCCGGCCCCCGGAGACGGCGGCCTCCGGGCGGCCGGTCGCGTCCAGGCCGGCGACCAGTTCCGAGGGGCGCCAGGCGCCGTTGACGTACGGCAGGCGCAGCACGGCCCCGTCGGCCTTGCGCACCACGAAGGCGTCCAGGGTGCCGGGGGTGCGCGAGACCAGGCCGGGCGCGGAGGTGACGCGGCCGGCGGTGGGCACCAGCGCCCAGGCGTTCCAGCGGCCGTCCACCCAGGAGGAGGTGACCAGGTCGCCGCCGGAGCGGGCGACCAGGTCGATCCGGCCGGGGGCCGAGGACGCGGCGGCCGGGGTGGTGTCGAAGGTGGCGGGCTGGTCGACCTGGTACCAGCCGCCCCAGGCGCCGTCGGTGAGGGTGCGCCGGTAGACCTTGTGGTCGGTGCCGAGCGCGAACACGTCGAGCTGCCCTGCGCGCGAGGAGACCGCGGAGGGGTCGTCGGCGACGCTTATCCCGGTCAGCCGGTGCCAGCGCCCGTCCACCAGGTACCACAGGTTCCGGTCGGTGCCCCGGGTGAAGACGTACGTCGCCCCGCCGGCCGCGACCGCCCGCGGCCGGCCCGTGGTGTCGACCCCGGCGACCGGGAGCGGCGGCAGCGCCGTCAGGCCCGACCAGCGCAGCGACGCCTCCTCGGTCGCGTCGGCGGCGTCGGCGGTGGAGCTGACGGCGCCCTGCGGGGAGGCCGCGGCGCCGGTGGGCGCGGTGGGGGTGGGGGCGTGCGTCGTGGAGTCGCCGGGCTCCCGGTCCTCGCGGCTGGTGGAGCCGCCGTCGTCGGAGCCGGAGGCGGCGATGGCCCAGCCGCCGAGTCCGGCGGCCACCAGGGCGGCCGCCGCGGCGGCCCCGATCTTGGCCCGGCGGCGCTGCGGCGAGTCCGCGACGGCGCGGTGCCGGTGGCGGGCCCGGGTGCCCCGGGGGTCGTCGCCCGCGGTACGGCCGGCGGCGAGCTCCTCGGCGGTCGGCAGTTTGATGCTGGTGTGCGTGTCCCGGGTGGAGTCCGGGGCGGCGCCCCTGACCAGCGGGACCGCGCCGCGCCGGCGGCCGGCCGGCGGGTCGTACGGCTCGCCGCCGCCCGGCGGTTCGGCGCCGAAGCCGCCCGCGTCCTCGTGGTGGTGGTCGCCGGGCGCGTCCACCTCCAGCGGTGGCAGCCCGGCCAGATCCGGCAACAACTCCCGCAGCCGCGCGCCCACTTCCGCCGCTGTCAGCCGTGAGGCCGGCGCCTTGGCCAGGCACTGGGAGAGCAACTGCCAAAGCTCGTCGGGGAGATCGGGCAGCGGCGCCACCGACTCGGTGACATGGCGGCGCAGCACGGCGCCGGGGTGGCCACCGCCGAACGGCGTGAAACCGGCCAGCAGTTCGTACAGGACGGTGGCGAGCGCGTAGATGTCGACGGAGGCCCGCGGCGGCAGGCCCTCGATGATCTCCGGCGCCAGGTAGTCCGGGGTGCCGATGATGCGGGTGGCCCGGGTGCGGCGCGGGGAGTCCACCAGCCGGGCGATGCCGAAGTCGGTGAGCAGCGCCGGGGGCGCCCCGCCCGGACCGGGCGGCGCCGCGGAGTCCAGCAGCACGTTCTCCGGCTTCACGTCACGGTGGACGACGCCCGCCGCGTGCGCGGCGGCCAGACCGTCGGCGACGTCGGCGGTGATCGAGACGGCGGCCTCGGGGGCGAGCCTGCGCTCCCGCTCCAGGCGGGAGCGCAGGTCGGTGCCGCGCACGAGGTCCATGACCAGCGCCAGGTCGGAACCGTCGACCACCAGGTCACGGATGCCGACGATGTGCGGGTGGTGCAGTGCCAGCAGGGCCGTGCGCTCCTGGACGAAGCGGCCGACGAGGTCCTGGTCGGAGGCGAGGTCCTCACGCAGCAGCTTGATGGCGACCGGGCCCTCGGGGCCCTCGCCCAGCCACACCGTGCCGGCGGAGCCGCGCCCCAGCACCTGGTGCGCGGTGTACCGGCTGCCGATCTTCCGTCCCAAGGCTGCTCCGACTCCTCCGACGTGCCGTCGTGTTGGCGACAAAGCTACGCGGATGCGAGCCGGTTGGGGGAACCAGTCGGGGGTGAGTGCGGCTTCTGCGGGAGAAATCACCCTCCAGAAGTCGACAAATCACCACCATGGGCAGTCTCAGGTGGTGAAGGTGAACCAGTTGAGATTGACGAAGTCGGCGGGCTGGCCGCTGGCGAAGGTCAGATAGACGTCGTGAGTCCCGGTGATCGCCGCGGTGTTGGCCGGGACCGTCGTCCAGTTCTGCCAGCCCCCGGTGCCGCCGACCGCGAAACTGCCCACGGGTGCCGCGGTGGGACTGTCCAGCCGGACTTCGACCAGTCCGCTCACCCCGGCCGCGGCGCCGGAGGCGACCCGGGCCTTGAACTGGTGGGCGGCGGTGGAGCCGAAGGCGACACCGTTGTAGCGCAGCCAGTCGCCGCCCGCGATCCAGCCGACGTCCTGGCCGCCCCCGGTGTCGGTCGTGGTCTCGGTGGCGGTGCCGGACTGGGCGGAGTACGACTCGGCCTGGATCGTGCCGTAGGCGCCGCTGCCGCCTCCGCCGCCCCCGCCGCTGCCCGCCGAGTTGTAGACGGCCACGTAGTCGACCAGCATCGGCACGCCCGAGGCGGTCGAACCGGTCGGGGTGCCGCTGCCCGCCACCCCGTTGGGGAAGGCGCCGCCCATCGCCACGTTCAGCAGCACGAAGTGGCCGTGGTGGGTGGCGTTGGCCCACGTCGTCGCGTCCATCTGCGAGGCGTTGACGGAGTGGTACTGCACTCCGTCCACGTACCAGCGCAGCGTCTCGGGGCTGACGCTGCGGTCCCACTCGAAGGTGTACGTGTGGAAGGCGCCCTGGCAGGCACTGCCCGGGCACGCGTGCGTGGCGCCGAGGCCGTTGGTCTCGTTGCAGGGGCCGCCGGGGTTGCCGCCGCAGTGCAGCGTGCCCCAGACCTGGTTGACGCCGTTGACGTTCTCCATGATGTCGAACTCGCCGATGCCGGGCCAGTTCTGGTAGTTGCCGCGGTAGTCGGCGCCGAGCGTCCAGAACGCGGGCCAGTAGCCGGCCGCCGCGGCGCCGGTCACGTTCGGCATCTGGAGGCGCGCCTCGATGCGGGCCCGGCCGCCCGCGGCGGCCTGGAAGTCGGTTCGGCGGGTCTCGATCCGGGCGGAGGTCCAGCGGCCGGAGCCGTCGCGGACCGGCGTGATGCGGAGGTTCCCGCTGCCGTCCTGCTGGAGGTTGGTGCTGCTCGCGGTGTACGTCTGCACCTCGCCGGTGCCCCAGTTCGCGGGGCCGCCGGGGTAGGACGTGCCGGTGTCGGTGATCCAGTCCGCGCTGGAGGGAGCCGACCCGGCGGCGCCGGTGAAGTCGTCGCTCCAGGTCAGGGACCAGCCGGTGCCGGGCGGGGGGACGCTGGCCGAGGCCGGGCCGGGAAGGGCCGCGGCGAGCGCGAGCAGTGCGGCCGCGCCGGCCCGGACGAGCAATTTGGACGCGCGCATGACAAGTCCTCCTGTGGGGAGAGGCGGGGGAGCGCGTGAAGGGGGTTGCCCGGGCAGTTCACTGTCCGCCCGGGCTGACGAGGCGTCAAGACATGGCGCTTGAAAACGCTCTCAGAATTTCCCGCCGTCACCCTCTGAAGGCGGGTTGCGGCCCCGGCGACTACTGGCTGGGAGTGCCGCTGGTGGAGTCGCCCAGCGACTTGACCCCGTTCCAGATGCCGCTCACCCACGTGGAGACCGTGTCCCACAGTCCCTTGCCGGTGTCGAACCAGCCCTGCAGCGGCCCGAAGTACCAGGCCAGCAGGAAGATGACGACCAGGACCACGATCACCGTGAAGCAGCCCTTGAGGCAGCCGAGGCCCGGGATGCGCATCGGGTTGGCGCTGCGCCGGCGCGGTTCGCGGGCCGGGGGCGGCTCGGGCGCGGGCGGCCGCTGCGGCTCGTAGCGCCGGGGCTGCGGCTGCTCGTAGCGCGGCGGCACCGGCTGCTGCTGTGGCCGGGGCGCGTACTGCTGCGGCTGGGGCTGCTGCGGGGCGTACTGCTGCGGCTGCGGCTGGCGGTGCTGCGGCGGGCGCGGCGGTTGCTGGTGCTGGGGCTGCTGCGCGTACCCCTGCCCACCGGGCTGCTGCTGGTAGGACTGCGGGGACTGCTGCTGGTACGACTGCGGGGGCTGCGCGCCCGGCTGGCGGCGCGGGCGGCGGCGCAGGGGGTCCTGCTCGGGGTCCAGGTACTGGATCTCGGTCTGCTCGGCGCGTGCCCGGGCCCGGTTGAGCTGCGACTCCCACGGGTGCGGGCCCTGCGGCGTCTCGTTCGGCGGGCCGCCGGGCACCGGGGGCATCACACGGGTGCCGTCGCCGTCGGCCGCGGGACGCGAACCGCCCTGGATGACCTGGGTCGGGTCGGCGCCGCTCCCGGCCGCGTTGGCGGGCAGCACGCTGGTGGCGGCCGTCGGGTCGTACCCGGCCATCGGCGAGCGGTTCGGCAGCACCTGCGTGGGGTCGGCCGTGCCCGGCGGCACGAGCGGAGTGTCCGGCACGGTCGCGGGTGCCGGGTCGGGCGCGAGCAGCGCGGCGACGCCGAGGGCAGCCTCGGCCTGCGCCGGGGAGGCGTGGACGCCCACGCCCGCGGCCACCACGCGCAGGGCGCGGGCCAGGTTCACGGCACTGGGGCGCTCGGAGGGCTCCTTGCGCAGGCAGCGCTCGATGACCGTCCACAGGGGTTCGGGGACGGTCGTGGGGCGGCGCGGCTCCGCGCTCAGATGCCGTTGCAGCACTTCGAGAGCGCTCTCGCCGTGGAACGGCGGACGACCGGTGACCAGCTCGTACAGCAGGATGCCGGCGCCGTAGATGTCCACCGCGGAGGTCTGCGGGCGGCCCTGCGCGGACTCCGGCGCTATGTAGGCGGGGGTCCCCACGAATTCGTGGGTCCGGGTGAGGCCGGGTGAATCGGCCAGCCGTGCGATGCCGAAGTCGGTCAGCATCGGGTGCATCTGGGCGCTGCCGTCCGGGCCGGCGACGGTGGCCAGCAGCACGTTGGCGGGCTTCAGGTCGCGGTGCACGACGCCGTCGGCGTGGCTGGCGGCGAGCGCGTCGGCGATGGCGGCGGTCAGCAGGGCGCCGCCCACGGGGGAGAACGGACCGTTCTCGCGCAGGTGGCGGTAGAGGTCCGGGCCCTCGATCAGGTCCATCACCAGGGCCAGCAGATCGCCCTCGACGACCAGGTCGCGCACGCGGACGATGTGCGGGTGGCGCAGCCGCAGCAGCACCGAGCGCTCCCGCAGGAAGCGCATCACGACGTCGGGGTCGCTCGCGAGCTCTTCCTTGAGCACCTTGATCGCGACGGTCTCGCCGGTGTCCCGCACCTGGGACCGCCACACGGTGCCCGTGGCACCGCGTCCCAGCGGCTCCACCAGTTCGTATTTGCTGCCTACCGGCCGCACGTCTCGCACTCCCTGGATCTTGGCCTGGTCCGTGGCCTGTGTTCGCCCACTGTAGTGCCGCGCCATGGCGGTGGACCTCGTTCACGCACGGGGCGGGCAGGGGATTAGGGCGCGGAGTACGGTCGTTTGGTTGCTTTTTCCGCCCAATGCTGATCATTCAAGATCGTGAAGGTGGGCACCGGCGGCAGGCTGTCATTGGCGAGTGGGAGGATGCGTTCGCGGATCGCCGATCGCTGAGCAACGGGAGCCGGTCGGTTCGTTCTTGTTCGTGTCGATGTGCCCGGGCGCGGTGGGTGGGGCGAGGCCCCTTCCCCCCGTCGGACCGGGCAGAAGGGACCGTGGACGGAGATGCAGATCCGGCTGACCGTTCTCGGGCCGCGCGGCGGCCGGGGGGCGCGCTCCTCCGACGTGCTCGTCACCGCGCCCGCGGGCACCCTGCTGGGGGCCGTGGCGGGTGCCCTGACCTCCGGCACGGGCAGCTCCGGGCAGCCCGCGCGGTCCACTGCCTCCCTGAGGTCCCTGCCGCCGCTCTACGCGGGAGCCGAGCGGCTGGATCCGGCCACCGCCGTGCTCGGAGTGCCGCCGCTGCTCGACGGCGCCGTGCTCTCCCTGCACGCCCCCGCCGACGGCCACCACGAGGAGCGCCCCTCCGCCGCCGCCCGGCTCCACGTCATAAGCGGTCCCGACGCCGGCGGGGTCCACCTGCTGCAGGGCGGGCAGATCCGGGTCGGGCGGTCCGCCGACGCGGACGTCCCCCTGGACGACCCCGACGTCTCCCGGCTGCACTGCGCCATCACCGTGGACGCCGGGGGCCGCGTCACCGTCCACGACCTCGGCTCCACCAACGGCACGACGCTCGACGGGCAGCCGGTCGGACCCCGCGGCGTCCCTCTCGCCCCCGGGGCCCTGCTGCGCATCGGGGAGTCCGTCCTCCAGCTGGAAGCCACCCCGCCCGGGTCCACGGTCCCGCCCCCTCCGGCGTCCATCCCCGCCATCCCCGACACCGAGGGCCATCTGCACGTCACCCTGCCGCCGGCCTCCTGGCCCGACGGCGAGGGCGTCGCCGGCTGGCGCCCCGCGCGGTCCGCGACCGCCGCCGGCGAGGCCGCGCCCGATGCCCGTCCGGCATCCGCGCCCGCCGTTGCCGAGGACTCACCGGCACCCGCGGCATCCCCTGTGGCTCCCGTCGCCGAAGGGGGAGGCCGCCGGGACACCCCGCAGCGCGGTCTGTCCGAGCAGGCGCGGGCGGTCGTGCCGCCGCAGGGCCGCAGGACCGCCGGGCGGGCCGCCGAGGCCGGGAGCCGGATGGCCGGGGCCATAGGAAGCTGGGCCCGGCGGCTGGCCGCCGGGCGCGGCGTCCCCGACGGCACGGGGCCGGACGGAGCCATCGGCTCCGGCCATGACCTCACCGACGCCGCCGGGCTGCGCGACCGCTGGCCGGACCCCGCGGCCGTGCTGCTGACCGCCCTCGGGCCGGGCCCGCGGTTGTGGGAGCGCGCCCCCGGCCACCCGGACACGCTGACGGTCCGCCTGGGCACCGCCGAACTCCCTGCCGAGGACGGCTACCGCACGCTGCCCGCCGTCCCCTTCACCATCGACCTGCGCGACCCGCACACCCAGGTGCTCGGCCTCGCCGGCCCCCGCCCCCGGCTCACCGGGCTCGCCCGGGCCGTGATCGCCCAGCTGTGCGCGCTGCACGCGCCTGGCGCGCTGGAGGTCGCCCTGCTGAGCGCCGACCGCTCCCGCCCCGCGGAACAGCGCGCGGAGGAGTGGGCCTGGCTCCACTGGCTGCCGCATCTGCGGCCCGCCCACGGCCAGGACTGCCGCCTGCTCACCGCCACCGACCGCGAGCAGGCCGAGGCCCGCGTCGCCGAGCTGGTCCGGCGCATCGAGGAGGGCCCGCTCGGCACCGGCTGGGCGACGGCGACCGCCGAGGCGGTCGCCAAGGCCGCCGCCGAGCGCGAGGGACCGCACACCCTGCTGGTCGTGGACGGCGACCCCGGCTCGGCCTATCTGGGCGAGGCGGTCGACCGGATCGCCGCCACCGGGCCGTCCGTCGGCGTCCATGTGCTGTGCCTGGCCGAGAGCGCGGAACGGCTGGCCGCCCAGTGCGGCGCCGTCGCCGTCCTCGAGGGCGACGTGGCCACCACCTTGCGCATCGAACCGCACGGCCCGGAGCGGATGACGGTCGAGGCGGTCTCCACCGCGTGGGCCGAGCGGTTCGCCCGGGCCATGGCGCCGCTGCGCGAGGGCGACGCCGCCGCGCCCCGCGTCACCCGCTCCGCGCTGCCCCGTACCGCCCGCCTCCTGGACGAGCTGGACCTCGCCCTCGCCACCCCGGCCAAGATCGCCGCCCGCTGGGCCGAACCCGCCCCCTCCGGCGGCGCCGCAGCGGCGGTACTCGGCGCGGGACCCGGCGGCCGGGTCCTGGTCGACCTGGTCGTCGAAGGCCCCCATCTGCTGGTCGGCGGCGCGCCCGGCTCGGGCAAGACCGAGCTGCTGCGTTCCGTCGCCGCCGCTCTGGCCGCGGCCGAGCGCCCGGACCGGCTGGCCCTCGTCCTGGTCGACGGCGCCGGCACGGAGCGCGGCGAGGGACTGCGCGTCTGCACCGACCTGCCCCATGTGTCCACGTATCTGTGCGCCTCCGACCCGGTGCGGATGCGCGAGTTCGCACAGGCCCTGACCGCGGAGCTGAAGCGGCGCGAAGAGCTGCTGGACGGGCTGGACTTCAGGCAGTGGCACGACCGCCACCGCGTGCCGGCGGTGCCGCGCCAGGCCGACCCCGGCCGCGCGCCGGCCGCCGCGGGGGAGGCGCAGTCCCAGGGCGTGGTCCGCGTCCACACCCGCACCGCCGAACCGCTGCCCCGGCTCGTCGTCGTGGTCGACGACTTCGACGCGCTCGTCGCGCCCGCCCTGGGCAGTCCCGGCCGGCCCGCCGCCGGCTCCGTCGTCCGGGCCCTGGAGAGCGTGGCCCGCGACGGCGAGCGCCTCGGCGTGCACCTGGTCGCCGCCACCGGCCGTCCCGAGCGCACGGCCGGGACGGAGGCGGACGACGCCGCACGGCTGCGCATCGCGCTGCGCACGGAGGAGCCGGAGTCCGCCGCCCTGCTGGTGGCCGTCGAGGAACCGGCCGCCCTGGACGACACGCTCCCCGGCCGCGGCTATCTGCGCCGCCCCGACGGAGCCGTCACCGCCTTCCAGGCCGGCCGTGTCAGCGGCCGTATCCCGCGGACGGCGACGCTGCGCCCGACCGTCGTCCCCCTCGAATGGGACCGCATGGGCGACCCGCCCACCCGCCGCCCGGTCCGTGAGCTCGGCAACGGCCCCACCGACCTCGCCCTTCTGGCCAGCGCCTTGCAGCGGGCGGCGGAGTCCGCCGCCGCGGATCCGGCGCCGCCCCTGCTCTGAAGCGCCGGGCGACCGCTCCCGCACCGTGCCCCCGGGCGCGGGAGCGGGGGTGCGGACGCGGGGCCGCCGATGCTTCGCCGCCCACCCGGTACGCTGGGGGACGTGGCAGTCCTGGATGTATCCGAAGAGCTCAAGTCCCTCTCCTCGACCATGGGGTCGATCGAGGCCGTTCTGGACCTCGACAAACTGAGGGCCGACATCGCCGTGCTCGAGGAGCAGGCGGCGGCGCCGTCGCTGTGGGACGACCCCGAGGCGGCCCAGAAGATCACCAGCAAGCTGTCGCACCTGCAGGCCGAGCTCCGCAAGGTCGAGGCGCTGCGCGGCCGTATCGACGACCTCGGGGTGCTCTTCGAGCTCGCCGAGGCCGAGGACGACGCGGACACCCGCGCCGAGGCCGAGAGCGAGCTGGAGTCGGTCCGCAAGGCGCTGGACGAGATGGAGGTCCGCACCCTTCTGTCCGGCGAGTACGACGCGCGTGAGGCGCTGGTCAACATCCGCGCCGAGGCGGGCGGCGTCGACGCCGCCGACTTCGCCGAGCAGCTCCAGCGCATGTACCTGCGCTGGTCCGAGCGGCACGGCTACTCGACCGAGATCTACGAGACCTCGTTCGCGGAAGAGGCCGGTATCAAGTCCACGACCTTCGTCGTGAAGGCGCCGTACGCCTACGGCACGCTCTCCGTCGAGCAGGGCACACACCGCCTGGTGCGCATCTCCCCGTTCGACAACCAGGGCCGCCGCCAGACCTCCTTCGCGGGCGTCGAGGTACTGCCGGTCGTGGAGCAGAGCGACCACGTCGAGATCGACGAGACGGAGCTCCGCATCGACGTGTACCGCGCCTCCGGCCCCGGCGGCCAGGGCGTCAACACGACCGACTCCGCGGTCCGGATCACCCACCTGCCCACCGGCATCGTGGTCTCCTGCCAGAACGAGCGCTCCCAGATCCAGAACAAGGCCAGCGCCATGAACGTGCTGCAGGCCAAGCTGCTGGAGCGGCGCCGCCAGGAGGAGCAGGCCAAGATGGACGCCCTCAAGGGCGACGGCGGCAACTCGTGGGGCAACCAGATGCGTTCCTACGTGCTGCATCCGTACCAGATGGTCAAGGACCTGCGTACCGACTTCGAGGTCGGCAACCCCCAGGGCGTCCTCGACGGTGACATCGACGGCTTCCTGGAGGCGGGCATCCGCTGGCGGAAGCAGCAGGAGCAGGCCGCGTCCGTCTGACGCTCACCAGCCGTTCACATCTTCTCCGAACCCTCACAACTGCCGTCCACTGGGCGGCAGTTGTGCGTTTCAGGTCACAGCAGGATAAGTAATCGGCCGTCATAGCGCGCCAATCCAGGCATTGCGCCTGGAGTGGCCTTGACGAGGCTGTGCATTGTGGGAATGGTGTTGCGCGGTATGCGTATTGCTGGGGCGTGAGCGAACGGGGGCGAGCGCGGACCGGTTCCATGGTCCGGATCTCGAGTGCGCCCCGTAGATGCTCCCCTGTGCACGCTGCTCCATTGACGAGAAGCTACTGGGGGTAGTTGCCAGATGAGCAAAAAGAACACGCGGCTGCGGGTGGCGCGCATAGCCGCCGCCGCCGTGATAGCGGCCGGCGCCTCGCTGACCGCCGCGGGTGCCGCACAGGCCGTCGGTCTCGGCATCGGGATCGGCAGTGACGGTGTCTCCGCCGAGGTCAACCTCAGCGGCCAGGACACCGAGGGCACCACGGCCGGTGTCACTGAGGGGACCACCGAAGGCGCCACGGTCGGTGTCACTGAGGGGACCACCGAGGGCACCACGGTCGGTGTGACCGAGGGGACGTCCGAGGGCACGTCCGAGGGCACCTCTGAGGGGACGTCCGAGGGCACGTCCGAGGGGACGTCCGAGGGCACGTCCGAGGGGACGTCCGAGGGCACCTCTGAGGGGACGTCTGAGGGCACCTCTGAGGGCACGTCTGAGGGCACGTCCGAGGGGACGTCCGAGGGCACCTCTGAGGGCACGTCCGAGGGCACCTCTGAGGGCACGTCCGAAGGCACGTCCGAAGGCACGTCCGAGGGGACGTCCGAGGGGACCGCAAACGGCGGTAACGGCAACGGCGGTAACGGCAACGGCGGTAACGGCAACGGCGGTAACGGCAACGGCGGTAACGGCAACGGCGGTAACGGCAACGGTGGCAACGGCAACGGTGGCACCAGCACCGGCGGCACCAGTACCGGCGGTTCGACCGACGGCGGCACCAGCACCGGCGGTTCGGACGGCGGCACCACCTGCACCCTCGACGGTGACAGCGTGAGCTGCGCGGACAACACCAACACCGACAACGCGGGCAGCAGCGAGGTCGTCACCCAGGGTGACACCAAGGAGGAGCTGGCCGAGACCGGTGCCGGCGAGACCGTCTTCCTGCTGATCGGCGCCGCCACCATGATCGCGGGCGGTATCGGCTTCCGCCTGATGCCGCGCCTGGTCGGCGGCGGCCGCAACACCATCGCGTAATCACGCGGTTACGTAAGGCGAGGGGCCCGGGGCGTCAACGACTCCCCGGGCCCCTCGTGCTGCGAGCGGTGCCGCTACGCGGTGGCCTCGTGAACCACCCAGGCCACGGCGAGCAGCGCCACGAGCAGGGCGATCAGGGTCGCCGGCGTGATGGCGGCGAAGGGGTTCTCCTGCTGCAGGCGTGCACGATGGGCGCGGCAGACCGCACAGCGGCCCTCGCTGACAGGGCCGGCGCAGTTGGCGCACACCAGTCGGTCGACTGTCATGCGGTCGCCTCCTCCCATTGCGGCCCCACGGCCGCTCCATGAACAACGCGCGTCGGGGACGGTCCGTTCCCGAGTCCCCCCACCACTGTGCCAGTTTCCGGGGCTCCAGGCGCGCCCCACGCGATTCCTGCGACTCCGAAGAGTGACCCGCGTGGCCAATGCCCGCTTTGCCTGCTTTGGCCGGTGAATAAACGCACCAACCCGGACCGCGAACTGCGCGGCCCCTCGGCGTTCGCGTAAGGTCGCCTCCGATCCCCTGTATCCGGAGTGCGACCGTGATCCGATTCGACAACGTCTCCAAGACCTACCCCAAGCAGAACCGTCCTGCACTTCGGGACGTTTCGCTGGAAATCGAGAAGGGCGAGTTCGTCTTCCTGGTGGGCTCCTCGGGCTCCGGGAAATCCACCTTCCTGCGGCTCCTCCTGCGCGAGGAGCGTACGGACACCGGCACGGTGCACGTCCTCGGCAAGGACCTGGCGCGGCTGTCGAACTGGAAGGTGCCGCACATGCGCCGCCAGCTCGGCACCGTCTTCCAGGACTTCCGGCTGCTGCCCAACAAGACGGTCGCGGAGAACGTGGCGTTCGCTCTCGAGGTGATCGGCAAGCCGCGCGGCACGATCCGCAAGACGGTCCCCGAGGTGCTCGACCTGGTCGGCCTCGGCGGCAAGGAGGACCGCATGCCGGGCGAGCTCTCCGGTGGTGAGCAGCAGCGCGTCGCGATCGCCCGCGCGTTCGTCAACCGCCCGATGCTCCTCATCGCGGACGAGCCGACCGGAAACCTCGACCCGCAGACCTCGGTCGGCATCATGCGCCTTCTGGACCGCATCAACCGCACCGGGACCACGGTGGTCATGGCCACCCACGACCAGAACATCGTCGACCAGATGCGCAAGCGCGTCATCGAGCTCGAGAAGGGGCGGCTGGTGCGCGACCAGTCGCGCGGCGTCTACGGCTATCAGCACTGATCACCGGCCCTGGACATCGCAAGCCCGCTGAAAGGACATCATGCGCGCCCAGTTCGTGCTCTCGGAGATCGGCGTCGGCCTCCGCCGGAACCTGACCATGACCTTCGCGGTCATCGTCTCCGTCGCCCTCTCCCTCGCGCTCGCCGGCGGCTCGTGGCTCGCCCGCGAGCAGGTCGACTCGATGAAGGGCTACTGGTACGACAAGGTCCAGGTGTCGATCTTCCTCTGCAACAAGAACGACGCCAAGACCGACCCCAACTGCACCAAGGGCGCCGTCACCGAGGAGCAGAAGCAGGACATCGAGAAGCAGCTCAAGGCGCTGCCGCTCGTGGAGAAGTACTTCCACGAGAGCGCGGAGGACGCGTACAAGCACTACAAGGAGCAGTTCTCCGACTCCCCGCTGGCCGATTCGCTGACGCCGGATCAGATGCAGGAGTCGTTCCGGGTCAAGCTCAAGGACCCGACCAAGTTCCAGGTGGTCGCCAGCGCCTTCCAGGGCCGCCCGGGCGTCCAGGAGGTGCAGGACCAGAAGGCCCTGCTGGACAACCTCTTCGGGCTCCTCAACGGCATGACACTGGCCGCTCTGGTGGTGCTCGCGTTCATGCTCGCGGTGGCGATGATGCTGATCGTCAACACCGTGCGCGTATCGGCGTTCAGCCGGCGCCGCGAGACCGGGATCATGCGCCTGGTCGGCGCGTCCAGCTTCTACATCCAGATGCCGTTCATCATGGAGGCCGCCTTCGCCGGTCTGGTCGGTGGCGGTCTGGCGTGCCTGATGCTGCTCGTGGGCCGCTACTTCCTGATCGACCACGGCCTGTCGCTGCAGACCAAGGTCCCGCTGATCAACTTCCTCGGCTGGGGCGAGGTCGCGCAGGTGCTGCCGCTGGTGCTCGTGGTGGGCATGCTGATGCCCGCGGTGGCCGCCCTGATCGCGCTGCGCAAGTACCTCAAGGTCTGATTCGCGCAAAGGGCGCCGTACGGCCAACTTTCCGTACAGCGCCCGCTTCTCGCCTAGACTGCCCGACGTGCTGAGCCACTGTCTGTCCGGGAAGCCGCGCCGCGTCGGCCGCGCGGCCGCCCTGACCTTGGTGTTCGGCGCGGTTCTGGCCACCGGCGCGGCCACCGGTTCCTTCGGCGACGTCCTCGGCGGGGACCGGCAGGCGCGGAGCTCCACCCGCATCCCGGCGGGCGCGGTCGCCGACACCGACGAGATCGCCGAGGCCATCGCCGACGGCAAGGTCGGCCCGCAGGCCGCGGAGGCCCTGGTCAGCCGTAGCGGCGACCGCTGGTCCTCGTTCTACACCGCGCAGGAGTACGAGGGCTTCCAGCAGTCCCTGGACGGCCGGTATGTGGGGGTCGGTCTCTGGGTGCGCCGGGTCGAGAACGGCCGCATCGAGATCGACCGCGTGCAGTCCGGCAGCCCCGCCGCCCGGGCCGGGATCCGCGCCGGCGACGGGCTGCGCACCATCGACGGCGCCGATGTCACCGGCCGCCCCGTCACGGAGGTCGTCTCCCGGCTGCGCGGCGTGGGCGACGCGGGTACCGCCGTCGCCCTCGGGCTGCAACGCGGCGCCCGCTCCTGGGAGGTCGCGCCCCTGCGTGCCCTGCTGCCGACCGAGTCCGTACGGGTACGGCACCTGCCCCACCGCATCACCGCCGTCAAGGTCGACGCCTTCACCAGGGGCGCGGCCGGGCAGGTCCGCCGGGCGCTGGCCGCCCGCACCGCGGGCGAGGGCATACTCCTGGACCTGCGCGGCAACTCCGGCGGCCTGGTGACCGAGGCCGTCGGGGTCGCCTCCGCCTTCCTCGACGGCGGCCTGGTCGCCACGTACGACGTCCACGGACGGCAGCAGGCGCTGTACGCCGCCGACGGCGGCGACACCGAGACGCCGCTCGTCGTGCTCGTCGACGGCGGCACCATGAGCGCCGCGGAGCTTCTGGCCGGCGCCCTGCAGGACCGGGGCCGGGCGGTGGTGATCGGCTCGCGCACCTTCGGCAAGGGCTCCATCCAGATGCCCAGCCGCCTCCCGGACGGCTCGGTGGCCGAACTCACCGTCGGCCACTACCGGCTGCCGGCCGGACGCAGCGTCGACGGACGCGGCGTCGAGCCCGACCTCAGGATCTCCGGCGGCACCGACGCCGGTGCCGAGGCCCTGGGGATCCTGGACGGCCTCGGCGCCTCGGCGCGCTGACCTCGCACACCGTGGCGGCCCGCCGCGGAATCCGGTACCCCGGGCGCCCCCGGAGTGCGAGAATGGCCGCGCTATGGCAAAGGAAACGGGTCGCAAACTGATCGCGCAGAACAAGAAGGCGCGGCATGACTACCACATCCTCGACACGTACGAGGCGGGCCTGGTGCTGACCGGCACCGAGGTGAAGTCGCTGCGCCAGGGGCGTGCCTCGCTGGTCGACGGCTTCGGACAGCTCGACGGCGGCGAGGCGTGGCTGCACAACGTGCACATCCCCGAATACACGCAGGGGACGTGGACGAACCACACGGCGCGGCGCAAGCGCAAGATGCTGCTGCACCGGGCGGAGATCGACAAACTCGTCCAGAAGTCCCAGGAGACCGGGCACACCATCGTGCCGCTCGCCCTGTACTTCAAGGACGGCCGGGCCAAGGTCGAGATCGCGCTCGCCCGCGGCAAGAAGGAGTACGACAAGCGGCAGACCCTGCGCGAGAAGCAGGACCGCCGTGAGGCCGACCGGGCGATCTCCTCGGCGCGCAGGCGTCAGCGCGAGGGCTGACCGCGCCGCCTGGCCGTGCCGCCTGGCCGTGCCGCCTGGACGTACGGGCTGAACGCACCGGCCGGGGCGCCGTCCGGCACGCTGTCCGGCCCCGCCGGAAATGCGCTGGCCTCGGTGCGTGTTGTTCACGTACGATGGCGACAGCACCACCGGACGGTGACGCCCGGTGTGCAGCTTGAAAAATCAACATGGGGATGATCGGTTTCGACTGGGGATGTCGAAGCAGGGGAAGCGAGCCGAGAAAGCGGCAATGATCTCGTAAACCACATGCCGAAAAAAACAATCGCCAACTCTCAGCGCGATTCCTCCGCCTTCGCTCTCGCTGCCTAATTAGCAGCTAGCGAAGACTCCGCGGAGTGTCAGCCCGGGGCTGTTCCCGACCCGGATCCTGGCATCAACTAGGGAACTAAACCACTGAGTCCGGCCACGGGACTCGGTGGGAAATCAAACAGTGGCTGGGCCCGTCGGCGGCTTGTCCGCGTGACTGCCGGGGCCGAGAAAAGCACAGCGGACTGCGCTCGGAGAAGCCCTGGTTCCGCACCACAGGACGCGGGTTCGATTCCCGCCATCTCCACATCCCTCGGGAGGCGTCGTCTGACCGCGCACTGCGCGGCGGGCGGCGCCTTTCGGCTTTCCCGGGCCCGGAACGAACCCGGGAACGACGTCACCGCGCGCCGCCGTCCGCGGGGACCCCGGTCCGGGCCGGGGCCGGCCGCAGGGTCACCGCTGCGATCAGTGCCGCGGCGGCCGCGGCCACGGCCGGCACGGCGTAGGCGGCGGCCGGGCCCCGGCTGTCCGTGACCGCGCCCGCGGCGAAGGACCCGGCCGCGATGCCGCCCAGCAGGGCGGTCACGGCGAGCGCCATGCCCTCGTTCAGGCGTCCCGGCGGCACCGTCCTCTGTATGCGGGCCATGCCGTTGATCATGGTGGGAGCGGTGGCCATGCCCGCGACCAGCAGCGCCGGGGCGAGCAGCCACAGGCCGCCCAGCCGCGCCGCGAGCAGCGGGAGGAGCATCAGGCAGGCCATCGAGGCGACGCTCGACACGAAACGGTCGCGAGGCGGCCGCAGCCCGTACAGCAGCCCCGCCGCGCAGGAGCCGGCCGCCTGCAGCGCCAGGACGGCTCCCGCGGCCCCGCGGTGCCCCTGCGCGTCGGCGAAGGCGACGGTGGTGACCTCCATCGCGCCGAAGACGGCCCCGGTGGCCAGGAACGTGAACAGCACCGGCGGCACCGCCGCCCGCCCCTTCGCCCCTGCCCCCGGGCGCGGCACCGGCGGCGGCTCCGTGCCGCGCTGCGCCGCGAACAGCACGATCCCGCAGAACAGCAGCACCGCCCCGGTCACCGTGCCCGCCTCCGGGAAGAGCGCGGTGCACAGGAAGGCGGCCAGCACCGGGCCCAGCATGAAGCAGACCTCGTCCGCCGCCTGTTCGAAGGACTGGGCGACGTGGCGGGCCCGCTCGTCGTGCCGGTACAGGTGCGCCCAGCGGGCCCGGGACATGCCGCCGGTGTTCGGGGTCGTCGCGGTCGCGGCGTACGCGGCGAACAGCGTCCAGGGCGCCGCGTGCAGACGGACGCACAGCACCAGGGCCAGCGATCCCAGCGCGGCGAGCGCCGCGGCCGGGACGGCGACCCTGGCCTGCCCGTGCCGGTCGATCATGCGGGCGGTCCACGGGCCCACCAGGGCCGTCGCGGCGAGGCCGGTGGCGGTGACGGCCCCCGCCAGCGCGTACGAGCCGTAGGCCGCCGAGATCATGACGACCGCGCTGACCCCGAACATGCCCGCGGGAAGGCGGGCCATGAGGTTGCCGGCGGTGAAGGCGAGGGCGCCGGGCGGCGCGAAGATCCGGCGGTAGGGCGCGAGGCTGTCGATCACCCCGCCACCCTCGCCGCGCGCCCGTGCGTGGGTCCAACACCTGATCAGCGCCCATTGACGCACTTTCGTTGTCAGTGCTGTCAGTGCTGTCGGTGCTTTCGGTGTGTGGCATGTTGAATGAGCGGATGCCGCACGATCTCGAACCCCGCCTGCTGCGGGCCTTCACCGCCGTCGCGGAGGAACTGCACTTCACCCAGGCGGCAGCCCGCCTCTATGTCGCCCAGCAGGCACTCAGCCGCGACATCCGGCGCCTGGAGGTCGCGCTCGGCACGGAACTGTTCGCGCGCACGACCCGCAGCGTGCGGCTGACCGCCGACGGCGAACGACTGCTGCCGCACGCCCGGCGCGTGCTCGCCGCCCACGACGAACTCGCCGCCGCCTTCGCTCCCGCCGGCCGCCCTCTCCTGGTCGACATCGGAGCCCCGGTCGGCACCGCGCCGCGCGTCCTCGACGAGGCCCGAGCCGCCGCCCCCGACCTGGAACTGACCGCCCGCTTCCACAGCGGCCTCACCGGCGCCGCCGCGGAGATCCTCGCCGGGCGCCTGGACGTCTCCTTCGGCCGGGTCGCGGGCCTCGCCCCGGCCACGCTGGCCCGCCTGGAGCACGCCCCCGTCCGGTACGAGCTCATGGCCGTGCTCCTCCCCGGCGACCACCGGCTCGCCGGCCTGCCCGAGGTGCCGCTCGCGGCCCTCGCGGGCGAGGCGCTCTACGCGGCCGCCGGCAACCCGCACACCGCCGAGTGGACCGACCTCGCGGAACGGCTCTTCGAGGGCCGTGGCATCGCCCTGGCCGCGCCGTTCCCGGAGATCGACGGCAAGGACGAGTTCGTGCGGCTGGTCACCAAGCACCGCTGGCCGGTCCTGGCCAGCACCGAGTTCATCGACCTGCCCGGCTTCGTCCTGCGGCCGCTCACCGACCCCGTCCCGCTCGCCCCCGTCTCCATGGTCTGGCGCCGCGGACTCCGCCACCCCGGCCTCGACGCCCTCCGCGCCGCCGCGCGGCGACTCTCCGTCGCCGACGGCGGATGGCTCACCCGCCCCGCTCACTCCTGGCTGCCCTCGCCCGACGCGCGTCTCATGACCCCGGCCGGCCCGCCTGCGCGGTGATCGCCGCCTGAGGGGCACAGCCCGGGGTGCGCAGCGGCTCGGGCGGGCGCCGGCGTAACAACGGGGAAATGCCGGCGAACCGGCGCCGTCATGGGCGCTTGGCACGATGCGCGGACCGGCGGGCCGGGACGGTGCCGGGCCTGCGCGCACGTGCGCCCGGGGCGGAGCGAGGCGGGAGCCATGCGACGGCGAGACGCGGACGTGCCCCCACTGGCGGGCTTCACCGTGGGCGTGACCGCCGCCCGGTGTGCCGACGAGTTGACGGCGCTCTTGGAGGGCCGCGGCGCCACGGTGATGCGAGGCCCCGCGCTGCGTATCGTCCCGCCGGCGGACGACACCGAACTGCTCCTCGCCACCAAGCGGTTGCTCGACGAGGGGGCCGACGCCGTCGTCGCCACCACGGCGGCCGGCTTCCGCGACTGGATGGAGGCCGCCGACGGCTGGGGCCTCGGGGAAGCGCTGCGGGAGCGGCTGCAGCGGGCCGAACTCCTGGCCCGCGGACCAGGAGTTCGCGACGCCGTCCGGGTCGCCGGGTTCACCGCGGTGTGGTCGCCGGGCACCGCTTCCATGGCCGAGGTCCTCGACCGCCTCCTCGACGCGGGCGTGGCCGGCCGGCGTGTCGCCGTCCAGTCGTGGGGCGAGCCGCTGCCCGGGTTCGGCCAGGCGCTGCGTCAGGCGGGCGCGGAGGTCGTCGGCGTCCCCGTGCACCGCTGGATGCCGCCGGAGGACACCGCCCCCCTGGACCGGCTGCTGGACGCGGTCGTCGCCCGCGCGCTCGACGCCGTCAGTTTCACCAGCGCCCCGGCCGCGGCCTCCCTGCTCGAACGCGCCGACCGGCGCGGGATGCGCGCCGAGGTCCTGGACGCCCTCCGCCGGGACGTACTCCCCGCGTGCGTCGGGCCGATGGCCGGCCGCCCGCTGCGGGCCCACGCGGTGCCCGTCCTCCACCCCGAACGCTTCCGCCTCGGGCCGCTGGTGCAGTTGCTGGCCTGTGAACTGCCCGGCCGTGCGAGTCCGTTGCGGGTCGCGGGCCACCGCTTGGAGATCCGGGGCCACGCAGCCGTCGTGGACGGCGCGCTTCGCGCCGTCCCCCCGGCCGGCATGGCACTCCTGCGGGCGCTCGCCCGCCGACCCGGGTGGGTCGTCTCACGCCCGGAGCTCCTCGCCGCCCTTCCCGGCGCCGGGCGCGACGAACACGCCGTCGAGACCGCGATGGCCCGTCTCCGTACCGCCCTCGGCACTCCCGAGCTCATCCAGACCGTCGTCAAGCGCGGTTACCGCCTCGCCCTCGACCCCCCTCCACCCTCCTGACCCCACGCACGGCGCGCCGGGCCGCCCGTCCCCCGGCCACACGCGGGCGGGGCAGACGTCCCGCCCGCGCATCGCAGCGTGACCTGCCGCGCCTGGCAACGGCTCGGACGCCACACGGCGTCCCCCGCAGGGGGCGGCTTGTTCCCCGCTACCTGGGATTCCGGTGCAGAGGCGTCCGCCACGTGCCGCGAGCCGCTGTGGCGGGCACGAGCCGAACTGCCCCGTGGGAAAGCACGTTCCTTTGCTGCGCCGGAGCCACGCCGCTCCGCAGGACGCCCCCGCGCGGGCGGGTTCCGTTTCGCGCCGGGGGCTCGGGGGAGGACCACCGGAGGAGGTGGCAGGGAGATGGGAGCGACCGCGACGCGGACGCAGCTGCGATTCGACACGGGACGGACGAGCCTCGACCTCGTGGCGGCCGCGGTGCCCGGCCCCGGCACCGGGTCCGGCGCCGCAGCCGGGTCCCCGGAGCGGCTGGTGGAATGGCTGCGGGGCGCCGGGCTGGTGCCGCGGGGCGCCGAGGTCCCGGCGGACGGGGCGTGGTCGCGGCGGTTCGTGGAACTCGGGGCCGTGGTGGCGCGCCTGGTGGAGGCGCGGCTGGCCGGGCGTGCGGCCGGCGAAGGGGACGTGAAGGCGCTGAACGACGCCGCGCTGGCCTCGCCGCCCGCGCCGCGGGCCGTGCGCGCGGCGGACGGCACGCTGACCCGCGGGCTCGCCGGGGAGCCCGACTGCGCCGGCCTGCTGGGCGCCGTGGCGCGCGACGCCCTGGACCTGCTGACCGACCCCGTCGCGGCCGGCCGGCTGCGACGTTGCGAGGGCGACGGGTGCACGCTTGTCTATCTGGACACCTCGCGCGGCCGCCGTCGCCGCTGGTGCAGCAGCGAGACCTGCGGCAACCGCGAGCGGGTGGCCCGCCACCGCAGGCGCGCCGTCGCCACCGCGACACGCGTCTGACTGGGCGGAAAACCCCTGGTTGGCGTACGGTGGCAGGCTGCTCCGTTCGCGGGGCACGGCGCATGACGTACGGAAAGAAAAAGAATGGGGGTCCTGCGTGGCAGCGGTCCGGGACACGGAGATCGCGGTCGAGCAGACGCATCTGGACCAGGTGTACGACCGGCTCGGGGAGAAGATCCACGAGGCGGAGTTCCTGATGGACGACGCGGTCAAGCGCGGCCAGGTCGGTACGCCGGGCGCGCTCGCGGAGCGCGACGCGCAGGTCTTCCGCGCGGGTCTGCACCTCAACCGGCTGAACGCGGAGTTCGAGGACTTCCTCTTCGGCAGGATCGACCTGCTGCTCGGCAAGGACGGCAAGAAGGGCCCCGACGGCGCCTACACCTCGGTCGAGCCGGCCGAGGACGCCGTGCGGTCCGACAACACGGCCGAGATCGCCGAGACCCTGCACATCGGCCGGCTCGGCGTGCTCGACGCCGACTACGCGCCGCTGGTCATCGACTGGCGCGCGCCGGCCGCGGCGCCGTTCTACCGGGCGACCCCGGTCGCCCCCGGCCGGGTGGTGCGCCGCCGCGTCATCCGCTCCAAGGGCCGCAAGGTGCTCGGCGTCGAGGACGACCTGCTGCGCCCGGAGCTCGCGACCGGGCTGCCCGTGGTCGGCGACGGCGCGCTGATGGCGGCGCTGGGCCAGGCCCGCAGCCACACGATGCGCGACATCGTCGCCAGCATCCAGGCCGAGCAGGACATCGTCATCCGGGCCCCCGCCGCGTCGGTCACCGAGGTCACCGGCGGTCCCGGCACCGGCAAGACGGCGGTCGCCCTGCACCGCGCGGCGTATCTGCTCTACCAGGACCGGCGGCGCTACGCCGGCGGCATCCTGGTGGTCAGCCCGACGCCGCTGCTGGTGGCGTACACCGAGGGCGTGCTGCCCTCGCTGGGCGAGGAGGGGCAGGTCGCCATCCGGGCCGTCGGCTCGCTCGTGGACGGCGCGGAGGCGACGACGTACGACGATCCGGCGGTGGCCCGGATCAAGGGCTCGCTGCGGATGCTGAAGGTGCTGCGCAGGGCGGCCCGGGGCGCGCTGGAGGACGGGCGCTGCCCGGACCGGCTGCGGGTCGTGGCGTTCGGGCGCCGGCTGGAGCTGGACGCCGAGGAGCTGTCGGGGATCCGGCACGTGGTGCTGGGCGGCACGACGCCGGTCAACCTGCTGCGGCCACGCGCCCGCCGTCTGCTGCTGGACGCGCTGTGGCGGCAGGCCGACCGGCGCTACGACGACCCGGAGATGGCCGCGGACGCCCGGGAGGCCTTCGACGACGACGTGGCGAGCGAGCCGGAGTTCCTGGACTTCCTGGCGGCCTGGTGGCCCGTGCTGACCCCGCGCG
Source organism: Streptomyces sp. NPDC058691 (assembly GCF_042714775.1). Lineage (NCBI taxonomy): Bacteria > Bacillati > Actinomycetota > Actinomycetes > Kitasatosporales > Streptomycetaceae > Streptomyces > Streptomyces sp. NPDC058691. The sequence goes on along the minus strand of NZ_JBHXSO010000050.1, from coordinate 20,433 downwards.
GGGTGCTGGCCGCGCTCGCCGACGAGAAGCGCCTCGGGCGCTGGGCGCGGCGCGTGCTGAGCCCGCCGGAGGTACGCCGGGTGGCCCGTTCGCTGCGCCGTCTGGACCCCGCGGGCAACGGCGCGCTGTCGGTGCACGACGTGGCGCTGCTGGACGAGCTGGAGGCACTGCTCGGCCCGCCGCCGAAGGTGCGCACCCGCGAGGCGGACCCGCTGGACCAGCTCACCGGTCTGGAGGAGGTCACCACCTTCGCCGACCGGATGGCCGGCGGCCGCCGTTCCCGCCAGGAGCGGCTGGACGCGGAGCGCACCGAGTACGCGCACGTCATCGTGGACGAGGCGCAGGACCTGACGCCGATGCAGTGGCGCATGGTGGGCCGCCGGGGCCGGGCCGCCACCTGGACGGTGGTGGGCGACCCCGCGCAGAGCTCGTGGACGGACCCGGACGAGGCGGGGCTCGCCCGCGACGAGGCCCTCGGCACCCGCCCCCGGCGCCGCTTCACGCTGACGGTGAACTACCGCAACCCGGCGGAGATCGCCGACCTCGCGGCCAAGGTGCTCGCGCTCGCCATGCCGGGCAGCGAGTCGCCGCGCGCGGTGCGCTCCACCGGCGTGGTGCCGCAGTTCACCGTCGCGGCGGGCGGCCGCGTGGGCGAGGCGGTGCGCGCGGAGGCCGAGCGGCTGCTGGGCGAGGTCGAGGGCACGGTGGGCGTGGTCGTGGCCATGGGCCGTCGTGAGGAGGCCCGGCGCTGGCTGGCGGGGCTGGGCGAGCGCGTGGTGGCGCTCGGCAGCCTGGAGGCCAAGGGGCTGGAGTACGACGCGACGCTGGTCGTGTCCCCCGCGGAGATCGCGGACGAGTCGCCCGCCGGGCTCCGCGTGCTGTACGTCGCCCTGACCCGTGCCACGCAGCGTCTGACCGTGCTCTCGGGCGGCCGGGACCTGCCCGACGCGAACGGCGTCCCGGACCTGCTGCGGGACTGACGGGGACGCCGGAGCGCACAGGACAAAACGGCGGGGCCGCCATAGGTGTAGGGGGCCCCGCCCGGCGTTAACGACAAAACCCCACCCTTCTGGCCGCGACGCAACGGGGCGGGGCGAGGGCCCTATGATTGG
>NZ_JBHXSO010000050.1:0-19311 GCF_042714775.1 Streptomyces sp. NPDC058691 | reverse complement strand
CCCGCCCGGGCCCCCCGGCCCCGGCGGGGGGCGTGCGGCGGCCGCGGGCCCCCCCGTCAAAACCCGGGGGCGCGCAACCCGGGCGGGCCCCCCCCGCCGGACGTATACGACACCGACCCGCCATGCTCGCCTCGCGGCAAGTGGGCGCTCGTAGCGCCTAAGGTTGGGCCCGGGGGCTTGGATCGAGCCGGTGCCTTGTCCAATCTAACAAACGATCCGCGATTGTCATTCCGTACGCGGCATCCGATGTGACGGCGTCGCGGCGGACCGGCGAACACTAAGCACGCAAGCTTCCTCCGGCTCCGCCAATGGGCCAGCGTTCTGTTGCGAGGGCCCCGGTTTACGCATACCCGTCGGTAGGTGGCAGCATCGAGGGCGCAAGCAAGCGACAGCGGAGGAACAGCGGCCATGGCAACGGCGCCGAGCGTCTCGTACTCAATCACGGTGCGGCTGGAGGTGCCCGCGAGCGGATCCGCGGTCAGCCAGCTCACCACGGCCGTCGAAGCTTCCGGCGGCGCCGTCCACGGCCTGGACGTCACCGCGTCGGGCCACGAGAAACTGCGCATCGACGTGACGATCGCCGCCACGTCCACCGCGCACGCGGACGAGATCGTGGCGAAGCTGCGCGAGATCGAGGGCGTGACGATCGGCAAGGTGTCCGACCGTACGTTCCTGATGCACCTCGGCGGCAAGATCGAGATGGCGTCCAAGCACCCCATCCGCAACCGTGACGACCTGTCCATGATCTACACGCCCGGCGTGGCCCGGGTCTGCATGGCGATCGCCGCCAACCCCGAGGACGCCCGCCGTCTGACCATCAAGCGCAACAGCGTCGCCGTGGTCACCGACGGCTCCGCGGTGCTGGGCCTGGGCAACATCGGCCCCAAGGCCGCGCTGCCGGTCATGGAGGGCAAGGCGGCCCTCTTCAAGCGCTTCGCCGGCATCGACGCGTGGCCGCTGTGCCTGGACACCCAGGACACGGACGCCATCGTGGAGATCGTCAAGGCGATCGCCCCCGGCTTCGCCGGCATCAACCTGGAGGACATCTCCGCGCCGCGCTGCTTCGAGATCGAGGCGCGGCTGCGGGAGGCCCTGGACATCCCGGTCTTCCACGACGACCAGCACGGCACCGCCATCGTCGTGCTCGCCGCGCTGACGAACGCGCTGCGCGTGGTCGGCAAGCAGATCGGCGACGTGCGGGTCGTGATGTCCGGCGCGGGCGCCGCCGGCACCGCCATCCTGAAGCTGCTGCAGGCGGCCGGTGTGAAGCACGTGGTGGTCGCCGACATCCACGGGGTCGTGCACAGCGGCCGTGAGGACCTGGTCGGCGCGGGCCCGGAGTCCGCGCTGCGCTGGATCGCCGACAACACCAACCCCGAGGAGATCACGGGGACGCTGAAGGAGGCCGTGCGCGGCGCCGACGTCTTCATCGGCGTGTCGGCCCCCAACGTCCTCGGCGGCGAGGACGTGGCGGCGATGGCCGAGGACGCGATCGTCTTCGCGCTGGCCAACCCCGACCCCGAGGTCGACCCGGGCCTGGCCCGGCAGACGGCCGCGGTGGTCGCCACGGGCCGCAGCGACTTCCCCAACCAGATCAACAACGTCCTGGTCTTCCCCGGCGTCTTCCGCGGCCTGCTGGACGCGCAGAGCCGCACGGTGAACACCGAGATGATGCTCGCGGCGGCCACCGCCCTCGCGGACGTGGTCACCGAGGACGAACTCAACCCGAACTACATCATTCCGAGCGTCTTCAACGACAAGGTGGCCGGAGCCGTCGCGGGTGCCGTCCGCGAGGCGGCCCGGTCGCAGGGCCTTACCGCGACCCCGTGACGACGCAGCGTCATCGGGCCGTATGGGAGACGCTTTTTGTGTGACTCTCCCGGGTGCCGGATTGGCGTTTCCCCCAGAAATGGGGGCAGGATGCGTACCTGGGCGGTGAGGGCCGCACCGCAGAAGCGCTAACAGCGACTTCAATGCGCCTTCCTCGACGGTCGACGTTGGGGGATTCCATGCAAGGAGAACTAGATGAACCGCAGTGAGCTGGTGGCCGCGCTGTCCGAGCGCGCCGAGGTGACCCGCAAGGACGCCGACGCCGTTCTGGCCGCGTTTGCCGAGGTCGTCGGCGAGATCGTCGCCAAGGGCGACGAGAAGGTCACCATTCCCGGCTTCCTGACCTTCGAGCGCAGCCACCGTGCCGCTCGTACCGCGCGCAACCCGCAGACCGGGGACCCGATCCAGATCCCGGCCGGCTACAGCGTCAAGGTCTCCGCGGGCTCGAAGCTCAAGGAAGCCGCCAAGGGCAAGTAAGGCCCCAGGCGTGCGAAAGGGCGGCCTCCCCGGCTGGGGGAGGCCGCCCTTTGGCGTTTCTGAGGCCCCTGCGGCCCCCTGCGGGCCCCCGGTGGCCCAGGAGGGCTCCGAAGGCCCCCTGCGGGCCCCGTGGGTCAGCTCGCGGCGGGCAGCTCGACCTTGGCGCCGAGCTTCTCCAGCTTCTCCATGAAGTTCTCGTAGCCGCGGTTGATCAGGTCGATGCCGTGCACCCGCGAGGTGCCCTGCGCCGCCAGGGCGGCGATCAGGTATGAGAAGCCGCCGCGCAGGTCCGGGATGACCAGGTCGGAGCCCTGCAGCCTCGTGGGGCCGCTGACGACCGCGGAGTGCAGGAAGTTGCGCTGGCCGAAGCGGCAGGGGGTGCCGCCCAGGCACTCGCGGTAGAGCTGGATGTGGGCACCCATCTGGTTCAGCGCCGAGGTGAAGCCGAGCCGGGACTCGTAGACCGTCTCGTGGACGATGGACAGGCCCGAGGCCTGCGTCAGCGCCACGACGAGCGGCTGCTGCCAATCGGTCTGGAAGCCGGGGTGGACGTCGGTCTCCAGCGCGATGGCGTTCAGCGGCCCGCCGGGGTGCCAGAAGCGGATGCCCTGCTCGTCGACCTCGAAGGCGCCGCCGACCTTTCGGAAGACGTTCAGGAAGGTCATCATCTCGCGCTGGCTGGCGCCGCGGACGTAGATGTTGCCCTCGGTCGCCAGCGCCGCGCACGCCCAGGAGGCGGCCTCCAGGCGGTCCGGGAGCGCGCGGTGGTTGTAGCCGCCGAGCTTGTCCACGCCCGTGATCTGGATGGTGCGGTTAGTGCCCATCGTGATGATGGCGCCCATCTTCTGCAGGACGCAGATGAGGTCCTCGATCTCCGGCTCGATCGCGGCGTTGCGCAGCTCGGTGATGCCCTCGGCCAGCACGGCCGTCAGCAGCACCTGCTCGGTCGCGCCGACCGACGGGTACGGGAGCTCGATCCGGCAGCCGCGCAGCCGCTGCGGGGCCTCCAGGTACTGGCCCTCGGGGCGCTTCTCGATGACCGCGCCGAACTTGCGCAGCACGTCGAAGTGGAAGTCGATCGGCCGGCCGCCGATGTCGCAGCCGCCCAGGCCCGGGATGAAGGCATGCCCCAGACGGTGCAGCAGCGGGCCGCAGAAGAGGATCGGGATGCGCGAGGAGCCCGCGTGCGCGTCGATGTCGGCGACGTTGGCGCTCTCCACCTTCGACGGGTCGAGCACCAGCTCGCCGGACTCGTCGCCCTCCTCCACCGTCACTCCGTGCAGCTGGAGCAGGCCCCGGACCACGCGCACGTCACGGATGGAGGGCACGTTGCGCAGCCGGCTCGGCTCGCTGCCGAGCAGGGCGGCCACCATGGCCTTGGGCACGAGGTTCTTGGCGCCCCGCACATGGATTTCACCCTCGAGCGGGGTGCCGCCGTGGACGAGCAGTACATCGTTAAGGCCGGTCATTGCTCTCGCGTTCCTGGAGAGGGGCAAAAAGGGGCGGGGTCCCCGCAGGCACCAGAGGGAAATGGTAATCGGCCTTCCATGTCCACGGTCAGGGCTGTGAGGTCCCACTCATGTAAGGGATTCGCTACAGCACGCTGCGCGGTCGCGCGGTGCCGGAGGGTCGCCGCCACGACTGTCCCGGGGGTCCCGGGAGTACCTGAAGCGCCGCATTGCCACCCCGCGGGGAGGAGTAATGCGGGATTATGTTGACCATGACCGAAGTGTCATCGCTCACCGGCAGGCTCCTCGTCGCGACGCCCGCCCTCGCGGACCCGAACTTCGACCGGGCGGTGGTGCTGCTCCTCGACCACGACGAGGAGGGCTCCTTGGGTGTGGTCCTGAACCGTCCCACGCCGGTCGGCGTCGGTGACGTCCTGGAGCCGTGGGCGAACCTCGCCGGCTCCCCGCAGGTGGTCTTCCAGGGCGGCCCGGTCTCCCTGGACTCCGCGCTCGGCCTGGCGGTCGTCCCCGGCGAGCCCCGGGACGGCGAGGACGGCGAGCCGCTCGGGTGGCGCAGGGTGTTCGGCGCGATCGGGCTGGTGGACCTGGAGGCCCCGCCGGAACTGCTGGCGGCCGAGCTGGGCTCGCTGCGGATCTTCGCCGGGTACGCCGGATGGGGGCCCGGCCAATTGGAGGACGAACTCGTCGAGGGCGCCTGGTACGTGGTGGAGTCCGAGCCCGGGGACGTGTTCTCGCCCGATCCCGAGCAGCTGTGGCGTTCGGTGCTGCGGCGGCAGCGCAGCGAACTCGCCATGGTCGCCACGTACCCGGACGATCCGTCTCTGAATTAGGCTTGCGTGCCATGAGCACTCTTGAGCCCGAGCGCGGGGCGGGCACTGGCACCCTCGTCGAGCCGACCCCGCAGGTGTCGCACGGCGATGGCGACCACGAGCGCTTCGCGCACTATGTGCAGAAGGACAAGATCATGGAGAGCGCGCTCTCCGGATCGCCGGTGGTCGCGCTGTGCGGCAAGGTCTGGGTGCCCGGCCGCGACCCGAAGAAGTACCCGGTGTGTCCCATGTGCAAGGAGATCTTCGAGTCCATGCCCGCCGGCGGTGGCGGCGACAAGGAGAAGAGCGGCAAGAAGTAGCCGCCGGGCCCGGACGGGTGCGGCCGCCGGAACGGGGCGGTCGCACCTTTCGTGTTGCCCGCGTCCGGGCGCGAGCGGGGCCGCGGGACGGCGGCGACGCCAAGGTTGCGTGAATGGTCTATTCCAATCTCGCCCCGCCCGGCAGGATGGGCACCATGGATCTCATCCCCGCGCCCGTGGAGGCGCACCGGCACGCCGACATCGGTCACTTCGAGCTGCGTCCCGGAACGGCGCTGTCCGCGGGGCCCGAGGCCGCCGGGCCAGCCCGCTGGCTGCGGTCCGTCCTCGGCGCGGCGACCGGCTTCGCGCTGCTGCCCGGTGACGGCGGGGGCGACGGATCGATCACCCTGCGCCTGGACCCCGAGATCACCGCGGAACTCGGCGCCGAGGGCTACCGGCTGTCGGTGGCCCCGGGGCAGGGCGTCCGCATCGACGGCGGAGGGCCCGCGGGGCTGTTCTGGGGCGCGCAGACGCTGCGCCAGCTGCTGGGGCCCGGGGCGTACCGCCGGGCGCCGCTGGCGGGCCGTTCCTGGCGCCTGCCGTACTGCGACATCGCCGACGCCCCCCGCTTCGCGTGGCGCGGGGTGCTGCTGGACGTCGCCCGGCACTTCATGCCCAAGGACGTCGTCCTGCGCTATGTCGACCTGCTGGCGGCGCACAAACTCAACGTCCTGCACCTGCACTTGACCGACGACCAGGGCTGGCGGGTGGAGATCCGCCGGCACCCGCGGCTCACCGAGGTCGGTGCCTGGCGCACCCGCACCAAGGTGGGGCTGCGCGAGTCGCCGCTGTGGGACGAGCGTCCGCACGGCGGCTTCTACACCCACGACGACATCCGCGAGATCGTCGCGTACGCCGCCGAGCGGCACGTCACCGTCGTCCCCGAGATCGACATCCCCGGGCACTCGCAGGCGGCCATCGCCGCCTACCCCGAACTCGGCGTCACCGACGTCGTCGACACCACCGCCCTGCCGGTGCTGACCGGTTGGGGGATCAACCCGAACGTCCTGGCCCCGGTCGAGAGCACCCTGCGCTTCTACGAGGACGTGCTGGCGGAGGTCCTGGCGCTCTTCCCGTCGACCTTCGTGCACATCGGCGGCGACGAGTGCCCCAAGGACCAGTGGCGGGCCTCGGCCATGGTGCAGGCCCGCATCAAGGAGCTCGGGCTGCGTGACGAGGACGAGCTGCAGAGCTGGTTCGTCCGGCACTTCGACCGCTGGCTGGCCGACCGCGGCCGGCGCCTCATCGGCTGGGACGAGATCCTCGAAGGCGGTGCCGGCGGCCGGGACCGGGGGCGGCCCCGGGCCGGGAGCGGTGAGGAGGGGCGGCAGGGGGAACGGGCGTCCGGGGACGAGGCGACGGAGTACGGCCTCACACCGGGCGCGGCCGTCTCCTCCTGGCGCGGTTACGCGGGCGGGATCGCGGCCGCCCGGGCCGGACATGACGTCGTGATGTGCCCGGAGTCACAGGTCTACCTGGACTGGCGGCAGGCCGGCGGCGACGACGAGCCGGTGCCGATCGCCCACGTCCGGACCCTGGAGGACGTGTACCGCTTCGAGCCGGTTCCGGACAGCCTGGGCCCGCGCGAGGCCGCGCACGTCATCGGCGCCCAGGCCAACATCTGGACGGAGACGATGGACTCGGTGCGGGCGGTGGACTACATGGCCTTCCCGCGGCTGGCCGCCTTCGCCGAGACCGTCTGGAGCCCGCTGCCCGCGCCCGCGGAACGGGACGTCGAGGGCTTCGTCGCGCGAATGGCCACCCATTACGGGCGACTTGACGCACTGGGGGTCGAATACCGGCCGCCGGGCGGCCCGCTGCCGTGGCAGCGGCGTCCCGGAGTCGTCGGACGCCCGATCGAGGGCCCGCCCCCGATCGTGTGAGCCGGGCCACAACCCGCGGCCCGGCAAGCCCGGGCCTGGCAGGGTGGATTGGTCAAACATCGCAAGACACGCGAAGGACGCTCTTTACCCGGCATTTCCCCCGCATTCCCCCGGTATTGCCCCGCGGGATGGAGAAAGGCGCAAAGGGGGAGGATTTCCATCCGGAGGGCGGACTGTCCTTTGCGACCCTCGCGTTGATCACCCGGGAAGATGTGCCAGAGTTGCCACGTCCGGGCTGTCAGCACGTACCGTACGGCTACCGCACCGCGGACAGCCGGGGAAGGGGCAGCTGCGTGAGCACGTACGCACGGCAGGCAACACGCAATGTCGCGTTGCCGTCCTCGCTCGACGAGGCCGTGGCGGCCTTGGCCGCCACGCCCGCCGCCGTGCCCGTCGCCGGAGGCACCGACCTCATGGCGGCCGTGAACGCCGGGTTGCTGCGCCCCGCGGGACTCGTCGGCCTCGGGCGGATCAGCGAGATCCGCGGCTGGCAGTACGCGGACGGCGCCGCGCTCCTCGGCGCCGGCCTCACCCACGCCCGCATGGGACGCCCGGACTTCGCCGCGCTCATCCCCGCCCTGGCCGCCGCCGCCCGCGCCGCGGGCCCCCCGCAGATCCGCAACGCCGGCACACTCGGCGGCAACATCGCAGGTGCCGCGCCCGCCGGCGACTCGCTGCCCGTGCTGGCCGCCCTGGAGGCCTCGGTCGTCGTCGCCGGGCCCGAGGGCAACCGCGAGCTGCCGGTCAGCCACCTGCTCACCGGCATGGACCCGCTGCGGCCCGGCGAGATCCTGGCGTACGTGCGGGTCCCGCTGCTGCACGCGCCGCAGACCTTCCTCAAGGCCACCGGCCGCACCGGGCCCGGCCGCGCGATCGCTTCCGTCGCCGTCGTGCTCGACCCGGCCCGCCGGGGCGTACGCTGCGCGGTGGGAGCTGTCGCACCGGTGCCGCTGCGGCCGCTCGAGGCCGAACGCTGGGTCGCCGGGCTGATCGACTGGGACGGCGAGCGGACGCTGGCGCCCGAGGCCCTCACGGCCTTCGGCGAGTACGCTGCCGCCGCCTGCATCCCCGACCCCCTGCCGGCCCCTGACGGGACCCCGGCCCCCGAACTGCCCGCCGCCGCCCTCCAGCTGCGGCGTACGGTGGCCGCACTGGCCCGCCGTGCGCTGGGGAGGGCACTGGCATGAGCGACGAGTACGACGACAGGACATCGGACGGGCGTATGACCGACCAGCCCCCCATGGGGACCGCCGGCCCGGAGGCCGGGGGATTCGCCCCCGGGCACGGGGTGTGGCAGCCCGTGCCCCACGGCGAGTACGACGCCGACCAGACCATGCACGTCTCCTTCGCCGCCCAGCTGTCCATGGCCGAGCCCGGCGCCGACCCGCTCGCCGCCCCCGGCCACGGCTACGCCCCGGAGCCCGTGCAGGGTCCCGCCGGCATCCCGGTCACGGTCGGCACCGCGGGTCCGGCCGGCCCCGCGGCGGGCGAGGACCCGGCGACCACCTGGGCCATCCCCGTCGTGCGCGACGGGCACCCCGACGAGGCGGCCGACGCGGGCGACTCCGGCGAGTACTCGGTAGGGGCCTTCGCGTCCGCCCCCGAGCCCGCCCCCTGGTCGGCCGGCGCCGGCCCGCAGGCACCCGCCCCGGCGCCGCGCTCCGAGGGCTGGTCGCTGCCGCCCGACGCCACCGGCCAGTGGAAGCTGCCGCTCGCCCCGGACGGCACCGCGGAGGAGTCCGGCGAGTACCGGCTGCCGGACACCGCGCCGGTGCCCGCGGAGCCCGCGGCCGCGTTCCACGACGGCCACGGCCACGACGGCCACCACGGCCCCGGGGAGGCCTCCACGGCCGCCGCCGGCGACGAGCCCGAAGCCGACGAGCCGGGCGACCCGCACAGCGAGCACCCGCTGGCCTCCTACGTCCTCAACGTCAACGGCACCGACCGCCCCGTCACCGACGCGTGGCTCGGCGAATCCCTGCTCTACGTCCTGCGCGAGCGGCTGGGTCTGGCCGGCGCCAAGGACGGCTGCGAGGAGGGCGAGTGCGGTGCCTGCTCGGTCAAGGTGGACGGCCGGCTCGTCGCGTCCTGCCTGGTGCCCGCGGCGACCGCCGCGGGTTCCGACGTCCGCACCGTCGAGGGGCTGTCCGTGGACGGCCGGCCCTCGGACGTGCAGCGGGCGCTCGCCGCGTGCGGGGCCGTGCAGTGCGGTTTCTGCATCCCCGGCATGGCGATGACGGTGCACGACCTGCTGGAGGGCAACCACCGCCCCAGCGAGCTGGAGACCCGCCAGGCCATCAGCGGCAACCTCTGCCGCTGCAGCGGCTACCAGGGTGTGCTGGAAGCCGTCCGTACGGTCGTCGCGGAACGCGAGGAGGCCGCGGAGGCGGCCGACGGCGACCCGGCCGCCGACGCCGCCCGCGTCCCGCACCCGCGCCCCTCCACCGGAGGCCAGGCGTGACCCCGCACAGCCACCGCACCTCGCACCCCCTCACCCCTCGCGGCAGCGAAAGGTACGCGCGATGACGGGCCCCGACGCCGCGACGGCCACTCCGGCCATGGGCACCCCGGCGGCCGCCGCCGCGGAGCCGCCCGCCGACGCGCACCCCCACGGCATCGGCGCGTCCCTGGCGGCCGCCGACGCGACCGCCAAGACGCAGGGCACCTACCCGTACGCCGCCGACCTGTGGGCCGAGGGCCTGCTGTGGGCGGCCGTGCTGCGCTCGCCGCACCCGCACGCGCGCATCGTCTCCATCGACACCGCGGAGGCCGTCGCGATGCCCGGCGTGCGGGCCGTGGTGACCCACGAGGACGTGCCCGGCGACGCCATGCACGGCCGCCGGGTCGCCGACCGCCCGGTCTTCGCCAAGGACACCGTCCGGCACCACGGCGAGGCCATCGCCGCCGTGGCCGCCGACCACCCCGACACCGCGCGGCTGGCCGCCGCCGCCATCCAGGTCGAGTACGAGGTCCTGGAACCCGTCATCGACCCGGAACGGGCCTTCTCCGCGCCGCCGCTGCACCCCGACGGCAATCTGATCCGGCACATCCCTCTCCGGTTCGGCGACCCGGACGCGGTCGGCGAGGTCATCGTCGAGGGCCTGTACCGGGTGGGCCGCCAGGACCCGGCCCCGATCGGTGCCGAGGCCGGCCTCGCCGTGCCCCGCCCCGACGGCGGCGTCGAGCTGTACGTCGCCTCCACCGACCCGCACACCGACCGCGACCTGGCCGCCGCGTGCTTCGGCCTGGAGCAGGACCGCGTCAAGGTCGTGGTGACCGGCGTGCCGGGCGCGATGGGCGACCGCGAGGACTCCGGCGTGCAGATCCCGCTGGGGCTGCTGGCGCTGAAGACCGGCTGCCCGGTGAAGTTCGTGGCCACCCGCGAGGAATCCTTCCTCAGCCACAGCCACCGCCACCCCACGCTGCTGCGCTACCGCCACCACGCCGACTCCGAGGGCCGGCTGGTCAAGGTCGAGGCCCAGGTGCTGCTGGACGCGGGCGCGTACGCCGACACCTCCTCCGACGCCCTGGCCGCCGCCGTGGCCTTCGCCGCAGGCCCCTACGTCGTCCCGCACGTCTTCGTCGAGGGCTGGGCGGTGCGCACCAACAACCCGCCCGCGGGCCACGTACGGGGCGAGGGCGCGATGCAGGTCTGCGCGGCCTACGAGGGCCAGATGGACAAGCTCGCGGCCAAACTCGGCCTGGACCAGGCCGAGATCCGCATGCGCAACGTCATGGCCACCGGCGACCTGCTGCCCACCGGGCAGTCCGTGACCTGCCCGGCGCCCGTCGGCGAGCTGCTGAAGGCCGTGCGCGATGCCGACCTGCCCCCGCTGCCGGTGGACGACGACGAGTCCGAATGGCTCCTCCCCGGCGGTCCCGAGGGCGCCGGCGAGCCCGGCGCGGTGCGCCGCGGCGTGGGCTACGCCCTCGGCATGGTGCACATGCTCGGCGCCGAGGGCACCGACGAGGTCTCCACCGCCACCGTGCGCGTCCACGACGGTGCCGCCACCGTCATCTGCGCCGCCGTCGACACCGGCCAGGGCTTCGCCACCCTCGCCCGGCAGATCGTGCAGGAGGTCCTCGGCATCGAGGACGTCCGCGTCCTGCCGTCCGACACCGACCAGCCCCCGGCCGGCGCCGCCGCGCGCGGCCGCCACACCTGGGTCTCCGGCGGCGCCGTCGAACGCGCCGCCAAGATGGTCCGCACCCAGCTTCTCCAGCCGCTCGCCGGGAAGTTCGGCATGTCGGCCGAACTGCTCACCATCGCCGAAGGCAAGATCACCTCGTACGACGGTGTGCTCTCCACCACCGTCGAGGAGGAACTCGTCGGCAAGGAGCTGTGGGCCACGGCCCAGTGCCGCCCGCATCCCACCGACCGGCTCGACGAGACCGGCCAGGGCGACGCGTTCGTCGGCCTCGCGTTCTGCGCCGTGCGCGCCGTGGTCGACGTCGACATCGAACTCGGCACGATCCGGGTCGTGGAGATGGCCGTCGCCCAGGACGTCGGACGTGTCCTCAACCCCGCGCAACTGCGGGCCCGCATCGAGGCCGGCGTCACCCAGGGCGTCGGCATGGCCCTCATGGAGGACCTGCGCGCCCCCCGCGGCATCGTCAAGCGGCCCAACCTCACCGGCTACAGCCTGCCCACGGCCCTCGACGCCCCCGCGGTGCGCATCGTCAGCCTCGTCGAGGAACGCGACGTCCTCGCGCCCTTCGGCGCCAAGGCCGCCAGCGCCGTTCCCGTCGTCGTCTCCCCGGCCGCCGTCGCCTCCGCGGTCCGCGCCGCCACCGGCCGCCCGGTCAGCCGTCTGCCGATCCGCCCCCAGCACGCGGTGGTCCGCCCCCAGGGATGACGCGACGGGGCCGCCTTCCCGCGTTCCCGGCTCCCACGCCCGGGTGCATCGATATGTGGTCGTGAGCATTGCCGGACCTTTTTTGATTTTCCACGGATTCGCCGGCGGTTGATTTTCGCGGCATTCGCGATGTCATCCCGCGGTTCCGGGCTTCCCGGGCGGCGCCACAAGCCGTGAGAGAAGGACGAAGGCCCGGGCAAACTGGGTAGTTCTACCCACACGGGGTCCGCCATGTTGCCCGCACGCAAGAGGGCCATTCCTGCCCCTTGATCCTCTGGGGGCGTGAGTTAAGCATTGTGTAAGAAGTACGCGATGAAGTGGCGTCAACGGCACGTCGCGCCGCACAGCGGCCACGCGTTGGGCGCTCAAGCGCAGGCTTCACATCGCCGGCCTTACAGGTGGAGATCGTAGAGCTCGCGCGACTTCCCAGGAAAGATCACCCAAATCTGGCGGGAATTACCATGCAGAAGAGGCTGTTCAAGAGCATCGGTGTTGCGACGTCCGCCTGCCTGCTGGCAGGCACGTTCGGCGTCACAGCCGCCCACTCCAGTAGTCTCCCTCGGAGCTCAACCGCAGTGCAGAGTGAGGCTTACGGCGCTCACTCGAAGCTTCCGAATCGGCTCGTGTGCTGGCTTCCGCCTGGGGCGGCCCCGCGGCTCGGCAATTGCGTCTTCACGCAGAACGTCGGCCGTCCAGGCCCCATCATGTTCCTTCCTCTCGGCGTGGGGCAGCTTCGACCGACTGCCAACCAGATCCAGAACATCACGCAGACCATCGTGCAGGGGAACGTGCAGGGCAACCTGCAGGGGAACGTGCAGGGGAACCTCCAGGGCAACCTGCAAGGGAATCTGCAGGGGAACGTGCAGGGCAACCTGCAGGGGAACCTCCAGGGCAACCTCCAGGGGAACGTGCAGGGCAACCTGCAGGGGAACCTCCAGGGCAACCTGCAGGGGAACGTGCAGGGCAACCTGCAGGGGAACCTCCAGGGCAACCTCCAGGGGAACGTGCAGGGCAACCTGCAGGGGAACCTCCAGGGCAACCTGCAGGGGAACGTGCAGGGCAACCTGCAGGGGAACCTCCAGGGCAACCTGCAAGGGAACGTGCAGGGGAATCTCCAGGGCAACCTGCAGGGCAACGTCGCGGGCAATGTGCAGGGGAATCTCCAGGGCAACCTGCAGGGCAACCTCCAGGGCAATGTCGCGGGTAACGTCGCCGGCAATCTGCAGGGGAATCTCCAGGGCAACCTGCAGGGCAACGTCGCGGGCAACCTCGGTGGCAACGTGGGCATTGTGGGCGTAGGGGGCTAGCCATGTCGACTGGGAATGCCATAGAACCGCCTCATGAGGCGGGGGAGGCACTTCCGGACGGGCACGCGCCGACCGGACAAGCTCCGGTCGGCGCGGGCCGGCATGCCGGATTGACGCCAAATCACAACCGCAGGCCGAGCGGGATTTCCGGCCTCTCGACGGCGTCGAAAATCATCGTCGCGCTGGTGGCGATGGGGGTCGCGATCGGAGCCGTCGTGCATTTGGCGATACTCTTCCTCAGCATCGCCCCCGCGAACTCCCTCTCGCAGCGGCACGCCGCGGCCATCAACCATTACGTGAACCCCGAGTTCACCCAGGGCTGGAGGGTCTTCGCCCCCAACGTGCCGGCGGCCAATGTGCATGTGCAGGCGCGTGCGATGGTCCTGAAGCCCGACGGGCGCGTCACCAACACCGGCTGGGTGGACTTGACCGCGAAGGATTACGCGCGGATGAAGCACGATCCTTTCCCCAGCCACGCACAGCAGAATGAACTCCGCCTCGCCTGGTACAACTTCGTGAGCACACTCGACAAGCAGGGCCGCCCGACGGGTGTGGTCGGAAAGCTGTCGCAGGAATACGTCGAGCGCCTCGCGGTCCATCGCCTCGCACCGCGGACCGCCGGCGGAACCGTGCTGCTCGTCCGGCTGCGTACGGCCACCACGCCGGTGGGAGCGCCCTCATGGAGCGATCAGCGCATCGACACCAAGACCGGTTACCAGGAGCTGCCATGGTGGACAGTCAAGGCCGAGGATCGCAAGTGACCGGATTCTCTCCGGCCACGTCACGCCGCCCATCCGTGCCGTCCGCCTTCGTCAGGCTGCGGCGTGCCATGGGCCGCGGGGTCGCACGTATCACCAGCGGTGCCATCGCGCCGTACCAGACGGCCGTCCTCCGGATCGGCCTGGCATTCGCCTGGTTCGCCTTCCTGCTGCGTGAGTGGCTGCACCGCGCCGACCTCTACGGGGTGGACGCGCCGTGGAGCTGGGGCATGGGCCGCGAACTGATCTCCGTGAACCACGCCTTCACCGCACTCATGTGGAATGACGGCCGGCTGTGGTTCGAGGTCGTCTACGCCGCGGCGATGGTCGTGTCGGTGATGCTGCTCCTCGGGTGGCGGACCCGCACCACCTCACTGCTTTTCATGATCGGTGTGCTGGCGATCGTGAACCGCAACCCCATGGTGGCGGACGGTGGCGACAACGTCTTCAAGGTCATGGCGATCTATCTGGTGTTCACGCGCTGCGGTCAGGTGTGGTCGTTGGACGCGCGGCGGGCCGCGGCCGGCCGCGACGGCGGCCGGGACGTGGCCGGGATCGTCATGTGGGTGTTTCTCACCGGCGTACTCGCCCTGGTCACGGGGGCGGGCAAGCTGAGCCCCGGCTGGGCGTTGCTGCTCTGGGCCTTTGTCCTCGGGCAGGCGGCGTGGTGGCTGGTGCGCCGCTTTGCGGCCGGGGAGCCCCGCACGGTCATGACCATGGCCGCCAACGCGGTGCACGCGGGCGCGCTGCTCGTGATAGCCGTCGAGGTGTGCCTGATCTACGCGACCGCGGGCTGGTACAAGATCCAGGGCACCGCCTGGCAGAACGGCACGGCACTGTACTACCCGCTGCACGTGGGAGCCTTCACGCCGTGGCCTGCCCTGTCCCATGCGATCGCGAGCAGCAGCCTGGTCATCCTGATCTTCACCTACGGCACGGTGATGGCCGAAGTCGCCTTCCCCTTCACGCTCTTCAACACGCGTGCGAGGACCGTGATGGTGGCGATCATGATAAGCCTGCACGTGGGCATCGGGGTCGTGCTGGGCCTGACGTTCTTCGCGCTGGTGATGATCGCGGCGGACGCATTCTTCCTCCCGACCGCCGTTCTGCGGTGGGTGGGCGACCGCGTGGCGCGCGCGGTACCACGGACGCGCGTCATGGCGACCACCGCGGCCATGGCGGCCGGCGTGGGCGTGGCCGCCGGTGCCCGGAGCAGGGCGGAGGCAAGTCCGAAGCCGGAGAGAGTGACCAAATGAAGCCGTCGTGGGCCCCCAACCGGGCGAGTGGAACATCCGACCCGACATGCGAGGCCGCCTCGGCCGCATGGGCTGTGGTCAAGGGGCTTCGTCCCGGACGGGCTACGTCGAGGTGCTGGTGGGCGGCAAAGTGGCGATTCTGGGGTCACGCGGTCGGGGCACCCGGTCGTCCACTCCGACGCCCGCCCTGCGGCCGGTGTCCCGTCCATCATGGAACCGCGATGAGCTCACGACCGACGCATGTAGCGGTTATCTCCGACTGTCCGCTTCTCCGGCGCGGCGTCGAGCACGTCATCGATGCCGCACCGGACCTGCACAGAGTGACCTCCGTGAAGCGCATCGGTGACCATGACTACCACGTGGACGGTGCGGACGTGGCCCTGCTGAACCTGCAGACCTCCACCAAGGTCACCATCGATCTGATCACTCGGTTGCATCAGCGCCGGCACGCGGTCGTCGTGCTGTCGCCCTCCGAAGCACAGGCCGAACTGTTCTCGTCCATCGAGGCCGGTGCCCGGGGCTACATGAGCCAGCAGATCGACGAAACGGAGCTGCTGGCAGCGGTCCGTACCGTCGCCTCCGGTCGCAGCTACTTCTCCACCAGCTTCAACGGCTGGTATCTGCCGGCGCACTCTCCCCGCATCACCGAGCGGGAGAGGCAGGTCCTGGAACTGGTCTCGAACGGCGCCACCGATCGTGAGATCGCCGACAAGCTGAGCATCAGCGAGCACACCGTCCACTCACACCTGGACCGGCTGGGCAGCAAGACCGGATCCCGCCGCAGGGCCGACCTCATCCGTCTGGCACTGGAGCAGGACGTGGCGGCCGACCCGTCGGAGGACGAGTGATCGGTTGACATGGAGGCCGTGGCGGGAATCGAACCCACGTAACTCTCGATTCGCAGGGCTCACGACACGCTAATTTGGGGCACCTCACAGCAGAGGAGAGCCCCCGTGGGCAAGGTGGTCATGTACAGCTCGGTGTCCGTGGACGGCTTCGTCGCGGACGAGAATGACCAGCCCGGACCGCTGTTCGACTGGTTGTCCAGCGGTGACGTCCCGTTGGACGAGAGCGGCGTGCTGAAGGTGTCGCAGACGTCCTACGACTACACCCGGCCGTACTGGGACCAGATCGGAGTCACGATCGTCGGCCGCCACGTCTTCGACCTGACGGACGGCTGGGACGGGAAGCCGCCGGGCGGGATCGACCACGTGGTCGTGGTGACGCACCGGCCGGAGCCCGAGGGCTGGGACCCCGAGGCGCCGTTCCACTTCGTCGACGGCGTCGAGGCGGCCGTGGCCAAGGCGCAGGAGCTTGCGGGTGACCGCATGGTCGAGGTCGCCGCCGGCGACGTCGGCGGCCAGGTGCTTGCCGCGGGCCTGATCGACGAGGTGCGCATGGACGTCGTACCCGTCGTGTTCGGGTCCGGCAAGCGCTACTTCGGGTCGGTCCACGCGCAGCGCCTGTTGGAGGATCCTGACGTGGTGATTCAGGGCAACCGGGTGCTTCACCTGCGCTATCGGGTGCGCCGTTGACCGATCCGAGCGGTTGGGCGAACTAGATCGGGGCCGACAAGCCGAGCATCGGCGAGCACACCGTCCACTCGCACCTGGACCGGCTGGGCAGCATGACCGGATCTCGCCGCAGGGAGTCGGACGACGGGTGATCGGTCGTCATGGAGGCCGTGGCGGGAATCGAACCCACGTAACTCGATTTGCAGTCGAGCCCCTGAACCACTCGGGCACACGGCCTTGCGTCGTTGACGTACCCCGACCATAGGCGGCCCCGCCCGGGGTGGGTCAACGGATCGGGCGGGGCCGCAACAGGACTGCCATACGCCGTTCACGAAGGGCCGGGAGCCGCGAGGAACTCCGCCACCACCGGGCGGAACAGAGCGGGTTCGTCGACCCAGGGGTAGTGGCCGACGGCGTGCAGGGGACGCAGGCGGGCGTGCGGGAAGGAGTCGGCGACGACCTCGCCCGCCCGCATGCCGGTGACCGCGTCGCGGTCGCCGGTGAGGACGAGGACCGGGCAGGGCACGTCGCGCAGCCGGTCGAGGAGGGCCTGCCGGGCCTGCTCGTCGACGCCCTGCCAGAAGCCGGCGCGGGGGACGGGGTGCATCTGGGCGCCTTCGTCGGCGGCGTGGGCGCGCTGCGGGGCGTCCCAGCGGCCGTACGCCATGGGGGCGACCCGCAGCAGCAGTTCGCGGACCCGGTCGAGGTCGTCGGCGGTCTCCAACTCGGCCAGCGCCGCGACGGCTTCGGGCCACCAGGGCTCGCCGGCCCGGCTCTCGAAGATCGCGCGGGCGTCGTCGGGGAGCGCGCCCTGCAGGCGCGAGCCGGGTGTGACCAGGACGAGGTGGGACAGCCGCTCGCCGTACTCGGCGGCGTACGCCTGCGCGGTCGCCGCGGCGGCGTCGTGCGCGAGCAGCGCGAAGCGCTCCAGGCCGAGATGGCGGCGCAGCGCCTCGACGTCCTGGGCGAGCCGCGGGAAGGAGTACGCCATCGGGTCGGCGGCCGGCGGGCTGTCCCCGGTGCCGCGGCTGTCCGGGACGACGAGCCGTCTGACCGTGTCCAGCCCGGCCAGGTCGCCGAGGTACGCGGCGTCCCGCCCGGGCCCGCCGGCGAGCGCGAGGAGCACCGGGCCCTCGCCCTGGTCGCGGTAGGCGATCTCGGTTCCGTCGTACGAAGTGCAGTGCGGCATGGCGTACGCCTTCCCGGCCCGGCGCGGACCATCTCCGGTCCTAGGCCGAAAGGCCGACCCCGGCCTTCGTGGACGCCAGGGGCAAGATGCGCCTACGCCCCTTACCCTGTCCGGGTGACGACCGCCGAAGCCGAGCCGATTCCCGGCAATTCAGACAAACTCCTCCATGAGCCGGACAACGGCACCGACACCGTGCTCGGAAGCCGCTACCGCGCGCTGACCCTCGCCATGGTCTCGGTCGTCCTGCTCATCGCCTTCGAGGCCACCGCCGTCAGCACGGCGATGCCGGTCGCCGCGCGCGAGCTGGACGGGTTGCCGCTGTACGCCTTCGCCTTCTCCGGCTACTTCACCACCTCCCTGTTCGCCATGGTCGTCAGCGGCCAGTGGTCGGACCGCCGCGGTCCGCTCGCGCCGCTCGTCACCGGCATCGGCGCCTTCGCCGCGGGCCTGCTGATCTCGGGTGCCGCGCAGTCGATGTGGCCGTTCGTCCTCGGCCGCGCCGTGCAGGGGATCGGCGGCGGCCTCGTCATCGTCGCGCTGTACGTCGTCGTGGGCCTGGCCTATCCCGAACGCCTGCGGCCCGCCGTCATGGCCGGCTTCGCCGCGTCCTGGGTGCTGCCCTCCATCGTCGGCCCGCTGGTGGCGGGCACGGTCACCGAGCAGTTCGGCTGGCGCTGGGTCTTCCTCGTCATCCCGGTCCTGATCGTGCCCCCGCTGCTCATCGGCCTGCCGGCGATGCGCCGGATGCCCGTCCAGCCGCCCCCGGACGACCGCCGCGCCCCCGACGGCCGCCGCATCCGGCTCGCCCTCGCCGTCTCGGCCGGCGCCGGCCTGCTCCAGTACGCCGGGCAGGACCTGCGGCCGCTGTCCCTGGTCCTCGCGGGGGCCGGCGCGGCCCTCATCGTCCCGGCCGCCCTGAGACTGCTGCCGCGCGGCACGTTCCGCGCGGCGCGCGGGCTGCCGTCGGTGGTGCTGCTGCGCGGTGTGGCCTCCGGCACCTTCCTCGGCGCCGAGACCTTCGTGCCGCTCATGCTCGTCACCCAGCGGCACCTGTCGCCGACCCTCGCCGGGCTCTCCCTCGCGTCCGGCGGCGTCACCTGGGGCATCGGCTCCTGGATCCAGGGCCGCCCCCGCCTCGAACCGCACCGCGACCGCCTCGTCGTCATCGGCATGTTCCTCATGGCCGCCGCCACGGCCGGTGCCGCCCTGCCGCTCCTCGACGCCGCCCCCGTCTGGAGCGCGGCCGCCGCGTGGGCCGTGGGCGGCTTCGGAGCGGGCCTGGTCATCTCCTCCCTGAGCGTCATCCTCTTCAAGCTCTCGCCGCCCTCCGAGGCCGGCTCCAACTCCGCCGCGCTCCAGGTCTCCGACGCCCTGGCCAGCGTCGTCCTCGTCGCCGCCGCCGGCACCACGTTCGCCGCCCTGGGCGGCGCGGCGGGCGCCTTCGCGGCGGTCTTCCTGCCGTTGGCTGCGCTGGGCCTGGCGGGCGTGGGGGTTGCGGTGCGGCTCCGCCCCTGAGCCGCGCTGCGCGTGCGTTCCGGTTAGGTTTTTTTCCCCGCCCTCCCGCCCGTGTGCCCTGTGAAGTCAGTGACCCCGGCGCGCGTTTCGTTGGGTGCCGGGTTCGGGGCCTCCGGGGCTGGCCATTC